>CAZNMS010000159.1:0-16910 GCA_964573505.1 uncultured Planctomycetaceae bacterium | reverse complement strand
ATCGACGGGGGAACTGAGCTTTATCTCGGGCCGGAACTACGAAGTGCCGACCGACTCGAATGCGGACAACGTTTACAACGTGACCGTGCAGGTGACCGACGGCTCGCTAACCGACACTCAAGCCATTGCGGTGACCGTCACTCCGGTGAATGAGGGCGCTCCGATCATCACGAGCAATGGAGGCGGTGCTACGGCGGCGAAGAGCGTTGCTGAGAACACAACCGCAGTGACGACAGTGACTGCGACCGATGCCGACTTACCGGCGGCAACGCTGAGCTACTCAATCAGCGGCGGCTCTGATGCGGCACGCTTCACGATCAACTCGACGAGTGGTGCGTTGAGCTTCGTCTCGGCTCCGAACTTCGACGCGCCGACCGACTCGAATGCGGACAACGTCTACAACGTGACTGTTGAAGTGAGCGACGGCTCTTTGACCGATACTCAAGCGATTGCGGTGACGGTCACTGGAGTGAATGACAACAACCCGGTCATTAACTCGGACGGCGGCGGGGCAACGGCAACGGTCTCCGTTGCTGAGAACTCAACGGCAGTAACAACGGTTACAGCAACCGATGCCGATCTGCCGGCTCAGACTCTGACGTACTCAATCGGCGGCGGAACGGATGCGGCGCGGTTCACGATCAACAGTTCGAATGGTGCGATCGAGTTCCTCTCGGCTCCGAACTTTGAAGCTCCGACCGACTCGAATGCGGACAACGTTTATGTCGTGACGGTGCAGGCGAGCGACGGAACTCGCACCGATGCGCAGACGCTGAGCGTTACGGTCACGAATACGAACGACATCGCTCCAAACATCACGGCGGGGCAGAACTTCTCGGTGCTTGAGAACGGCAGCGTCGGCTCGTCGATCGGCTTAGTGGCGGCGACTGACGGTGACGGCACAACGACGTTCTCCAATTGGACGATCACCGGCGGCAACAGCAGCGGTGCGTTCTCAATCAACCCGAGCACCGGCGAGTTGCTCTTAGCGAATCCCTCTAGCCTCAATGCGGCGATCGTGCCGACGCATACGTTGACGCTCACTGTTTCCGACGGAGTGCAAACGTCATCTCCGCAGTCGATCGTCATCACCGTGCAAGCGGCTGCTCCGGGGACGCCGATCGCCGGTAACGATAATTACTCGGTCAACGAAGGCGGCTCGCTCAATCAGTCGGTCATCAGCAACTGGTTCAATTCCAGTTGGAAGTACCGGCAACGACTGACGTTCGATAACTCCGGCAGCACATCAAATTTGACCGACACCGAAGTGCTCGTCCGCTTGCATGCGTCGGCGAGTGATGCCGTGCAGATCGACTACAGCAGAACGCAAGACGCGGGACAGGATCTGCGATTCGTTGATGGCGACGGGACTCTGCTGGCGCACGAGATCGAGCAATGGGATGAGACCGGCTACTCGTTCGTTTGGGTGAACGTTCCGCAGATCGACGCGGGTTCGACGAGCGACTTCATTCATCTGTACTACGGCAACTCGACCGTCTTGAGCGGCAGCAACGCGGCAGCCGTTTGGGATGTGCGCGATGTCGGCATCTATCACATGAATGGGGACGCGGCAGATTCGTCGAACTACGGCAACGACGGCGGCGTGCAGAATGTGTTTGATGTGCCGGGACTGATTGCCGGCGCGGGCGAGTTCAACGGCTCAAACAGTCTGATCAACGTCGGTTCGTCAGCTTCGGTCGACAATCTCTTTGCCGGCGGCGGCACCGCGTCCGCATGGATTCGACCGACAGACTGGGGCGAGAACGACTACGGTCGCATCTTCGATAAGGGGGAATCGACGAGCAGCGAACACGGATGGGCGATGCAGCTTGAAGCGACGTCATCAACGACCGGTCGGATCATCTTCGAGCACGACTTCACGCTCGGCGTCGGACGTTGGCGCAGCGCGGCCGGATCGATCGCGCTCAACGCATGGCAAATGGTGACGGTGAGCTACGACAACTCGTCGTTATTGAATGTCCCGAAGATCTATGTGAATGGCGTCGAGATTCCCGTAACGACCTCAGCAACGCCGATTGGCTTCGCGGAATCAGATGCGTCGGAAGATCTCTTCATCGGCAATCGCAGCGGTGCGACCGATCGCACGTTTGATGGACGCATTGATGAGGCTCGCCTTTCAACGTCCGTGCTCACTCAAGATGAGATCGAGGCGCAGTACCGATCGGCCGCGAGCAACTACGTCACTGGATCCGGCGTCGAGAGCGGGCCGGGCGGAGTGCTCAACAACGACAGTGATCCGACGGGGCAACCGCTGACGGTCACATTGGTTTCGGGACCGACGAGCGCAGCGAGCTTCACTCTGAACCCCGACGGTAGTTTCCAATACACGCACAACGGCAGCGAGACGACGACCGACAGTTTCACGTATCAGATCAGCAACGGCAGTCAGAACGATGTCGCGACCGTCACGCTCTCGATCAATCCGGTGAATGACAATGCCCCCGTCATCACTTCGAACGGAGGCGGTGCGAGCGCGGCGATCAACGTGAGTGAGAATGTCACTGCGGTGACGACTGTGACTGCGACTGATGCCGATCTCCCGACGCCGACATTGAGCTACTCAATCTCCGGCGGCGCTGATGCCGCGCGATTCACGATCAACTCGACGACCGGCGCACTGCGGTTTGTCTCAGCTCCGAACTTCGAAGCTCCCGCCGACTCCGATGCGAACAACGTCTATCAAGTGACGGTGCGAGTGACCGACGGCGCGCTGACCGACACTCAATCGTTGAACGTCACCGTGACTGCGGTGAACGACAACGATCCGCTTATCACGAGCAACGGCGGCAGCGCGAGCGTCTTGATCACGTTGCCCGAGAATCAACCGCTCGTCACGACTGTGACTGCGACTGATGCCGATCTGCCGACTCAGTCGCTGACGTACTCGATCGTCGGCGGTTTCGATGCGTCGCAGTTCGCGATCAACGCAACAACGGGCGAATTGCGATTCGTCTCGGGACCGGACTTCGAAACGCCGACCGACGACAATCTCACGAATCGCTACTACGTGACGGTGCAGGTCAGCGACGGCTCGCGCACGGCATTGCAGGACATCCGCGTTGACGTCACCGATTTCAATGAGGCACCGACAATGGATGCGGCGGCATTCACGCTCAATGAGAACTCAGCGAACGGCACGCTCGTCGGCACTCTGACGGCGAGCGATGTTGATGCGAGCGATTCACAAAGCTTCGCAATCCTGAGCGGCAACACGAGCGGCGCGTTCTCGCTCAACGCGACTACCGGAGCACTGACCGTTGCGAACGCAGCCGCTCTGAACTTCGAAGCGATCACGAGCTTCAGTCTCGTGATTCAAGTCACCGACGGCGGCGGATTGACGAGCAGTGCGACGACGACCGTGACTCTGAGCAATGTGAATGAGCGACCGACAATGAACGCGGGCCTCTTCTCACTTGCTGAGAACTCCGCGAACGGAACAGTCGTCGGGACGATGACCGGCAACGACCCCGATGTCGGTGACTTGCTGAGCTACGCGATTGTTGGCGGCAATACGAACGGCGCTTTTGCGATCAACTCGGCAACCGGACAACTGACCGTCGCGAATTCGACGGTGCTCGATTTCGAGACCACTCCGACGTTTGCTCTGACGATCCGCGCGACGGATGCCGGCGGACTGAATCGTTCTGCGGTGACGACGATCTCGCTCACCAATCAGAACGAAGCGCCGACCGCGAACGCTGCGTCATTCTCGATCGCTGAGAACTCCGCGATCGGCACGCTCGTCGGCACGATGACAGCAAGCGATCCCGACAGCGCCGACTCGCGGGTCTTCTCAATCATCGGCGGCAATACGAACGGTGCGTTCGCGATCAACTCAGTGACTGGAGCATTGAGCGTTGCGAACTCAGCGGCACTCGACTTTGAAACTGCGCCGAGCTTCAGCCTCACGATTCGCGTGACCGACGGCGGCGGACTGACGAGCAACGCGACGGAAACGATCTCGCTGACCAATCAGAACGAAGCGCCGACCGCGAACGCTGCCTCATTCACGATCGGTGAGAACTCAGCGAACGGCACGCTCGTCGGCACGATGACAGCAACTGATCCCGACAGCGCCGACTCGCGGGTCTTCTCGATCATCGGCGGCAATACGAACGGCGCGTTCGCGATCAACTCGGCAACGGGAGCATTGAGCGTTGCGAACTCAGCGGTGCTCGACTTCGAAACCGCGCCGAGCTTCAGCCTCACCATTCGCGTGACCGACGGCGGCGGACTGACGAGCGACGCAACGGCAACGATCACTCTCAGCAATCAGAACGAAGCACCGTTGATGCACGGCGGGGCGTTCGTACTTGCTGAGCACTCAGCATTCGGAACGCTTGCGGGATCTGTGAGCGGCACTGATCCCGATGCGAATGACGTGCTGACTTACTCGCTCATCAGCGGCAACGTGAATGGTGCGTTTGCGGTCGATGCATCGACGGGCAAGCTGACGGTCGCGAACTCCGCAGCACTCGACTTCGAGACGCTTCCGACTCTCTCGCTCGTGATTCGAGCAACAGACGGCGGCGGACTGACGAGCGATGCGACGACGACAATCTCGCTCAGCAAACTGAACGAGCCGCCGACGATGACCGCTGCGACGTTCTCCGCGACTGAGAACTCAGCGAATGGAACGTTGATCGGCACTGTCTCTGCCACTGATCCCGATGTGAGTGACGTGCTGACGTACGCGCTGATCGGCGGCAATACGAATGGCGCGTTCGCGATTGATGCAGCGACGGGCAAGTTGACCGTCGCGAACTCGGCTTCGCTCGACTTTGAATCAACGCCGAGCTTCTCGCTGACGATTCGAGTGACCGATGCCGCCGGTCTCACAAATGATGCAGTAACAACGGTTACATTGAGCAACGTCAACGAGGCGCCGACGATCGCGAGTCTCTCAGTCACAGTCGCTGAGAACTCCGCGAGCGGCATCTCGGTCGGCACGATGACGGCGCACGATCCCGATCTCATTGACGGGCACGGCTTCTCGATCCTCTCCGGCAATACGAACAACGCGTTCGCGATTGATGCACTGACCGGCGAAGTCACCGTCGCGAACTCAAGCATGCTCGACTTCGAAGCTCGGTCGAGCATGTCGCTGACGATCCGCGTCACGGATTCGAACGGCTTGCAGAGCGATGCGTTGCTCGCGGTCACGCTCACCAATCAGAACGAAGCGCCGACTCTCGCTGCCGCAAACTTCTCGTTGCCCGAGAATTCGGTTGCGGGCACGACCGTCGGCACTGTTGTCGGGACCGATCCCGATCAAGGCGACGCGCTGAGCTACGTCATTCGCAGCGGAAACTTGAATGGTGCGTTTGCGATCGACGTTGCGACCGGTCAACTGACCGTCGCGAACGCGTCCGCGCTGAACTTCGAATCGACTCCGACATTCAATCTCGTCATTCGAGCGACGGACTCAAACGGCCTCTTCAGCGATGCGCCGACGACAATCACGTTGAGCAATCGCAATGAGGCGCCGTCGTTAAGTCCGTTGACGGCAACTCTGCTGGAGCATGCGGCGGTCGGCACCGTCGTCGGCTCGATGTCGGTGACGGACCCGGATGCGAATGAGACGCACTCGTTCGCGATCATCAGCGGCAATGCGAGTGGCGCGTTCGCGATCAATTCGGTGACGGGGCAAATCACAGTCTCAAACTCGGCTGCTCTCGACTTCGAGCAAGTGACGGCATTCTCGCTCGGCATTCGAGTGACGGATGCGGGGGGGCTCACGAGCACGAGCACCGCGTCGATCTCGCTGACCAATCGCAACGAAGCTCCGTCGCTGAATCCCGCGACCTTCACCATTGCCGAGAATTCGGCGAACGGAACGCTCGTCGGCACTGTGACGGCGACTGACCCCGATGCGGCGGACAGTCGCACGTTCGTCATCGTCTCGGGCAATACGAGCGGAGCCTTTGCCATTAACGCGACGACCGGTGCCATTACGGTCGCGAATCGCAATGTGCTCGACTTCGAGTCGACGACTTCGATGCCACTGCAAGTCAGCGTCATTGACTCCGGCAACTTGAGTGACACCGAAACGATCAACGTCAGCATCAGCAATGTGAACGAACCGCCGATAACGTTCGGTCGAGCAGACATCGTCATCGCTGAAGACACTTCGCTGAGCATCAATCTGCGTTCGCTGTTTCACGATCCCGAGTCGCCCGATTCCGCACTCACTCTGACGGCGACCTCATCCAATCTGAGTCTGATCGCACCGGCTGCGATCAATGGCACCGTGCTGACATTGAATCCGAACGCGAATGCAACGGGCTCGACTGTAATCACGGTGACAGCTCGCGATCCGGGCGGCCTATCGACTTCAACGTCATTCACCGTGACGGTCACTCCCGTCGACGACGCACCGGCAACGGGAAGCGATCAATACGTCGTCTTCTCGAACGACATCACCGTCACCGCTGCTCAAGGAGTGCTTGCGAATGACGTCGATGTCGACGGCGACCTGCTAACGGCAACGCTGCTGATTGGTCCTGACGCCGGAACGCTCACGTTGAATCCCGATGGCAGCTTCCATTTCGTTGCCCCGCAGAACTTCTCGGGCTCGACGACCTTCAGTTACTCAATGACGGACGGGCATACGGTCACGACCGGCACGGTGACGTTGACGGCACTCAGCGCGCCCGGCCCCATCAACAACAGCGGCAGCAGCGCGAGCGATCCGTTGCCGCCATCAACGACGTCATCCAATTCCGATGCGGGCACGACTGACTCGGGCTCGCCGTCGAGCAACTCAAACCCGACAGGATTTGCACCGGGGAACGACAACGATTCCGACAACGATGTCCCGCCCGCACCGATCCCGAATGGAGCCGGCGGAGCACTCGGCTTTGCTCCGCCATCAAGCACGAGCAACGCGTCGACCAACGACGATCAGAACGACAACGACAATGTCTTCGGTCTCGGTGCCTTGATTCTCAAGAAGGTTGAAGACGACTCGAACTCCGGCGACCGCATGAGCTCGCTCGGTGATGGATCGAGTGCCTCTCGCAGCGGAGTCTTCTTGAACGATGAGCTTTCAACGTCGCTCGGTGCGAACCTCCGCTTTGACGGCGAAGACATGAGCTATCTGGCAGACGCGAGCTTCTTGAAAGCCCTCGAAAAGGCAGAGCGCACGGCAGCCGATCAATCGAATCAAGAACTCGTCATTACCGAATGGGCCGCCGGTGGCGCGATCGTCACGAGCACCGGCCTTTCTGTTGGATACATCATTTGGCTGATCCGCGGCGGATATGTGCTTGCGAGTGTCGTTTCGACGATGCCCGTTTGGCAGAACGTCGACCCGTTACCCGTCCTTGATGCTCTCGACCGATCCGACGAAGACGACGAAAGCCTCGAGTCGATGATCGAGAAAGCGGAGAAAGAGTCCTTAGTCATTAGTAGTTAGTAATTAGTCGTTAGTGGTGTGGGGCAATCCTGCGTCGCGAACTGACCCATAATTCCTAATTACTAGTTCCTAAGCCGAGCTTCGCCCGGAACCCAGAGGTAGCCGAATTCGTACGAATTCGGTCTTCGAGTGACGGCGTCCGAAATCTCACGATTTCGGCTACGAAAGATGCGCGCACGGCGCGCTGAAGTTACGACGTCAGGATCTAATTACTAATTACTAACCACTAACTACTAAGCCCCATCATGCCTCGACTTTCTACCCGCTTCCGCATCGTCATCGGGCTGACCAGTATTTTGGTCAGCGCGATGCTTACTGCGGTTGTATTGCAGATTGCACCTGATTCGCGCGAAGCGGAAGTGCGTGCGCGCGGACAGATTTGCGAAGCACTCGCGGTGAATAGTTCGGTGCTTATCAGCCGCGACGACATTAATCGCGTGCAAGCAATTCTCACGGTGCTCAAATCGCGGCATCCGGACATTGTGTCAGCCGGAGTCCGCCGCACTGACGGCACGCTCGTGATTGAGGTCGGCGACCATGCTGCCGTTTGGGAGAGCGATCAAGGCAAGCTTTCGGACGACTCTCAGATCTTCGTACCACTACGAAATGGTCATGAAGACTGGGGCGGACTCGAACTGAAATTTCACCCGCTGCGCGGCAATTTGTGGTTCGAAATTACTCATAGTCGCTTCACGCGACTGGTTGTCTTCGTCGTCGGTATCTGCGCCGCAGCATGGTACTGGTTCCTCGGACGAGTCCTTGAACAACTCAGTCCGTCGAAAGCCGTGCCCGGACGAGTGCGTTCCGCGCTCGATACGCTCGCCGAAGGCTTGCTGGTGCTCGATCGCAAAGGCCGGATCGTGCTTTGCAATCAGTCGCTCTCGCAGACGCTCGGCAAAGACCCCGAGAACCTCATTGGAAAGTCAGCAGCGAAGCTTCCGTGGGTCGGCGCCGAATTCACTGCCAGTTGCGAAGTGACTTCTATGTGTGAAGACCCGAACGCGAAGGGCGCCGTGCTCTTTCCATGGTGCCGAGTTCTCGAAGGCAAAGAGGCATCCGTAGCCACAACGATGCGGTTGCGAGACGCCGCAGGCCGCGAACGTATCTGTCAGGTGAACTGCGCGCCGGTCTTCGGCAATGGCTCGCTGATTCGCGGCGTTGTGTGCAGCTTCGAAGATGTGACCGTGCTCGAATCGCAGAAGGTCGAACTCGCGGAAGCGTCTCGCGCAAAGAGCGAGTTCCTCGCCAACATGAGTCACGAGATTCGCACGCCGATGAATGCCATTCTCGGCTTCACCGAGGTGCTGCGTCGCGGCATGTATGACAGCACCGAGCAACGCTCGGAGTATCTCGACACCATTCATGCGAGCGGCAAGCACTTGCTGCATCTCATCAATGACATTCTTGACCTCTCGAAGGTCGAGTCGGGTCGAATGGAACTCGAACTCATCCCGTGCTGCCCGCACGAGATCATGTTGGATGTTGCGAATGTGCTCCGCGTGAAAGCCGAAGAGAAAGGTTTGACGCTCACAACATCGACTCCGGGCGGCTTGCCGGAAGTCATCACGAGCGATGCCGGACGGTTGCGGCAAATCTTCACGAACTTGATTGGCAACGCGATCAAGTTCACCGATCGCGGCGGAGTAAAGCTCGTTGCCCGCTTCCTCAGTGGGGGCGAGTCGGCAATTGCGATCGACGTCATCGACTCGGGCGTCGGCATTCCTGAGAAGTCGCTGCAAAAGATCTTTGATCCATTCACTCAGGCGGACGCATCCGTGACGCGCAAGTTCGGCGGCACGGGATTGGGACTGACGATCTCGAAACGCTTCGTTGAAGCACTCGGAGGTTCGGTCTCGGTGACGAGCACTGTCGGAGTCGGCACGACATTCACTGTCACAGTTCCGACAGGCGAACTCGATCCAGCAACGCGCGTCATCGACATCTCGGAAGTGCAGGAACGCAAGCGGCACCGCGAGGGTCCGGCGAAGCGGGTGCAATACAAATTCCCCTCTGCGCGCATCTTGCTGGTCGACGACGGCGAAGCGAATCGGCAACTCATTCAGCTCATCCTCAAGCGAGAAGGCTTCAACGTCGACATCGCAACGAACGGACTCGAAGCGATCGAGCAAGCAACGGCGCATGCTTACGACGTCATCTTTATGGACATGCAAATGCCCGTCATGGACGGCTACACCGCGACGAGCAGGTTGCGTGAGGCCGGGCACTTTGAGCCGATCATCGCGCTCACGGCGAATGCGATGAAGGGCGACGAAGAGAAGTGTCGCGCCGCCGGGTGCTCAGACTTCTTGTCGAAGCCGGTTGATCTCGACGAACTGCTCGGGATGTTGGCCAACTTGTTGAGTGCTGAGGTTGTCGAACCGACGGCTGCTGCGACTCAATCGGCAACTCATCCGCAGGCGAGCGACGTGCTTGAACAACTCGCGAACGAGCCGGCATCAGCAAGTGAGCGACTCGATGCGGTGCTTGAGACGGTCGAGCAGATCTTGTCCGAAGAGAGTGCAGTGGCTCCGGCATCAGATCTGACTGGCATCGACATGATGGCCGCGCTCTCGGACGAGTTGCCCTCAGTTCAAATCGCGCAGCCATTGGCAAACGCAGAAGGAGTCGCAGTTGCGGCAGCGACGTTCGAGCAATCGGCCATCGAAGACGACGGGCACGGTCCGATCTTCTCATCACTGCCAATGGACGACGACGAGTTCCGCGAGATCGTGACGGGCTTCATCGACAAGTTGCGCGGCGAAGTCGATGCGTTGAACGACGCCTGCGAGCGAGCTGATCGCGACGAGATCATTCGACTCGCGCACTGGCTGAAAGGTGCTGCCGGAACAATGGGCTTCCGCAGCTTTACGGCTCCGGCAACGACGATTCTCGAAGGAACGCGCGAAGGGCGAATTCAGGGCATCGGCCCGGCACTGGATGAGATCAACTCACTCGTCAGCCGAGTCGCAGTGCCCGAACTGGTTTCGTGATCAACGGATGTGTTTTTTGCGACATAGGGCTGCGCCAAGAGTCTGCGTCTCAAACCGACGAGATGTCCGTCCTGCAAAACTCGACGCAGCACTCACGATCTTCGGACTCGAGTGACCTCACAGCCGCGTTGACGCTCGCGACTCGCCGCCTAACGATCCTTTGAGTGGTTTGTTGACCGTCACCCTCAAAGGAGAATCGCGATGCTTGAACTGACTCGCCGAGAGTTTGCTGTTGGCACATTGGGCTCGTTGATGAGCTACTCGCTCTTGCAGACTCTCTTTCAGCGAGACGCGATCGCTGCCGAAGTTAAGCCCGAAGCAGTGAAGTGGCTGAAGCAGGTCAACGATCTCGCAAAGGACGTCAAAGGTCAGAAGCTGCCGCAGGTCGAATGGCAAAAGCAGATCGAGGCTCTCTTTCAGCAAGCGAATGTTGCAGACGTCATGCAGTTGCTCGACTTCGAGGCTCTCACGAAGAACGTGAAGATCGTCGACAACGGAGCGAACAGCTTGCGTCCGACGTTCCCGAAGATTGAGGGGCTGCCGACGGACTACGTCTTCGGGCGGCAAGTCTTCGCGTTGAAGAAGGGCCGCTCAGTCGTCCCGCACGGACACAACAACATGGCGACGGCCTTCTTGATCCTGAAGGGCGACCTGCGCGGCCGGCTCTTTGACCGCGTCGAAGATCAGAAGGATCACATCCTCATCAAGCCGACGATCGACCGCGCCTTCAAAGCCGGTGAGGCGTCATCGATCTCCGACGACAAAGACAACGTGCATTGGTTTCAAGCACAGTCAGAGACAGCCTTCATTTTCAACTTGCACGTGCTCAACGTTCGACCGAGCAAAGGCGAAGCAACGGGCCGCGTCTACTTAGACCCGACCGGCGAGAAGCTGTCTGACGGAATCATTCGCGCGAAGAAACTCGATCACAAAGAAGCTCATAAGCTCTTTGGATAACGCCATTACTCCTGCACATAGAGCACGACGGGCGAAGAGGCTGCCCGAGTCTGTGCTTAAATCGCCCGTGAGGTTGCCTCAGGGGTTCAGCGGCCTTTGCGCTACTCGAATTTGCCCAAATCGTAGTACCGCAAGAGCCGTTGAACTCCCGACGCAAAGTCGGGGGCGTTCAGAATCACAGCCGCAGAGCGAATCACATTTATCTGCGCCGTTCTCAGACAGCCTCCTATCAGCCCGTCGTACCCGCACGCTGTCATCGCTCCGAGCAACTACGCACCTCGTCGAGCGGCTGCATCAAGAGACTCCATCCAGCGCTGAATCTGCAGCCCGTCGAAGTACGTCGCTCCGACTGGCACCGCAGCAACCCCGCGTGCGACTCGGCAGAAGCACCGCAACTCTTCGGCCATCATCCCAGTCGGACCGGCGTCGTCCGTGCGAATCTCAAGCGCCATCGGCCATAGGGCTCGCTCGTCCCAAAGTTCGATCGGACGCGGGTTCGGTAGCAGCCGTGCGGACCATCCGGGACCGAAGACTTCCATTCGATCAAACCCGCGCGGCGGCATGCCACTCGGTGTGAGGTACGAGGCCGTGAACGACGCCAACGTGCCGTTGTCCCATTGAAGCTGAGCGAGCGCGACATCAATCGCTCCGTCGGGCGTGCGGTGATACTGACCCGAGAAGCTCACTGGTTCAGCTCGCTGTAACAAGACTTGCACCGAGTAAAGATCATGCACCATTGCCGCGTGCAGAGGATTCTCGCCGGGGAAGTCGCGGACGATCGTTGCCGGTCGATGCCGCACGCAGTCGATAAAGCTGATGCCGCTGCGTCGACTCGCTTCATCACGCAAGACCCGGAACTCAGTGTTGAACAGCAGAATGTGTCCGAGCATCAAATTGGATGAGTCCTCACGAACGAGCGGTTGCAGGCTCTCGGCCTCCGTCAGCGACTCCGAAATGGGCTTCTCAAGCAGCACGATCTTGCCGGCTTCAAGCAGTCGCCGAGTGACCGACACATGCTCTGCGGTCGAGCACGCGACGACCCATGCTTCCGCGCCTGACTCCGCGATGGCGCGATCGAGATCAGTCCAACCGGGGACCGAATGTAATTCCGATTGCAGCTTTGCAACGCTCTCGCTCCGTCGCCCAACAACGGCAACCAGTTCCGCTTCACTGAGCCGACTCAAGGTCAGCGCATGCAGCCGCCCGAAGCGGCCGAGACCGACAACTCCGACCTTCACAGGCTGAAACGTCGACGCCGGACTCAAGTCGTTCGCTGTCGTCATTGAAGTCCTTCCGCTGAATCGAAAAGTGACGGCACTCTCACATACGAAGCTCTGCTTCGAACGAGCGAGACGCAGGACGGACATCTTGTCCGTCCCAGCAGGCGAGAGAACCTCGCGCGTTCAATGCATTGACGCAGCGATGTCCTTATGGGGGCAGAGCCCGCATCGCAGAAGAATCGGCGCATCCGCCGCAGCCGCCGCCAGCTTTAGTAGCGGCGTTCTGAGTATCCCGTAACGGCTTCCGCTTCCTGAGGAACACATCCGTTTTGGGTACGACGGACTTGCAGTCCGTCGCTTCTCTCGACGTTCGACGGACTACAAGTCCGTCGTACCAGTGTTCCTTATCCATTGTTCCGGCCCGCCCGGTGAGGAACTCCTGACGGGCGCGGCTTCTCAAACGGAACGCCATCCGCTTTGCGCGACGGACTCTCCATTTGCGGTACTCGCCGACGCGACATGCACCGCGCTGCTCACTCGCCGCTTTTGCAAATGATCCCTACTTGCCGTTGAGCACACTCGTCGCACGCTCGCTATGCAGTTCGATCAACTTCGGGACGTCGTCTTCGAGCACATAGCCACTCGCCGCGAGCTTGCGGCAGTAGGCGGAGAACTTCGCAACGAAGTCCGCGTGCGACGGATACCTCTCGGCCAAAGACAAACGAGGATCGCCGCTTGCTTCGCGTTCGGCCTTTGTCTTCGCGAAAGGAATGAACGAGCCCGTCAGGCTGACGAGTTCTCCTTCCGCACCGGCCTCGCGACTGCGCAAGTTCCATCCGGTGAAAGTGCCGAACGGAACTCCGACTTCCGGCGGCAGTAAGCAACTGACTTCATTGCCGTCGACATCGCACTTCGGCACGCGCATCACATAGTGCCCGCGTTGAATCGGCGGCTGATGCTCGATGATGCCTTCGCTCTGCCAACGAGGTCCGAGATCCAATAGCGCCGGAATGCGAATGACCTGCGGAAACTTCACGCCGGGGATCATCGGGAAGTGCATCGCTTCGCGCTTCCAATCAACGAGCGTGCCGTCGGCAATCTTCGGATAAACGCTCGGCGGAGCAGCCTCACCCGTCGCCGCCCAACGATCGACAGCGATCAACAACGCCCTCAAGAACGGGCGATAGTCGCCGTGATTCGCGAGGTTCTGCCCTTCGCCTTTCGACGGCGGATAACTCGCCGGTCCGTGCTGAGTGCCACCAAACAAATAGACGCGCACATTCTCCGGCACCTTTGCGTCTTCAGTCCCGAGCGGATTCGTATGCGACAGCGAGCCCGCTCGAGTCCAGTACTCCGCCGCCGATTGCGTATGCATGACGAACGGCGCCGTCTTCGTTTCTGTCGCGCGTTTCAGAATGCCGTCGGTCAGCTTGCTGAGCGGGTCAGTCTGAACCTCATAAGCGAACGGGAAGCGGTCCGGCGGATAGTCCGCATGATCGTGCTGAGTGGCATGCCGCGTCGGTTGAGCAAACCGATGATTGAACGACCCCATTCCCGAACCCGACACATGCGGGATGATCCCGTCGAAGACCTTTCGTCCGGCTTCATCTTCATTGAAGCCGGCATGCACGAACTCGCGCAAGAACCGCCCACTTTGCGACACTCCGAAGCCGTGCGCCCGCTTGATGATCGGCTTGCCGTCGTGCGTCAGAGGATTGTTCTGCCCGGTGCCGTGCTTGAAGGCCGCGATGAGGTCTCGCACGGTTGTAAAACAAGTTCCGTGCACCAGCGGATCTTGAGCTTCATAGATCAGCTCATAGATCAAACCCTTTTTCAGCCCGCCGGGTAATTCCAATTCCACTTTCGGCAGCAAGTACGCGGCGTTGCTCTCTGAGACATGCAGCTTCCATTCATCGCGCGGCACGACAACTCGCGGATCGCCCGGCAGCACTCGCTGAGTCAGCGTCGCAGTGGCGAGCCCCTCGGCGGTCGGTCGATACGAACCATGATTGGCCCATGCGACGCCGGTGCGTTTCACGTTGTCCGAAGGAACGATCTCGCACCGCACTTTGCCGACGATTGGCTTTCCTTTGTCAGTCGCGACCGGAGCCTGCAACTGCATGCGATCTCCGCCCGGCAAGAGTTCGCCGTCCCATCCGCTCCATACAACGACGAAACCGCGTTTGAACAAGAAGCCGTCGCCGCCATCCGCCGCGCTGCTCGGATCATTTCCGCCGCCATAGTTGAAGAACCGCAGCGCGAGCTTGTTGCCGCGATTGTTGACGTCATACAGCGCCGCGCCATTCGCCTTCGTCGGATCAACCGGAGCGAGCACAAAGAGATCTGCTGAGCACTCGACCTTCCCGCGTGCATTGCGCGGAGCGAACTTGAGATCAATCACCGCACCGTTCTGCTTGAGATCCGGATCAAGCTCAAAGAAAGCGCGACCGACGATGCGCTCATAAGCGCCACTCGCACCAAACTCTTGCCCGCCAGCAAACGGTTCGCGTTTCTGAATCTCAAACCGAGTGAGTTCCGCTTGCGCAACAGAGGCGATCAACGTCAGCAACAAGACCGCGCAGCAGCGTCCGGCAGGCTGCAATAAAAACTTCATACCAGTGGCTCCTCAAGAAGTACGACGAACAACGTCGCAAGTTCTGATCGGCCTCACCGCTTCCCCGCAACCGAGTCGTTTCGCCGCCGCGCCGTAGCTTGGGATTCCATCCCGAGCCTCGGCGGCACAACGACCTCTCCGCCGATAGCTTCGCCGTCAGCAAAGAGCCCGCGCGACATCAACTCGGTGAGTCGCTTCCCGAGTTCGGCGTATGGACACCGCGACGCGATGCCGAATCGAGAAGTCACGCCTCAACGGCTCGTTAGCTCAAGCCATAACGCTTCATCTTGTTGTAGAGCGTGACTCGGCTGATCCCGAGTTCCTTTGCTGTCTTCGTGCGGTTGTAGTTGTTGCGGATCAAGGCTTGCTCGATGACGTCCTTCTCGGTCGCGGCAACTTGTCGATTCAACTCGAGACCGTTCTCGGCAGCTTTGCCGGGTTCGAGTCGCACGGTCGGATCGTTCGTCGGGCCGGCGATGTTGGCGGCGATGTGATTGGCGAGATGCGTTCTCCTGAGGACTCCGTCACGGCAATAGATGACCGCTTTCTCAATCGCGTACTCCAACTCACGCACATTGCCCGGCCATGGATACGCATAGAGTGTGTCGAAGAACTCTTTCTCGATTCGCACGATCGTGACGTTGTGCTTCTTGCACTTCTGCTGAATGAAGCGACGTGCCATCGGCTTGATGTCCGGCTTGCGTGCTCGCAGTGGCAGCAAGTCGAACTTCAACATGCTGAGCCGGTAGTAAAGGTCGGGCCGAAACTTGCCCTGCTGCACGAGCGGCTCAAGAGCGAGGTTGCTTGCCACTACCAGTCGAGCTTGCGAGGTCATTGTCTTGTTCGAGCCGACGGCTTCGAACTGACCGGTCTCGATGACTCGCAGCAACTTCACTTGTTGCTCGGGACTGAGCACGTCGATTTCGTCGAGCAGAATTGTTCCGCGTCCGGCGACTAAGAACTTGCCTTCTTTGTCGGCGTGAGCACTCGTGAATGAGCCCTTTGTATGACCGAAGAGTTCGCTCTCGATGAGTTCGCCCGGCAACGCACCGCAAGCAACGGTGATGAAGGGTTCGTTGCGACGCGGCGAGACTTCGTGAATCAGATTCGAAAGGAACGTCTTGCCCGCACCGGTTTCTCCGATGAGCAACAGCGTGACGTCTTTCTCGGCGGCGATCGCGAGGTCTTCGAGCATCCGCTTCACTTGAGGAGTGAAGGTCTCGAAGCGGCGATTGATGCCGCTCATCACAGCACCGGTCTCGTGCTGCTTCTCGTCGAACATCACGTACTCGGGTTCGAGCGGCTCTTCGACGACTGGCTCTGGTGCCTCAGCCGTCTCAGGCATGACCGGCACGGACTCGTTCAGCCATTGAATGACTCGGTCAACGGTGACCTCACCGCGCAGATGCATGATGCCGCTATAGAGGGCTCGACGTTCAAGCGGCTCGGGACAGATTGCATCGGTCAGCATGATGAAGGGCGACGATGCGAAGCGTTCCTTGAGCACGCCGAGTTGACTCTCTTCGCGATGTCCGCCGCCTGCTCCGGTACCTCGGAGATCAGTGATGATGGCGGCAGGCGGATTCGCTGATGTCACTCGCAGCAGATCGGCAAAGTCCTGACAGCTCGTGAAGTCGTAATCGCTGACTTGCGAGGGCAGATCCTGAGTCCACTGCGGACGATTGCTGAGG
>CAZNMS010000158.1:10896-17045 GCA_964573505.1 uncultured Planctomycetaceae bacterium | reverse complement strand
CATAATTTTTTTTTTTTTTTCTTTCTAACTTTTTTTTGTGTCCGCGCCCCCACCCACGACTATCTGCAGCCATCAAACAACCGCCGGCATCTCAAAGACAGCACGGACTGGAAGTCCATGCTACGACTTACTCGGCGAGGTTCTTCATGCCGTGCTCGAAGACGGCTTTAACGAGATGCCCCATATGCGGGTGCTCGGGCTCGATCGCGACAGTCAAGCCGTACTCGTGCAAACGCTCGGTCGCTGTCGGGCCGATCGATGCGAGCACGCTGCGATTCAGCGCATGCAGCCATTCGGCTCTGAGCCCCATTGCTGCTGCGACTTCGACGGAGTGCACCAAATGCTGCGCGGTCGTGAAGAGCACGACGTCGAATTCGTCATTGATGCAGCGACGAATCGCGTCCTTCAGCGGCTCGACATCGTCGGGCAACGACCAGCGATAGACAGCAACCGGCAGCACGTTCGCGCCGAGTCGTTCAAGCTCGGCATAAAGCTCCGTTGAAGGCGCTCCGTATTCCTGCACCGCGACTCGTTGACCGCCGAGCGGTTGCTCGTCGCCGCCGCAAACTCGACGCACAGCGTCAATGACTTCGCGCCATGTATTGGGCTCGTCGGCCTTCACGAGGAACGGCACGCCCCACTTCTTGAAGACCGCTGCCGGCTTCGGTCCGCGCACGATGATTCGCGCTTGTCGGAACCATTCGAAGATCTCGTCGCGCGAGAACTCTGTTTCGAGTGCCGCGACGAGCGCTTCTGCTCCGACACCCGTCATGAAGATCACGAGTCCGAACGAGCCTGCTCGCAGCAACTCTGCGAACTGTCGCAGCTCAGGAGTGATACCGATCGGATTCTCTTTCATCGCCGGAGCAAGCGTCGCAAGCCCGCCGTGCCGCTCGATGAGCGATCGCATCTCATCGCCCTTACGACTTTCGAAACTCAGGATGCGTAATTGTTGTGACATGCGATTGGCTTTCAGGAAGCTACGGGGTTGCGGCGGTATTAATGCAAACGCCCCGGCCAATCTTGCGATCGGCCGGGGCGTGCTTGTCAGTCAGCATTGCAGAACGCAGTCCGCGTTCGGCTTACCAGTTCTTCGAGTCGAGGAACCAGAACCACTTATCGGTGCGCGAATTGAAGTTGAGGTTCCAGTAACCGTCATCCCATTCGAGTTGCACCTTGCGCCAACCGAGCGGCACTTGCGGGTACGGATAGAACGGGCCGATATAGGGCCATGCACTCGCGCTGTACTGAGTCGGGTATTGCAGCGACGCATAGTTCGGGTAGCTCGAATACGTCGGCCATGAGTACTGCGGCAGATTCGGCATGTCATAGGCCATATGCGAAGGTCCGCGACCGGCATGCATCGGGTTTGCCATTGCTGGTCCCATTCCCGGCCCCATTGGTCCGCCCGGTCCCATCGCAGGCATGCCGCCTTCTTGGAAGCTGACCTGCTGAATCGGAGCACCCGGTCCCGCTCCGCGACCGGCAACTTGAATCTGATTGTTGACCGACTGCACTCCGGGCACCTGCGATGCAATCTGCTCGGCGGCGTCGGCTGCTTGAGGATGACCGACAACGCCTCGCAGCGTCGCGACTCCGCCGTTGTAGCGGACTTCGATGTCGCTGCTGCTCAAGCCTGCTTGAGCGAGTGCGCCGGCGATGCCCTCTGCAACCGCTTGATTGCCGCTCGGTGCCGGACGCATGCCGGGAGCACTCAGGCGGTTATCAACCTGACGAACGCCGGGAACTCGCGAGACCACTTGAGTGAGCTGTGCGACATGCTGCGGCTGAGCGACTTGCCCATCGAGAATCGCGACGCCGTCGGCGAACTTGAGATCGAGGTTGTGACCGCGAATGCCGGACTGCTTGATCGCCTTCGCGATGTTCTCAGCGACTGTTTGATTCGCCGGTCCTGACGGAGCGGCTGCAGGCTTCGATGCACCGCCAAAGAGCGCCGCTCGTTCGATTCCGCCGCCGCCAGTTGTGCCGCCGGTTTGTTGAATCGCACTGCCGGTCACTGCCAGTCGGTTATCAACGCGACGCACTCCCGGCACTGCCGAGACAGCCTTTGAAGCTCGTGCCTTCTGCTCATCCGAGCCGATCTTGCCGCTCAAAGTGCAGACGCCTTCTTTGCATTCGATGTCGATGTCGAAGCCGGCCAGCTTCGCCGCTCGCAACGCTTCGGCGACATTCTCTGCCGTTTGTTGATTGCTAGTCGCCGCCGCTTCTCCGCCTCGATTGCTCGAGAACGGGCCGGCGAAGGCCATTCCCGGAGCCACTGCCGCAGCCAGTCCGAGCGACAAGACCCATTTCCGATAGCTTCGCATGAAACCACTCCTTTGATTGCAGGTGCGCCCCGAACCGGGGCAGCTCGTCCCGTCCCTGGCCGGATAGATGTAAGACTCCGTTGAATCGTGTGAGTGCAGCAAACACACAAAATCAGCCGACTTCGTGCGATCCCCGGCTTCGTACCGAGAGCGAAGAGCCGCTTGCTCTGACTGCTTAACCGACGCAGCAACCTCATTGAGACGTGCCGTTCGTCAGTCGTTCTTTGCGGCACATCGACCGTGCCGAGCCGCCTTAAAAGTCAGTGCAAGAGGGCTAGCAGCAAGAGCTTGATCACGCGTCGCAACCGAACTCCCGCCGCGAAAGCAGCCGAACTCACCTTCTTTTCATCGGCCATTCGAGTCCGTTTAGTCAGACGATTTCGGTTGTTCTTAAAAAAACGACTGTGCCGGTCGAGTCGACTCTTCCGTCGGTATTGATCGCAGTGAGTAGTGAAGTTTGGCCGATATCTCTGGAGCGAGCTTGTCGCGGAGCACATCGTTCCGGATTCGTAGCATGGACGCCTACGTCCGTGCTGCGTCGCTGTCGGACGTAGGCGTCCGACCTACGCGATGCCGAATCGGGAAGCGACTCCCTGAATCTCCCCCAGTCTTCCTCACTTCACATAAAGCTGATCATGACACGGAATTCGTTTCTGACATTGGCGGCGAGTCTTTCGACGTTCGCTGCGACTGTTGTCGAAGCTCAGCAGCCGATCGGCGGGCCGCTCATTCATAACGGCTATGTGCTGTCGGTCCCGGCGCCGGCTCCTGTTTCGGCACCAGTTCCGGCCTATGTCCCGACAAGCGGCGTTGCTCCGGCGACGGGCTTCGCTCCGAATCAATACGGACCCGCGATTCCCGTCACTCCGCAGCAACCGGCAATGGTGCAGCAGTACGGTCAGAGCGGCGGCGCTCCGCACAATCCGCAGTGGAACTACGGCCCGCAAAACGGCGGCCAATTCGGAGCAGGGCAAATGTCGCCGCCGAGTTATCAAGGCACGGCCATTTATTACGGGTCGTCCCAGTATCGTCGGGAGCAGGATCAACAACGCTCGACGATGAACCGACGCGGCACCGATCCCCGTCAGCCGCAGTCACCGTCAGATACTCAGAGACCGCGCTTCTCGACCGATCCGCAGCCGGTTGATCCGAACCGTCAGCAACAGCAAGGCGGAGTGATCGTCGATCCTCTGACCGGCAGCATTACGCGGACTCCGGCGGTGACACAAAGCACCACTCGCAATCAGCCGCAACCTGCGTCGGACGCGCGGCGCGCCGATCAGCAGAAGACTCAGCAAGCTCAGCAATGGGAAGCGCAGATGGCGCAGGAGCTTCAGCAGCGGACGGCGGCTTCGCGCTTTCCTCTCCGCAAGATCGACCGGCTCAACGCTGACGACGAGCAAAGCCAATTGCGACAACTCGCTTCGGGGCTGCACGACTTTCGAGGGAACGAGATTCATTCGATGCGTCCGGGGATTGATCTGAGCGAACCGGCTCCGACTCGCACCGAGCAGCTTCACAATCGAGAGGCGATTCGCGGCATGAACTTCAACGGTCAGTCGGGCCTCGATCTGAGTCAGGGCGCACTCAATGACTCGATGCCGTTCGCGACGAATCAAGGGGCAGCACCGTCGCGGCCATCACGACCAATGGGGCAATCGGGACCGACCAACATGCAGCGCGGTCCGGGCTACGTGCCCCAAAACGTCGCTCGCACAAACGGCCCGGCACCGAAGCAATTCGCCGTCGGCAAGCCCGCAAACGGAGTCGACCCCCGATCTCGCAGCACAACGACCGCCGTCCTGAAGTAGAGCCCGGTCTTCGCCCACTTCTTGGAGTGCTCCGGCTTCGACGGAGCCCTCCGACTCAGCGGCGCGTGATTTGTGATTCAGCGCAGAAGTCACCGTCACGTTCGAGCAAGAGCACGTTTAACCACGCCCCTCAGGGGAGCGCTTCGGAAGCGGTCTTTGACGTCATCCGTTGATCGTCGTCATCGTCAGCAGTTGCTCGCTCTAACGATCGAGACTCCTGCGAATCGAGAGTTTCGTCCCGCACTCGACGCGCTCCCCAGAGGGTCGCGGTTAAACGTCCGACACTCAGCCGAGGGACGGAACTCTTATTCCATCCGCTTTGAACGGTCTCGCTCGGTGCTCTACTCCCATGGCAAACAAATCAGCACGGCGAAAGTCGCGGTGTGATTGAGGAACAGCAGGACGAGCAGCTCGCCCCAACTGCGCCACCACCATTTGATCGTCGCGATCAGCAGTACCGGGAAGCCGACATGAATCGCGATCAGCAATTGGATCAGTCCGTCGGTGTCGTGCAGCATCAGCCACCATGCGAGCACTCCGAGACCGACATGTAATGGAACTGTCACCCATGCAAATCTCAGCAGCCAAAACGCCGGCTGCACGGTGACGCGCTTCGAGCCTTCGGAAGCGTCGGTGCTCGTGATCGTTCCCTCGTTCGTCGTCATCGACCGTCCTTTGCGTCGCAGTGCTGTGCAGTGAGTGTGCTCGGCACCGGCGAACGACGTGCCGAAGAACTGGCACTCGACATGCAAGGACGAACCGAACATGTCGACTCACTCGGCTGTGAGCATGTCGCGCCGTCATGCGCTCCGTATCGGAGCGCTCCGTCGTCGTCTTCGCACACTGTGACTGCCGCACTCGAGACTCTGTAGGAACTATGTCATGCCCGCCAATCGAACGTTGCTCTGCTTCTTGCTCCTCGGTGCGGCCTGCGGACTGTCGTTGATCGCGCGAGCGACGCCGCCTCAAGCAGAGATCCCGGCGAGCCCGCGTCCGAATGTCGTTGAAGCTCGAGGCCGCGCGCGGCTTCTGCAAGACAGCATCGTCTCGTCGCTGACGATGATTCATCACGAGTACTACCGCGAAGACGAGAAGCTCCCGATTCCCGCGCGGACCTATCGCAAGGTCTTTGAAGAGTTGTCCCAGAAGCAGAAGGTCGAACTGCGCTGGCTAGCTATCACGGGGCAAGCGATGAACGTCGCTCATAACCCGAAGACCGATTTCGAGCGTCAAGCTGCTGAAGTCATTGCATCGGGAGCGACTGAATTCGAAGCAACCTCTGACGGCATCTATCGCCGCGTCGGAGTCATCTCGCTCACGTCCGAATGCTTGAAGTGTCATGCCCCCAATCGCACGGACGTGAAGCCGCGCAAAGCGGGACTGGTGATCTCAATGCCAATCGCAGCGAACTGAGATCTCTGCGAATGCATCGAACGTCGGACGGCCCATTGCCGCCGTCGCGCGTGCTGTGCCAACATCCTCTCGCCGTCACTTATCCGCTTTGAGAGGAACGTCGACATGACAAAGTCATCCGCAGTCCGAGAAGCACTCGCTCTCGAATCCCTCACTCTGCCCGAGCAGCCGAGAGTCGTCGGCATCGAGGTCGACGACTACGTCGATCACACCGGCGAAGACGCGCTCATGGTTTGGGTGCTGCTCGATGAAGAGACGGAGGTCTCGCGAGTGAAGGGCGAGAACCTATTGGCGATCTCGCGCGAGATTCACGACCGGTTGCTCGCCAATCACATCGACCTCTTCCCCTACACATACATGATCAAGCCGAGCGGTCGCGCGGAGATGTTGACCAATGCTTGAAGCACTGTTTTGACTCGCAACGAAGTTGGTCGCGACGTTCGTTTTGAGAGGAACATCGACATGACAAAGTCATCCGCAGTCCGGGAAGCACTCGCCCTCGAATCCCTCACGCTGCCCCAGCAGCCGAAAGTCGTCGGCATTGAGGTCGACGACTACGTCGATCACACCGGCGAAGACGCGCTCATGGTTTGGGTGC
>CAZNMS010000158.1:0-10796 GCA_964573505.1 uncultured Planctomycetaceae bacterium | reverse complement strand
GAGGTCGACGACTACGTCGATCACACCGGCGAAGACGCGCTCATGGTTTGGGTGCTGCTCGATGAAGAGACGGAGGTCTCGCGAGTGAAGGGCGAGAACCTATTGGCGATCTCGCGCGAGATTCACGACCGGTTGCTCGCCAATCACATCGACCTCTTCCCCTACACGCGAATGATCAAGCCGAGTGGTCGCGCGGAGATGTTGGCCAATGCATGAGGCACTTCTTCAACAAGCAAAGACACTGGCCGCAATCGACCCTCGTCGTCCGAGTCAGGTGAATCTGCGGCGAGCGTTGTCGGCCGCGTATTACGCCCTTTTCCATTGCCTCACTCAGGCTGCCTGCGAAGCGATGCTCGGAACTCGCCATGAAGTTCAAGGCTTCCGTCATGTGTTGGCCCGGGCATTTACTCATACCGCGATGCGAGATGCCTGCCGTTCTTTTTCAGGTGGAAATTTGCCCGGTCACGTCCTGAAGACGCTTCCGACATCGTTCATCGTCCCATCTGAGATTCGCGACATCTCAGAGGCGTTCCTCAACGCTCAAGAGATTCGCCATTCAGCCGACTACGACGCAGGGGCTCACTTCGATCGAATCAACGTCGAAGCGCGAATCGAAGCGATCGAGACATCCATTGCTGCATTCAACCGGCTCCCCGTCGCCAGCATCGAGCGGCAGTTCTTTCTGACGTGCTTGTTAGCATGGCCGACACTCGGGAAGCGGTAAGAGTGATTACATGAGCGACATCAAGCTGAGTTGCGAACTGACGATCGACGATTTGATGGTCGGGTTCGAACATTCGATCGACAGCAACCCATTGCTTGCTGCGGCATGGCGAAGGCAGTTTTGGTTCTCTGCCGGCATCGGGCTGACAACTGGCGTTGTCGTGAGTCTGCTCGCTCAAAGATGGGATTGGCTCGCGATCGGATTGCTCTTCGTTGTCGTTCTCGCGATGCGGCAGCCATCAAGTTCCCGAAGGGCGTGCCTCTTGAGTGGCCGCAGACACTTCGAAGCAACGTCGCAAGAACTGCTCGGACAGCGCGAGTACTCGATTGAGGAACGCGGACTCCGAGTGGTTACTCAGATAACCGACGAGACGATCTTCTGGCCGTCGATCTGCGACGTCGTGCAACTGCCGCAGCACGTACTCGTTGTCGTCGGAAAATTGGCGGTGCTCGTCATCGCCAAAGAACGAGTCACTACGGGGAACGCCGAAAGCTTCTGCCGCGAACTTATCTCAAGATGGCAGGCAGCGACTGCAACTACCGCGACGTCAATTCGTTGATCAGGGGTCGTGACGTCAGATGACTTAGGAAGAGTCGAGGGATCACATCCCGATTTGGCGTCGCGTAGGTCGGACGCCTAAGTCCGACAGCGACGCCGACGGACGTAGGCGTCCATGCTACGAAGCCGGCATGCCTTAGTTCACTTTGAGCGGACTCTTCTCCGACATGCTCGACAAGTAGCCGCGCTGCGTTGAGCGGCAGAGTTCGATCAACTCGTAAGCCGACTCCAAAACTCCGACGGCATCGGACGAGTTATCAACGGACGCTTCGAGAGCCGCCGCTCGTTCTGTCAGCACGGCGAGTCCGTGCCCGGATGCAGTCGACTTCAGACGTCCGGCGAGCACCTTCATGCGATCCATATCTTGCTGATCGATCGCATTGACGAGTCGCTCGATCTGCGAACCGATGTCGCAAGCAACGTCGCGATTGACGCGAATCTCAGCCGGTTCGCAGAGACCCGAATGGCGATCGGCCACTGCTTGAATGAAGCGTTCAACAACCTGCGGATCGAACTGCGACCCCGCGCAGTTTCTGAGTTCCGCAAAGGCTTCTGCTTGCGACCTTGCGGTGCGATAGACGCTCTCATGAGTCATCGAATCAAAAGCATCGGCAACCGCGAGAATGCGCGCACCGATCGGAATGTCGTCGCCCTTCGGCAAGTGCGGCTTCTGAGGATTACCGGCAAAGAATGCTTGCCGGTTCTCGACGATCGCAACGAGTCCCGGATCGCCGAATGACGCGCTCAGAATCTCGGCACCGATCGACTCGTGCTGCCGCATCATGTCCCACTCTTGCATTGAGAGTTGACCGCGCTTGAGCAGCACCGCATCCGGGATGCCGACCTTTCCGATGTCATGCAGCAGCGCCGCCATCTCAAGCAGATAGCACTCGCGCAACTTCATCTGCGACTCCGCAGCGATCACGCAGAGATCAGCCACTCGTCGACAGTGCTCGGCCGTCGGACGATGTCGGCAAGCCAATGCACCGAGCAGCGCGTTGACGGCACGATACGGAATCGACTCAGTCGGTTCGGCAGCAGCATGCTCTGTCGCAGTCGGCTTCGTGCGCGAGATCTTCGACTCGTCGACCACAAGATCTTTCGGGACAGCATCGAAGCGCACGACTTGATTACGACCATTTCGCTTCGCGACGTAGAGGCACTTATCCGCTTGATCGAGCATGCCTTGAGGATCAGCCGCTCCCAGTTCGCGCGCTGACACTCCGATCGACGCCGTCACTTTCAATCCGGGAAAGACGGTCGCTTCAATCGCGACTCGTAAACGTTCGGCAGTCACAGCGGCTTCATTGATGTCGGTATGAGGCAGCAAGACCGAGAACTCTTCACCGCCGAAGCGACAAACGAGATCGCCCAATCGCACGGTGTTGCGCAGCGTTGCCGCGATGCCTTTGAGGACTTCATCGCCCATTGCGTGCCCGTGCGTGTCGTTGATCGACTTGAAGAAGTCGATGTCGACCATCAAGCACGCGAGCGGAATGCCGTGCCGTTCGGATTGCTTCCAATGAGACTCGAACTGACTGAAGTACGAGCGGCGATTCAAACACTCGGTCAATGGGTCAGTCGTCGCGAGTCGTTCGAGTTCAAGATTCTGATGCCGAATCTCTTCGCTCGTCGTGCGCAGTTGTTCGAGCGCGTAATGCAGTTCCTTCTTCTTCTGCTCGAGCGGCGTGACGTCTTCGAGACTCGTCAGCACTCCCTGACAGCGGTTCTTGTCGTTGAAGACCGGAGCCGCGTTGACGACGAACGTGCGACGAATGTCATGACTCACTTCAAGATCGAGCAGCACGCCGGTCTTCGGCTCCTTCGAGTCATAGGCATCGCGCCACGGGCTTTCATCAGCCTGTCGCGAACTGGTGTCATCTTTATTACGCCATGGCAAATCACTCATGTATTGCCCGAGCAGCGATTGAGCCGTGCGCCCGATGTGCCGCGTAAAGGCTTCGTTCGCGAGCACGATGCGCTGCTTGTCATCGAGAATGAGCAAGCCTTCGGTCAGCGTATCGAGCGCCGAACGCACGCGATTCGGCACGACCTTCGACGGGTCAAGCTGCCTCAGCACTCGCTTGAGGAAGAAGTAGTACCCGCACGATCCGACGCAGGTCATGTAAGCAATCAGCCGAACCAATGGGTCTTCGAGCCAGCCGGCAAGACCGGGCGAACTCACGCTCTCAAAGAGCACTTCAACGGTGCCCCATGGCTGATTGCCGGCGGCAATCGGCACGAACATATGAGTCTCGGTCGACTTCCCGTCTGCGGGCGGCGACCACAAAGCGCGATGACCGCCGACTTCCAGTTTGAGTTGCCCCGCCGACTGACGGACTCCGATCGAGCGGATGTCTGAGTTGCGCGAGGCAATGGCTTTCAATCCGGCTTCGAGCGTCTTTGCATCATCCTTCATCACGAGCAGTGAGAAGTTGATGGCGATCGACTCGCAGAGTTTGGCGCGCTCGGCCATCACGATGTTGCGAGGGTCGGAAATGATGCCGAACGCGCGCGCCACGAGCAGGCTGCTAATGGTCAAGCAGACGAGGCACAGAACGACTCGGACGGTTGTTGAGATGCGTTTCATGATAGGGCTCCGTCCCTGTCTATAGGTCGGAACCGCCATGAAGGTCCGAGAAGTCAGCTTTCGAGGGGGAATTGTGGACTGATCGCCGATCGGTCTATGCCAATCATGCCGGTCATCCGGTCTTCACCGAGCGCCAGAAAATCATGGAGTGCTCCGGCTCGACGGAGCCCTCCGACTGAGCGGCGCGAGACTCGTCATTCAAAACAGAAGTCGCCGTCACGATTGAGTTGCGAAGAAATGGTCGTCTAACCGCAACCGATAGTCGCCTTTCGCTCCGCGAAAGGAAGCTCTTGCGGAGCAAAAGCCGACAATCCCTTTCGCAGAGCGAAAGGCGACTATGTAACGCGTCCTACAATGCGTAAGCCGACAAGAAATCGCGAACTAGTAGTACGACTACGCGACATATCCCTGCACTCGTTACTGGCGACGGAGCTGCCTCTTTGCAGTGAGCTTTGTGCCGCTGAGTCGGAGGGCTCCGTCGAGCCGGAGCACTCCAAGAAGCGTGCTGCCGGTTCGTTGCGTTCGTCCTCAATCCACAAACACAAACTCGTTCGTCATCAGCAGTGC
Source organism: uncultured Planctomycetaceae bacterium (assembly GCA_964573505.1). Taxonomy (GTDB): domain Bacteria; phylum Planctomycetota; class Planctomycetia; order Planctomycetales; family Planctomycetaceae; genus AM-0621. The sequence continues at coordinate 6,357 of CAZNMS010000158.1, read as the reverse complement.
TTGCACCAGCATCTGCCAGCGATCGCTTTGCACTGCCCCGCGAAACTCTTTCTCGGAGTTCCATACGCCGGGTTGCGCACCCGCGAGTTTGATGTCGATGATCCACTCGTGCTCGTCGTGCAGGATCTCGCCGTTGAAGTCGACGACGAAGTCGAGCGTGTCGCCGCTCTCAAGCTCGACTTCAAACGGTCCCGTCTGAGCACTCGATTTGTGAACTTTCCATTCGCCGAGCTGACCCGAGCGGCTCGACACCAGCTTTGCGCGGACTCCATTGCCCGGCTCGGGGACATGCTTGAACGCTCCGCTCACGGTGTATTTTCCGTTACGCGGGACGACGAAGCGGCGTATGGCGGGACGATCGGCATGCTCCGCCGGATGCCCGCCTTTTGCGTCGAGGAAGACCCATCCGAGTTTCGGATCGGGCAAGCTCGCACTCGCTTGCCAGCGCGTGCCGGTGAAGTGCCGCAGTTCTGTGAAGTCGACGATGCGTTGCGCCGCCGCATCGAAGCGACCGAAGCCGTAGCGCCATGCTGAGGGCTCGACAGACTTCGCTTCGGTCGGAACTAAGAAGCGTTCTGCGGCGGCAAGTTCTTGCTCGTTCGCTGCTCGCCCGAAGCACAGCGCGAAGACTCGCTGCAATCGGCTCGTCGGCTCTTTGATCGCCGCAATGTCGGGCCGTGCGAGCACTCGTCGCGCGACTTCGCTCATGAAGTTGTCGTTCAAGAAGAACAATGCTTGCGGAGCGACGGTCGTCTCCGCGCGTTGTCCGCTGCTCGCTGCCGGATCCGGGAAATCGAACGTTCGCATCAGCAGCGGCAAGTCGAGTCGCTCGATGTAGCCATAGACGCTGCGACGCGGATTGAAGCCGCTCAAAATCTGAGCCGACGTGCCGCCGATCGTGCGATCGAGATTGCCGCTGACCGCGAGCAACGCATCGCGAGTCGCTTCGAAGTCCAATCGCCGACGCGGGAAGCGCGCGAGCAAACGATTGTCGGGATCAGCGAGCTGCGCCTTTGCTGTTTGCTCGGCACTGAGTTGCCCCGCCGTTTGATAGACCGCCGAATTCATGATCGCGCGATGCAGGTCTTTGATCTTCCATCCGCTCTTCATGAACGACATCGCGAGATGATCGAGCAACTCGGGATGCGTCGGTTGCTCACCGCGCAAGCCGAAGTCGCTCGGAGTGCGCACGAGTCCTTCGCCGAAGTGCCGCTGCCAAACGCGATTCACAAAGACGCGCGCCGTCAGAGGATTGCTCGGATCAACGATCGCGCGAGCGAGCTCCAATCGTCCGCTTCCCTTTGCGAACGGCTTGCGCTCCGGTCCCGTCAGCACGCTTAGAAACGCGCGCGGCACGTGCTTGCTCTCACGATTCGGATTCCCGCGCAAGAAGACGGCGGGCTCATACAACTGCTCGGCATCAATCATGACATGCGCGCGAGGCGGCGCTGCCGGACCGCTCTTGCTGTAGTTCTCCACTTCGTTGAGCAGCTTCTTATAGGTGTCTTGACTGGGACGATCCGGCAGCAGGTCGAGGAAGCCCCATCCGAGCATCTTCGGAACATTCGCCGGAGACTGCGGGCCATAAATCACTTGCCGCAGTTCCTCAGCCGCATCGTCAGCGAGGCGCAGAGGCGGAGTTGCTCCGCCGTCCTTCAACGCTTGCTGCCACTGCTCGTCGACCGACTTCAAGAGCATGCCGTATCGCTCGACAACGTCTTTCATCGTGAGCGGCGACTTCTGTAGTAATTCTTGCAGCCCCGCCCGCAGCAGCGGATTGAGGTCGCTCGAAGCAGCGAGCAACTCGCGAATGATCTCCGGTGCGCGGCTCGCGAACTCCGCATCGGTCAGATCAAAGAGCCGATGCCAAACGGTCCAAAGAGGCGCTTCCGTTGCCTTCGTCTGCTTCAGATAGACCTCCCAGCGATGAATGATGACCGGCAGCAACGCGCCTTTCTCCGCGATGAGCATGAAGTCTTCGGTGCTCGGCTGACCGCGCTTCGTATGCACTGCGAGCAAGTACTCGGCAGCTCGCTTCCGCGTTGACGACATCACTTCGTTGCGCGTGCTCGTGATGAAGTCGTCGAGTTTTTGCAGACGCGTCTGCATCTCGGACTCGAACTTTTTGGCGTCGTCAGTCGCAGGCGGCGGCAAGAACGTCGGCGGCAATGTCGGTTCGACCGAACTGCGGAAGACGCCGTAAAGCCCGTAGTAGTCCTCGATCGGAATGGGGTCGTATTTGTGCGAATGGCAGCGGGCGCAAGTCACAGTCAGTCCGAGCAACCCGCGCGTCACAACGTCGATCCGATCGTCGAGCTGATCATGCACGTTGCCCATGAAGCGATTGCCGATCGTCAGAAACCCCATTGCCGTCAGCGGGCGTTTGTCGTCGCCGAGTTCCAATTGATCCGCAGCAAGCTGCTCGAGCACGAAGCGATCGAACGGCACATCGTTGTTAAAAGCGCGGATGACGTAGTCGCGATAAGTGAAGGCCCAATGAAAGTGCTTGTCTTCGAAGAAGACATAGCCCTTCGTGTCCGCGAACCGAGCGAGGTCGAGCCAGTAACGCCCCCAGCGCTCGCCGTAATGCGGCGACTCCAGCAACTTGTCGACGAGCGCTCGAAACGCTTCGCGATCATCGCCGGGAGCGGCGACGAACTCGGCGACTTCTTCGGGTGACGGCGGGAGTCCGAGCAAATCAAACGACGCTCGTCTGATGAGCGTTCGCCGATCTGCGCACGCTGCCGGCTGCAAACCGGCAGCCTCAATCTTCGCGAGCACGAACGCATCAATTGCCGATTGCGGCCATGTAGCACTTCTGACAGCCGGCGGCGGGACGCTCTTCACTGGTTGATACGACCAATGTTTCTGCGCTTGCTCGCTGATTGATTGACCGGGCTCAGACTGTTGCGCGGGCCATGCAGCCCCACTTTGCAGCCACTGCGTCAGAGCGTCGATGTGCTGCGGATTCAGAGTCGCATCCGGCGGCATCTTCAAATCGCCGCTGCGCTTCACGGCGAGCAACAGCCGACTGTTCTCGATCCGCTTGAGGTCAATGATTGGGCCATTGTCTCCGCCCTTCAGCACTCCGGCGCGCGTATCGAGTCTCAACCCCGACTCTTGCTTCTTCGCACCGTGACACTCGAAGCAATGCTCAGCGAGCACCGGTCGCACGCTCTTCTCGAAGAACTCAATCGCTTGAGGCGAGAACGAAGCCGGCTCATCGGCCACTGCGCTGATTGAACGGAGGACGAAACAAACGAATGTGACGAAAAATACATGACGCATGACGAAGCACCTCGCATGCAGAAGCAGGATGAATGAAGTGGCGAGCGCCATTGAGTGCCACTCTGCCCGAACTCAGTAACGCCATTAAAGACTTTGATTGGGACAAAGAAGCGATCATGCCCCGCGCTGTGTCAGCCCTGCGTTCGGCTCTCAGCTCCGTATTTGGCTCTGCTCAGCCCCGCTTTCCGTCCGGCCCGCCCGGACGGAAGCAACGACTGGTCGGCTACCACAAACCGCCGCCCCTGCGCAGAGCATCGTTTCATCCCAATCCCGTCGCGACTGCCTCATGGCGCTTCCATCTGCGGCATCGTCCTCCGCAGCCTCTGCCTGAGCACATCACCTCCGCTGCCGAGAGAAATCCCGAGCTAGCGTTGAGCAGACAACATCACGAAGGGCAGACAAGACAGCGAAGTCGTCGCGACTCGTCGTTCGATCCGCGCGGGCTACGGATCGAACGCATTCAGCGCCGCGATGCATGCGACACAGAGGACCGCCCATGAACGCGAAGGACATCGGCTCAAAGCGCACGTCTCAATGCAGTGGACCGCGCGAGCCTCACAAAGACGATCAAGCAGCACTGCAACTCCTTGAGCACATCGAACGCTCGCTCGTCGACCTGCGGCAGGCGCTCGAAGTCTCCGCTCGAGACCATCGCGCTGCAGCGACGGCAGCAGCCGGCGGGCAAGCCCCGATTGATTGGTCGTCGAATGATCCGACGCAGCCGCTGCGTATCGTGCTTATCAACGAGGACTCTGCATCGCCGACTCGGCGTAGTCCCACGCCGCTTTCGAAAGTGCTTGCGGGAGTTTCGGTCGACGAACTGCGTGCGGCACTCGAACAACGCGACGACTACATCACCTATCTCTGCGGTGCGATTCGCGAGATGACGATCCGCATCGAAGCATGGCTGCGGCTTCTGCAAGAACGCTCGCTGACAGAAGAGACCGCCGTTGTTCTCAAAGATGCCGAAGCCTGCGTGCGACAACTCGTCAAGATGTCGGAAGTGGAACTTGCCATTGAACGAGCAGAACTCGGTCGCGAACGAGCACAGTTCGAAGCCGATCGTCGCGAGTTCAATGAAGAGCGCGAGCGAGCGGTGCTCGAATGCGGTGCGAGTGCAGAGGCCACTCTCGAGACTCCGATGATGCAGCGTTGGCGCCGATTTCTCACCGTGAAGCCAGCGCCGCACGCTTCGCCAGCGCGTTCCGGAACTTCTGGCACCGGTCCTTAAACGGAATGAAGCTGCCGGCTTCATGTGCCTGCGCTTTGAACTCGTCATGCATGTCATTGGCAACGTCATAGACATTGAAGACGCGCCAAATCTCCGTGAGCTTCACCAATTGAGGCAGCCCGTCCGGCACTTGCTTGAGGAAGTCGGGCATCAGTCCCGCAATCGCGACGGCAGCAGCAGCCGTTCGACTCAGCGTGCCATCAGCGAGCAACGAAAGCCCGTGATGATGCAGCAACACGCAGCAAATCAATTCGTCGGGAAAGCCCCAATCGAACATCACGCGGGCACCGGCTTCCGCATGATTCCATCCGAAGACTTGCTGCTCGAAATGGGTCAGTGAGCAGTCGCCCTGCTCCTGCCGCTTAATGAATTCGAGGTACTGCGAGTAAAGCTCGTTCGTCAAAACGGGGAGTAAGAAATCTTGCAGGAGCGCAGCTGCGAAGGCGAGTTCTTCGTCGACGTGCATGAGCCGTGCGACGCGCCGCGCGAAGATCGCGCGTTCAAGATTGGTGTTCCAGAACGTGCTCAAATTGAGCAGCTTGAGTTGCCGCACGGGCAACGCGTTCTGTGCCGCTGAAGTGACGAGATGCAGCTTTGTCCGGCGGACACCTAACGCCATCACCGCTTGATGACCGGTCACAGCTCGCTGCTTCAGCCCATTCGAAACTCCGTTGGCGATTCGCAGTAGCTCGCACGTCAGACCGGAGTCGGACTCGATGATTCGACCCAATTCGCGCAAGTCGCAATTGGGATCTTCTGACTTTTGGCAGAAGTCCATAACGGCTTTGGGCAAGACGGGCAGGCGCACGTTCGGCAGCAATGCCTTCGATGACTTCTGGCCCAGAAAGCTTTCGCGGATCGCGCTCCAATCGGTCACGTTGAAGAGTCCCTGCGCAAAGAGTGGCGATGCGTTGTTGTTCCGAATGCTACGAAACACCGAGAACTCTAGGCCGCGAACGTTGCTGCTCTCGGTCGCTCACTGGCGAACGAAGTCGTTTCAGGGATTCGCCTGCGCGGCGGAGGATGTTGAAAGCCGCGCTTTGACTTTCCGCAGACGCACGGACTTGAGGGGCCTCTCGTCTTACTAGTTTTGGATCGCTTGTTTTCCTGCGCATTTCATTTTGACCGGTACGACGGACTTGTAGTCCGTCGAAGATCGGGCGCGACGGACTTCAAGTCCGTCGTACAAATAAATCGCCGGTACCTTCTCATCTGCCGCGCACCTGCGTTGCCTTTGCCCCATCAGTTGCGGCTTCGCTGCGTCGTTCAAGCCCGCGCGAAGAATTCGTTCGAACTGCTCTGCAATCACGCGGGATCTCAAAGACAGAGGCGATGCATGCTCGTCTCACCCGCGCGACGTTCGTAGATTGCGCGCCGAGACGGCGATCTTCTTATGAGGCACGTCGAGAATGTGCGTCATCGAGATTCATCAAGAGTTCGCCGCGACAACGCAGTGCTTCATCACTTCAAAGGAAAGGATCCTCAACCGTGCCAATTTACGTTTACGAAATCCTCGAAGCCGACGGGCAGCCGGGAGAGCGTTTCGAAATTCGGCAGAGCATTCATGACCCCGCGTTGACCGTGCATGCCGAGACTGGCAAGCCCGTCCGCCGAGTCATTCAGCCGGCTTATGTTGCTGGGGCCCACTCTCAAATGGCGATCAGCAAGAACTTGAAGGACTCGAAGAAGATCGAAGAACTCGGCTTCACTCGGTACGAGCGGCAGAAGGACGGCAGCTACGAAAAGACCGCCGGAAAAGCCGGCCCGCGCAACATCCGCAAGCAGAGCTGAGCCTCGCGCCTACTTGAGAACGCCGGGGTCGGGTCTACGAAATTTCG
>CAZNMS010000157.1:0-17089 GCA_964573505.1 uncultured Planctomycetaceae bacterium | reverse complement strand
GACGTCCTTCTTCAAGGATTGCTTGATAGGTCGTTGATTCGCGCATTGCTGAAATAAGCACCTTGATCCGAATGTTGCGCCAAGCGACTTCGTATGGACCGCTGCCCTTCTTGATGCCGTGAACCTGCAGGCCAATAAGGCCGCTCGCGTGCGTCTTGAAGATCTCGTCATGCGTGAGATCTTCGATCGCTTCGCCATTGATCCATGTTTGAATGCGGGGACCCTTTGCGACGACGCGGTACTTATTCCAGTCGTTGTCTTTGTAGTTCTTGTGCGGCTTCAGTCGTTCTTGAGCTGTCAGCCATCCGAACTTTGTGGCTTCGCCGTAGACATAACCCGCGACCGAGCCGGCAGCCTTATTGGCCTCGATCTCAACTTGCGGTCCATTCACGCGACCGAACTTCTCGTCGCCTTTTGGCTCAGCGGTCTTCGAGCGAATTTGAACTCCCGAGTTCAGTTCGACCGCGCACTTCACCTCGAACTCCAGTTCGAAGTTCGCATAGTCCTTATCCGAGCAGAGGAACGAGTTCGGGCTGCCTTCGTTCGTCTTGCCGACGATCGTGCCGTTCTCGACGCGATACGTCGCGGTGCCATTCTTCTGCGTCCATCCGGTCAACGACTTGCCGTCAAACAGTTCGGTCCATCCGGCTTTGTCGTCGGCAATCGCAGCAACACTGCTCAGTGCGAGCACCAAAACTCCCAGCAATTTCTTCATCTGAAGCTCCGTAAGAGTGAAAGCGCAGCAGCACTCACCACTGCTTGATTGAGAGCGGCGACATTAGGCGAGTCGCGACGCAACTCGCTACTCAGCCGGAAGTGCTTCTCGCGGCAACGCTTCTTGTGACGTCGCGATGATCTCGTTCGATGTAATATGGATTACTCGACACGGTTTCGATTCCGTCCTACCTCTGATGGATCGAAAATGACCAGTACGTTAGTGCGACCACTTCAAGGCTTCGGGAGCCGCATCGAAGAGTTCATCGAGTTCCTTCACGAGTTTCCGCTTCCGTTTCATCTCGGCCCAAACAGTGGGGTGCGGAGAACGACGAAGCGTCCGAATGATTTGGTCAAGGACTGCTTGCGACGCACCGGCATCGCGTCGCGCGATGTAGTCTCGAAGAAGCGACTCGTAAGCTCCGTACTGTGTCTCACGCGCATCGCGCAGGTAGTCACGTGACGAAAGGCCGAGCACCCGAATCGTGTAAGTCGCCCGTTGATGCTCGACCGTGCCCTTCTTCGCGAGTGGGCTGAACTCGAACGTGTCGGTGATATCGAGCGACAAGAACTTCAGTGGATCTTCTTGGCGCGGATCAATGAGTGCGGGCTTACCGTCTTGCGGCGGCGTCACTTTCGCTTTTGGCTTCCGAGCGACTTCGATTGGTTCATCCGCAGTGGCATCGACGACTGCGAACTTGTTGTTCTTCGGTCCGTTGCACGGCCCGCAGGCGTAGAGGTAGTTCGCCCATGCAAAGACGACTTCTGGGTAAAGATCTTTCGGACGGAAGTGCTCGACTTCATCCGCGACCGAGTCTTCGCAATACATGCAACGACGAACCCCCGAGCACATCGCCGTCAACGTCTTCTTCACAGTGTCGAAAGGCTCGGTGTCCTTCTTGTTCTTGTCCTTGAACTTCTTCTTCGCGAGCACGACGCGTTTCTCATAGCTCCCGCCTTTGTCGACTTCTGATTGAAACAGTGCGAGATCGTTTGCGGCTTCCGTCGGCAACTTTTTGTTCTTGATCTTGATCATCGAGCCGACACCTTTCGTCGGCTCGCAGCGGTCGGCAAGAAGCTTCTGAGTTGCTGCTGCTCAGCACGCTCCGCAGCAGTGAGCGATTCTGCGAACTCTTTCGTATTGAGTTCTGCCAGTCGCTGCCGGTACTCGCGCGACTTGTCGGAAACAGTCGATGTCATCGCCGTTCCAAAAGCTTCAGTGCCATAGGCATCGAGCACCGTGCCGTAACGTAGACGCTGCAGCATCTGCTTATCGGCCATCTTGCCGGACCCGTCGCTGCCTGCTGGCGGCAGGATGAAGACCGACCCCACTTCCGCTGCCTGACAAACGAGTGGGCTATGCGTCGTGACGATGAACTGCACGTTCGGAAAATGAGTGCGGAACCAATGCCCGATCCGCTTCTGCCAACTCGGATGCAGGTGTGCGTCGACTTCATCAATGAGGACAACACCGCTCGGTGCAATCTTAGTTACATCGCTGGGATCGAAGACGCGTTCGGGTCCGAAGGCGATCGCCATCTGCCGAATGAGTTCAAAGGTCATGCTGAGCACCGACCGATATCCGTCGCTCAGTTCATCTGCCGCGACTCGATTGCCAGCTCCATCCATGAAGAACACATCGCGCGACGTTGCATCATCCAGTCGCACACCGTTCGGCAAGAAGTCGCTCTGATTAACGAAGTCGCGGACCTTCTCGAAGAGCATGCCTTCGGGGTCTTGCTCGTACTTGCGAAACCGCAACTGCTGCAGCCACTCAAGCGCAGCGGAGAGCGCGGCACCGTCTTCAAACAGCGAGAGATGCCGAGCAACCCGCGGCATGCTCTCAAGCGATTTTGCAATCGCAGCGTCGCCACCGGAGAAACGCCGAAAAGGGCCGTACGAGGCGCTAAACCATCCATTAACGCTTCCATACTGAAGCAATTTGAATCCCGGAAACGTTCCGCTGTAGCGCCAAAAAGGTTGAGCGATAATCGTAATTTTGTCAGTCGTATTAACGACATCTCCTCCTCTCAGGAGTGCCAATTTGAGTTGCGAAACAACTGGCTTTAATCTCTTCTGTTCCAACACTTTACTAGCACCTTGATGGTCCCAACTGGTGTCTTCGGCGAGCGTAACCGTTGCGTGCCCCTCCTTTGCGCCTCGTCGCAACACCGCACCAGCTGATAGTCGAACATTCGAAATTCCGCTGTCTCCCATCAATGCCAGAGCAATTGCTCGCAGCACCGACGACTTCCCCGAACCGTTGTCGCCGAGAATGAGATGCCAACCCGCGGCATTCTTCTTTGGAACCGACCACTTGAGCTTCTGAATCGACCGAAAGTTCTCGATCTCAATCGATGTAATATGCATTACTCAGCCTTCTTTCGGTACCGCCATGCAACCGACTGACAAGAGATGTCGGGGATATCTACTCGCCGACACGAAGGTCAGTCATTGCTTCTTCCGTAGAAGCCCAGGGAGACGGAGGCAACGTCGCAAGAACAGCGTTGATCTGAGTGGTGTATTCTTCGAGTGACGGAACCTCTCGTTTCACAACCGGCATTTCGCTCAATGCAACTCGGACGCGACTGCCTTTGGGAAACTTGGCGAGTAACTCCGACAGCTTTTGAATCGCGTCATCGGTGACATCAATCGTCGTGCTCAATGTGCTCATGGCTTTCGCTCCTATCGAGGTTGATGTCGCTTTTATCGGACGCGATCCAGTCTCTGCAAAAAAGAGTTACTCCCCTTGCGGTGCTTCCGCTGGCGGAGCGATGACATCAGCAGGCGGCGCGACGATCTCGACGGGAGCGACGACTTCCTTCTCGTCTTCTTCAGTGATGATCTCAGCCGGGATACGCGCCAGTGAGACGAGCTTGTCGTCGGACGTCAGTCGGATGATGCGCACGCCCTGCGTGTTGCGACCGATCACGCTGAAGTCGGCCACTCGCACGCGTTGAATCATGCCGCCTTTTGTCACCATCACGACGTGATCGCCTTCATTCACGCCGAGCACATCAACGACGTTGCCGTTGCGAGCCGTCGTCTTGATGTCGCGCACGCCTTTGCCGCCTCGACCTTGCAGGCGGTAACGCAGCGAACTGCGAACGTCTTCTTCGCCGCTTTCGGCTTCTTCAACTTCCGGCTCGTCGGCAACGTCAACGGAATCGCCTTCTGCAGCGTCGTCGTCGGTGACAACTGGCACCGGCTGAGAACCGTCGCTGCCGGGCCCGAACGGAGTTCGTTTGCCGTAACCGTTCTCACACACCGACAACAGGAACGAGCCTTCTTTCGCGAGCACAACGCCGACGACTTGATCGCCCTTCGTCAGCTTGATGCCGCGCACGCCGGCGGTCGCTCGGCCCATCGCTCGCGCGTTTGTATGCGCGAAGCGAATCGCCATTCCGCTTGCCGTTGAAAGCAGCACGTCGTCGCCCGGCCCGACGATGATGACGTCAACGAGCTCGTCACCTTCTTTGAGCTTGATGGCGATGATGCCGCCCTGCTTCGGTCGGCTGTATTCGAGCAGCGACGTCTTCTTCACCGTGCCGTTCTTCGTCGCCATCACGAGGAAGTGTTGATCGTCGAACTCGCGCACCGGCAAGCAGTTCTCGACGATTTCGCCTTCACTCAGAGACAACAGATTGACGAGTGCTCGACCTTTCGCCGTGCGGCCTTGCAGCGGCAAGTCGTAGACCTTCTGCCAATAGACGCGGCCAAAGTTCGTGAAGAAGAGCAAGTACGCATGCGTGCTCGACACGAAGAGATGCTGAATCGCATCTTCTTCATCGCTCTTCGCACCCGTGATGCCTTTGCCGCCTCGATTCTGAGCTTGATACGCGCTGAGCGACGTGCGCTTGATGTATCCGCGCTGCGACAACGTCACGACCATCGTTTCTTCGGTGATGAGATCGTCTTTGTTGACGTCGGTCAGTTCTTCTTCGTCGATCAGCGTGCGGCGTTTGTCGGGATACTTCGCTTTGAGCGCCAGCATGTCGTCGCGCACAACCGCGAGGATATGCGCCTCTTCCGACAACAAGTGCAGATAGCCGGTGATGTCTTCGAGTAATTTTTGATACTCGCCGCCCAACTTCTCGCGTTCGAGATTCGCGAGCGAGCCGAGTTGCATCGAGACGATCGCTTCTGCCTGATTGTTCGACAGCGAATACATCGACTTCTCGCCGTATTCGGTCGTGAAATTCTTGAAGCCACTGTCGCCGAGAGCCCGTGCAATGAGTTCGGCGGGGACTTCGATCCGCTGCAGTTCGACTTTCGCTTCGGCGCGGCTGCCTGCTTTGCGAATCGTGCTGATGACTTTGTCGATATCGAGCTGCGCGATCATCAAGCCTTCGACGGTGTGCTTGCGCTTGCGAGCTTCCGCCAACAGATACTCGGTACGCCGACGGATCACATCGACGCGGTGTAGGATGAATTCCTGAATGAGTTCTTTGATCGTCAGCGTTCTCGGTTTGCCGCCGACAAGACCCAGCAAAATCATGCTGAAGGTCGTTTGCAGTGACGAGAACTCGTAAAGCTGATTGAGGACAACTTCCTTATCGGCTTCTTTCTTCAGCACGACATGCAGACGCACTTGCCATGGCGGCGTCTTGCGGTCGGTGTAGTCGACGACGCGCGAAATGCCTTTGATCTTTTCATCGCGCACAAGCTGTTCGAGCTTCTCTTTGACGCGGTCACGAGTCTCCATATAGGGGATCTCGGTGACGACAATGACGTCGCTGTTCTTCTCGGTTTCGTAGTGCGTGCGTGCTCGTAGCGTGATCGTCGAACGACCGGTCAAGTACGCCTGACGAATGCCGTAGCGACCGCAGATGACGCCGCCGGTCGGGAAGTCGGGACCGGGCAGCACATCGAGAATCTCGTCGATCGACGTATTGGGATTGTCGATCACCATCATGATCGCGTCGGCGACTTCGACGAGATTATGCGGCGGGATGCTCGTCGCCATTCCGACGGCGATGCCCTGCGAACCGTTGACGAGCAAGTTCGGAAACCGACCCGGCAGAACGGACGGCTCGCGCTGCTTCTGATCGTAAGTCGGCACGAAGTCGACGGTGTCGTATTCGAGATCTGCAAGCAGCTCGGCGGATGCGCCCGAAAGCTTTGCTTCGGTGTATCGCATCTGCGCGGGAGGCAGACCGGCGAGCGAACCGAAGTTGCCCTGCTTCGCGATGAGCGTCGTGCGCATGACCCAGTCTTGCGCCATACGAGCGAGCGTCGGGTAGATCGCGCCGTCACCGTGCGGGTGATATCGCTTCATCGTCTCACCGACGATACCCGCGCACTTAGTGGTCGACCCGCCGGGCGAAAGGCTGAGGTCGTTCATCGCGACCAGAATACGTCGCTGCGACGGCTTGAGTCCGTCGCGCACATCAGGGAGCGCTCGACTGATGATGACGCTCATGGCGTAGGTCAGATAACTGACGCGCATCTCATCTTTAATGTCGAGTTCCCGAATCCGTTCGCCGCCAGTTGGCAGACCTTCAATGTCACCGTCGGACAACGAGGTATCTCCTTAATAGGCTTCATCGCGGCAGCGTCTCGTCGCCGTTTTCAGAGCGGCAAGAGCGAGCAAACAAGCGGCCTCACATCGCCTCTCCGTCAGCCAGTTTTCGGCCTTCAAGAGGAATCGCGTTGCAAGGTCCGACAAACGTCGCCGCGAATTCAAAATTTGCTGAAAATTACGGCCTTTTTTCTCGTCCAAAAGGCGGCGAACTGTAGCGGAACAATGGCACGCTCACAATCAACGCCATTGATCTCACAGCGGCAGTTTGCGACCCGCTTCAAGGCGCGTCTTGATCGGTCGACCGCAGGCCGCAGCGGCACGAGAACGGCTCGAACGTCGCGAAGCAAAGCAGCTTCCGGCGACCCATCAGCGGAAGCATCGAACGCGACCTCGTATAAGGCGGCTCGTCCCTCCAGTTGCCTGCTAACGATGAGCTAAGTCGTGAATGCTACTCCTGCTTCTGATCCCGATGACTCCGATCGCTCGATCGAGTTCCCGTTCGATCTGCCCGCTGAGGCGATCACAGTGCGCATGCGCTGGTTCGGAGTTCTTGCCGGCTTCGCGCTGATTAACTTCCTCCGCAATGACTTCTTCCCGAACGATCCGCAGCGAAACGTGCCGTTGCTCAATGTGATTCTCGCGATCGGCGTGACCTACACGTTGTTCGATACCTTTTGGAGCTTGCGCGGCCGCGTCTTCCTGAGTAAGAGCCCGCTTGTCGTCTCGACGCTCGAAGCCATCTTCATTGGGCTCTTGTGCCACTTTGATCTCGGCGAACAAAGCCCGTTCCGCATCTACTACTTCTTGTCGTTGTTAGTGTGTGCGATTCGTTACAGACCCATCGTTGCTTACTCAACGTTACTTCTGCATGCGGTCAGCTTCGGAGTCTTGCTCATCGTTGATCGCGAGCGGTCGTTTCTGAGTTGGGTGATTCTCGTTGTGTCGCTCGGATGGGTCACATGGGCGAGCACGCGACTTGCCGGACTGTTTCGCGCGGCAAGCGCTCAACTGGCGATTGTGAATCGTGAGCTTGAGCAGCGGATCGCCGAGCGGACTCAGCAACTCAAAGAGTCGCAAGCGATGCTCGTGCAGCAGGAGAAGCAAGCAGCGTTCGGTCTGCTCGCAGCGGGGATCGCGCATGAGGTCGGCAATCCGCTCGCGGCGATTAGCTCGCTCGTGCAACTGCTGAAACGACGAACGTCAGACCAATACTCGCTCGACCGCTATCAGATGCTGGATGAGCAACTGCGTCGCATTCAGGGCACGCTGCGAGAGCTCGTCGACTTCAGTCGTCCCGCTTCAAAGCTCGAATCCGCCTGCAACATTCACGAGGTCATCGAAGAAGCGCTGAGCATCGCGAAGTACTACAAGCGGCGAAAGGGCAAGCGGATCATCACGCGCTACGCCGAGAGCTTGCCGGCAATTCGCATCGTGCGTCCGCAAGTGGCGCAGGTCTTCCTCAACCTGATTCAAAACGCGATGGACGCAACGGGCGAAGGCGGCTTGATCGAGATCTCGACGAGCCTTGAGAGCGGATGGATTCGCATCGCCATTCGCGACACCGGGCACGGCATTACCGACGATCACCGCGAACGCATCTTCGACCCGTACTTCACCACAAAGGACACCGGCACGGGACTCGGCCTCTTTGTGTGCCGACACATCCTCGAACGATCAAGCAACGGTCGCATCGAACTCACCGCGACAAGCAGCGCGGGCTCAACGTTCTCAGTCTTGCTGACATCCGAAGAAGTCCGCGCCAGTGCCGACATCGCCGCTCCCGAGACCGGCGTCGATCACAGTTTGTCGACGATCGACGCGTTGCTGATGGAAGAAGGCGACAGCGTCGCCAAGTAGATCGGGATTCCATCCCGATCCGCAGCGGAACTGCGGCCCCATCAACGCAGCGACTAGCCGTCAGAAGAACGCTCGCGCCTCGCGCGTTCGTAGCATGGGCTTCCAGCCCGTGCTGTATTTACTCCTACAAGCAGCTTCGACCCGCCAGTCAGCCAGCACGAACTGGAAGTCCATGCTACTCGGACAGCCTCCTACCGGACTTCGATCTCAGCCGGTGCGACGACCTTTGCGGCTGCGGCATCGCCGCTCCAGATGGGCATTTCGCAGCGAGTCGCTTCCCATCCGGCATGCATGAGTCGGCCTTTGCCGGTTGCTTGATCGGTGACATTTCCCGTGAGGCGGAAGCGACCGGCTTCGGCAGCGCCGGGTAATGAGATTTCGGCACCTTCACCGGCATCGCTGACGGCCTTGAGTGAGAACAACCGCTGCAAGACGGCGGCGGTATCTCGATGCACGTCGCGAACAGCGGCTCCGATCTGCGCGTCGCTGTAGCCGTCGAGCTTCTCCTGAAAGAAGTCCACAAACCGTGCTTCGCGCTGCAGCGTTGAGAGCAATGTCAGAGCTTCGCTGCGTGCCGGCTTCGGCGGTTGAATCACGACGGGAGCAGGAGCGGGCTTAGGTGCCGGTTGCGGTTCAGGCAACGCCGGAGTCACGTTGCCACTGAGTGCTCGCTCGACTTGCTCAGCAGTCGCCGCATCAAACAGAGATCGAAAAAACGCACGAGTCGCAGTCGCAAGCCGTCCCATGAAGGTTCCTCAAGTAGCGAGAGAAGTCAGTCGCAGAACATCGCAGCACGGCACGAGTTCGTCAAAGGAGCCTCTGCGATCCGCCGACCTCGAAGCGTTGCTGCCTGAGCGAGGCATCGGACTCAAGCCGAGGAGAAGTACGACGGCGTCCTGACGACAGCGACCAGGCGTAGCGATAACAGTCGATGCGCTTGCCGTAAGTGCCTACGCCAACACCGAAAGTCGCGCAAGGCCGGTTATGCACTCCGAACTGCGAACGCTCGATAACTTCTATTGCCACTAACGCGAACTTCACCCGACAGTCACTGACTTCAAGGGAGCCCGCATAGGGACGCCCTTCGTCAGGAAGACAACGTATCGGGAGTCGCCGGGATGGCAGACGTTCTCAGTCAATCGGAAGTCGAATCGCTGCTCAGTTCATTGGACGGCGGCGCTGCGGCTCCGCAACAAGCAGCACGCACGACCGGAGGAGCTCAAGTCACGGTCTATGACTTCAAGCGCCCCGAGCGAGTCAGCAAAGAGCAGATGCGTGCCTTTCAGGCTTTGCATGAAGGCTTTAGCCGCGAGATGGGCGCGGGATTGAGCGGGCTGCTGCGCACCATTTGCGAAGTGAAGCTCATCAGCGTTGATCAGCTCACCTACAGCGAGTTCGTCTTCAGTCTCGAAAACCCGACGTGCTTCAACCTCATCGAGTCCGCCGGGCTCGACGGGCATCTCATTCTCGATCTGAGTCCGTCGATCGTTTTTCCGATCGTCGACCGACTGCTCGGCGGCGGCAAAGACGGACGACAGCAGAACGCTCCTTCGAGACCGCTCACGGAAATTGAGCTGCGCATCGCAGGCCGCGTGACTCAGCTTGCCATTCAGGCATTGGAAAATGCATGGTCCAACATCTGTCAGTTGAAGGCCCGCGTCTCGCAGATTGAAAGCAATCCGCAGCTCGTGCAGATCGTCCCGCCCAATGAAGTCGTCGTGCTGATCAGCTTTGAAATCACGATGGCCGAGCGGCGCGGGATTTTGAATCTGTGCATCCCGTTCAACTCGATCGAGTCCCATGCAACAAAACTGACATCCGATAGTTGGATGGCCTACAAGCGCAAGGCTCAAGACGAGTCGCAGAAAATCAAACTCGAAGCGGGACTTGCTCGCACCGGCGTCAACATGATCGTGCGCATGGCGACGACGAAGCTGACGACCGGCGATTTGATGGGACTTGAAGTCGGCGATGTGATCATGACCGACAAGAAAGCCAAAGACGGTGCCGAAGTGCTGATCGGTGACTTGCCCGCGTTTCGAGGCTCCGCCGGCACGCTCAAAGGGAAGAAGGCAATCCGAATTACACAGCAACTGCAATCGCCAAAAGCTGTGATCGAAGATCAGATTGCTGAGGCGACTTCGACCAATCGCACGAAAGCGGCGTCGTAGGACGGCTTGCAATCAAGACAAACGCCGACGCCTTCGGCTTGCCCGACTTCGCACTGCGCATGAAAGACATCGCCTCGACAAGACAGGCCCGGACATGCCAACTCGAGACCGGTTCTCAAACCCCGCCCGCCATCCGCGATGCTCTTGGCGGCTCAGCCGGTAGCAGTACGTCGAACCGACATCGCAATTCACCAGTACCGGTCACGAGTTCTGAAAGATCTCGTCATGAGCCCGGATCCTCACACGCGACAAATCTTCGCGGGCATTGAGCAACTGAGCCCGCGGTGTCGCTTGCCGAGCACGTCCTGTAGGAATTCCTGCAGCCCTCTGTAACAACTGTGACAAGAGGGCAGCAGCCCCAAAACGCTGCGTCTGATAAGCCGAGGCGTGACATCGATTTGAAAGAGCACGCGGTCGTCGCCCGCCTTTGAGAGTTCGGTCTGCGACTGATCAAACGCGTGATCGATGTCACGTCGCGCCTGCGGTTCCAACCCCCGAGTCCGCCCGCTCGCTCGCCGACTCCCTCTTCAAACCGCTAATGCCTCGCATGTCTGTTTCGTCCATGAACGGCGACACGGCCGCGAACCCCGTCAATGTCTGGAGGAAACAGACATTCTCGACGCATCCAACTCACCATCAACTGCTACCTGCGACTGAACCGCGCCCAAAACTCGTTCGATTCAATGCTGCTTCGTCAGTGCTACTTCAGTTCGCGAATCCGCACGTTCTTGAAGACAACGGGAGCGCCTTCGGATTCGAGACAGAGGTAGCCGCTTGCGGGCTTGCAGTCAGTGCCGCCTGAGACCTCTTCACCATTCACCGACAACCGGACCTCACCGTTGACGGCGCGCACGTAATAATGATTCCACTGGCCGTGCCCCTTGCTGAGGTTCTTCTTCGGGAACGATCGCTTGCCATTCGGAGCAGAGGGAGCGAACGGCTTCATGTCCGATCCGCCGACCGGAAAGACGTCGCCATTGGTCGTAAACCAATCCGGCTTTTTGCCCGTCTTCTTTTCGAACTGCTCGGCATAGCCGTGATCGAGCACTTGCACTTCGATGCCGACCTTCGGCAGAGCATTCGGCTTCAGATCTTTCAGTCCCTCATCCGTCGCCCACAAGAAGATGCCGGAGTTACCGCCCGATGTTTCATGCATCCACTCGGCGACGATTTCGAAGTTTGTGTAGGTCTTCACGCTGCGAATGACTCCGACTGGCTTGCCGGTGCATTTCACTTCGGCGCCATTCCAACTCCATGTGTCGGCGGCGCAGTTCACATTCACGAAGTCCTTCTCGCCGAGTTCAACCCATCCGTCGCCTTTGCCTTCAACCAGCTTCGGCTTCTCGTCGGCACCGAGAGTGAGAACCGACAAAGCCATCAGCGACAACGAGACCCATCGACGCGCCCATACTCCGAGTTTCATCTGAGTTGCTCCTGAAGTGAGTGACATATTCGTGCTGCGAATCGCGCGCGCGACCGCGTTGCGCGAGTGTAGGTCGAGAGACCGAGAATGCACTGCTGCCGCGCGGCTTCCGATCACAGCTTGCTGACGGCTTGCGGTCATGTGTCGTGCTCGTGAGAGTCCGCGCCGCGTAGACCTTTCTCCCCATCACGTTCTGGAGGACATCATCATGAAGTTGCTGAAGAGTCTGAGTTTGGGATTGGCGGCAGTGCTGTCATTGGCAGCGGTCGTCGAAGCCGACGAGTTGAAGGTCGGACAAGACGCGCCGAACTTCGAACTCAAAGGAAGCGACGGCAAGACCTACAAGTTGTCGGACTTCAAAGGGAAGCAAGCCGTCGTCGTTTCATGGTTCCCGAAAGCCTTTACCGGCGGCTGCACTGCTGAGTGCAAGTCGCTGAAAGAAGACGGCAAGCTCGTGAAGGCGTTCAACGTCGCTTACTTCACCGCGAGCTGCGATACGGTCGACGACAACACGAAGTTCGCGAAGTCGCTTGAACTCGATTACCCGATCCTCAGCGACCCAACGCGCGAAACCGCGATGAAGTACGGCGTCGCTGCGGATGCGAAGGCCAATGCGAAGCGCTGGTCGTTCTTCATCGGTAAGGACGGCAAGATCGCGCACATCGAGCAGAAGGTGAATACGAAGGAGCATGCAAAGCAGGTCTCCGACAAGCTGAAGGAACTCGGCGTCGAAGCTGCTGCGAAGTAAGCCGAACGGCAAACGCGTTTCTGCCAATACGAGCCCGATGCGCGAGCGAGTGCAGGTCGTTTTGCACGCACTCGCTGGCGCGTCGGGCTTGTATTTTTAAGTACCCTCTCGTCTTAGACCGTGACTTCAACTCGCAGCGCTTCCAACAAGCGATCAATGTCGCTCGGCGCGTTGTAGAGATGCGCTGAGACGCGAACGAAGCGGCGGTTCTTCCAATGGACGATCGGAATCTCGATGCGATGTTTCTCCCAAAGTGCATCTTGCAGCGGGTCGCGCTGACCGGGTTTCGGCGGCGGGCCATCAAGCGGCAGCGGGATCGAGACCATTGAGCCGCACCATTGATCAAGCTCCGCGATGAACGGCGGCAAGCCGGTCAATGAACTCACTCTTTCAGCGGCATAGCGAATCATGCTGCGAGCATGTTGCCGAAATTCATCGAGAGCAGAGCGGCAATTCTCACCGGGAAACTTCGCCGGCTGATTGAGGAACTGAATGGCTTTCGGCACCGATAGCGACGGCGCCGGATTGCGAGTTCCGATCCAGTTGAATTCGTCTTTCCAACTGGGCTGCCGGCCGCCGACGCTGCCGCCCCAACTGACGACAACCGGCTGTAATAATTTTTGCCAGCGCGGAGCGACATAGAGAAAGCCACTGCCGAGCGGACCGCTGAGCCACTTGTGACAGCTCGCGGTGCAGAAGTCGCAGTCGAGCTTCCCCAATTGGACTGGCACCATTGCGACGGCATGCGGCCCGTCGATGCAAACGGCAACGCCGCGTTCACGAGCACGTCGGCAAAGCTCGTCAACGGGCAAGATCACTGCGGTTGCCGAGGTCACATGACTGACAACGATCAGCCGCGTACGCGCGGTGACTCGCGCGAGAATGGCATCGACGACGGCGCTGGCATCGGTCAGTGGATCGGGCAAGTCAGCGGTCACGACGCGCGCACCGGTTGTCTGCGCCATGCGGCGCCAGATCCGAAAGACGGCTCCGTATTCGTGATCGTTGAGCAGCACTTCGTCGTCGGGCTTTAACTGCAGCGCGCTGACGACAACGTTCATGCCAGTCGTTGCGTTGTCGACAAAGGTCAGACACTCGCGATTCGCGCCGATGAATGCCGCGAGTTCTCGCGCGGCGCCATCGAGTTCGGCTTCCATTCGGCGCAGATAGAAATCCATTGGGTTCGCGCTGAGTTCCGCAGTCCAGCGCGCGAGCGATTCTTGAACGCAGCGCGGCGTCGGAGCGAAAGAACCGTGATTGAGATAGATCGTCTCAGGCGCAATGGCCCACTCGGAGCGCCATGCTGCAGCGCGTTGTTCGCAAGTCGCGAGTTCAGAGGCAGTCGGGACCGACATGAAGATGTCTCTTTGATTGTTAAATTCTTCCTTCGTAACTTCTGCACGCATCTATGTAGCCGAAGTCGTGAGACTTCGGACGCAGTCACTGTGGCCCCGAAATCTGACGATTTCGGCTACGGTCGTTCGCGGTCGCACCGTGTTGAGTTCGTTCCGATGTAATCGCGACCTCTGACCCGCGTGTTCGAAGTGGCTGAGACTCAAACTTGGCAGGAGCGATGTCGCCTTATTTGTGGATGCTAGTTAGCTCATTGGCCTTCTCTTTGATGGCCAGTTTGGCGTCATCGTTGCGGTTTGTTTTTCCGTGGCAGTGGATCGCGGTCGGACGTTCGACGGTCCCCTTTGCGATCTGCGGATTCATCGCATGGAAGTGCCGCATCCCGTTGCCCATTTGGAAGCCGGGAATCTTGTGGCAGCGAAGCATCGCGGGAAGTTTGAGCTTAGTGCTGACGTTCTTCTCGCTGACCCGACTGCCGTCATCAGACGTCATGACGCTGACGAACATCTTCCCCATTTGGGTCGCGCTCGCATCATGGCCGTTGCTCGGTCATCGGCCCACTCGCTCCGTTTGGCTCTGCATCGCCGTCGCACTGACGGGAGTTGTGCTCGTTCTTCAGCCGCACTTTGACGAAGGCAACTTCGCGACGCTGACGGCATTGTCGGCCTCCGTCACAACGACGATTGCGATGCTCGGTCTTCACAAGCTGCACAGCATCGATCCGCGAGCGATCGTGTTTCACTTCTCGGGAGTCTCGTTCTTGTTTTCGTTCGGCTCGATGCTGCTCTTCAGCGTCAACACGATGAGCGGCCCTGCAACAGACCCGACACTGAAAAGTTGGTTGGCCCTCTTTGGAGTCGGGGTCTCGGCATTGGTCGGACAGTTCTGCCTCACGAAAGCATTCACGACCGGCACGCCGTCGCGCGTTTCAGTTGTCGGGCTCACTCAAGTGGGCTTCACGATGTTGCTCGAGATCATCGTTCTCAGTCGGACGTACTCCGCAGTCACGCTTGTCGGAATGGCGTTAGTCCTCGCGCCAACCGGATGGCTGCTGACGCATCCCGTCCCGAGAACTCCGAAGGTTGAGACCGTCGACGAAGCGGTCTCGAGTGTTTGAAACGTCTGCGGGACGAGTTCGCATCGAGCCTTTCGGTGCGGCGTCACGACTGACCGAGATGCTCATACGGCTGCAGCGTTTTCAGACGCACGTCGAGCACCGGGCCGCCGATCGTGAAGTGATAGAGGCTCTGCCATTCGTGATCCGCGATGCCGAGCACTTGATGCATCGCGTCATCGAAGAAGCAGCCGATGCCGGTTCCGCGAACTCCGGCAGCTTCCGCTTCGAGATAGAGCACCTGCCCGATCAATCCCGTCTCCCAAAACAAACGCGGGTAGAACGCGGGACCGTGCTGAGCGAGTGCTGTATCGAACTCCGCGAGCATCCCGACTGCGAAGATTCCGTCGGACGCGATGTCTTGATGGCACGAGATCGTGCGAGCTGCCGAACGCACGTCGGCAGCGCGGAGTAAGAAAAGTTGCACGTCGTCCGGGCATCCTTCAGGACGAGTCCAATCGAAGTCCGTTCGAAACGCGGCTCGCAACCGGGCTTCATGTGCGGGACTGCGGACGAGCACATAAAGCCCCGCTTCAAGATCTCGGACGCGATGCACGAACAGCACGAGCGAGACGCGCGGATCATGCGGCCAAACGTCGAAGGGACAGCGTGCTGACGTCGGCATCGTCCGCCGCAAGATGCGAAAGAAGTCGTCGCGCCCCATTGAGGTCTCGCCGTCCATATCAACGGCACTACGCCGTTGCCGAATGATCTGCTCTGCCGACAACGACCGATCCGCGCACTCAATCGCCGCCGCCGACTCCGTCGCGCATCCCGCACTCGGCGTTAGCAAAGCAACGTCCTCTACCGCCCGAATCGCTGCGGCAACTTCGTCGATGATCGGCCATGGATGATGCTCGTCACTGAGTACGTTCGGCTTCCCGGTCCACTCCTTCTGGATGAGTGACTCACGCAACTCGGCGGGGAATTGGAAGCCGCTCAGCACGTCTCGACGAGCCGCGCTATCGGTCAACGTTGAAGGCGCGGGGAAGAGCGCCAGCAAGCAGTCCGCGTGCTCGGCTTCGGAGCCCGTTTGCAGACACGTTCCGAGCAAGCGATCGAGGTCCGCCGTCGCCACTTGAGGAAGCAGTCGCGTCTCCCATCCGAGCGTGCGTGCGGCGAACGCGATTGCTCCGAGTGCGTGCCCGACATCGTGATTGCAGTAGCGAAAGGCTCGCTCGCCGTACTTCCATTGCTCGCGCCAATAGATCGACGAGAGCGCGAGCAGCACGCATCCGTCCGGCAGTTGTTGCGCGAGTGATTGCCATTCGTCGTCGGCCAATGCGCAGCGTCGTTCGAGTTCATGCCGCAGCGGGGAGTAATGAAAAATACCCGGCGTCTGCGTCAGTCCCGGCACGCGACCGCAGATCAAATAACTCTCGGTCGGATGTAACGCACCACTCGACGGATTGATGCGGAGCGACCAACGATTGCTCGGCCCGGCCTGCTTCCATGCAGAGAGCGCTAAGCAGTGCATGAATAAGCGGCTGATCGAACTGTGATCGAGAGGCGCCGCCGGAAGAGGCTCTGCGGCAAAGAGTGCGTCGTAAGTCGGGAGCGATCGCAACTCGGACTGTTCCAGTTGCAGCTTCTCGCTGCCTTCAAAGTGCCGAAACGGATCCGGCTGATTGGCCCAATCCAGAAACCCGAGCGATCGCGCATAACGATTGAGATGATGCTTCGTGCGATCGTGATAGACCCGCACAAGACCGAGAGCGTCAGCCGCAAGAGATGTCATGCTTTGCACAATCAAAAGAGAAGCTGCCGCGAACAACGAGACGCTTCGGATCAGTCGATCAACAGATTCCCGGTTTCGACAATAGGCCAAACGCGACTGTTTGGAAGTTGCGCAAAGTCTTGTCTTTGCCCTCTTCGGGAACTCATCGAACGGATGACGCCATTACTAAGCACAGGTTTGTTACGGCGCGTCTTATCCGTGTGGGAAATATCCGTGTGCGAAGTCTTTGGGCAATTCAGCTTCGCACACGGATATGTCTCACACGGATGAAGAATGCAGAACTCAATCTGTGTTCCCAACTCACACAGGATTGCGGCGTCGAGCCGAGTAACTCTTCGGGAACTCGTAGCTCAGTCTCTCCGAGCCTGAGCATTTTGCATGACGAAGCTGCATCAAGGACGCCCGTTCGAATCCAATGAAGAACTCGTAAGTGGCGATTAGTAAGTC
>CAZNMS010000156.1:0-17094 GCA_964573505.1 uncultured Planctomycetaceae bacterium | reverse complement strand
GTATGTATGACGCAGGTATCGCCGACCGCGACAGTCGAAGTTTAAGGTCGCAATTTGCGACCTTAAGGAATGGGCTTTGTTGGTCGGCGTTCTCGAATCGGATTGGAAAACAGAACATCCGAGGTGACTTGAAAGGACCGTGAAATGACGACCGAATCGAACATGAGCACCTCATCGCGCCCTGAGGACGAGGACGTCGACGAATCGAAGTGGCTGCAGCAGCCGTCCGTTCGATACCGAGTAACTGCGTCTCAATGGGAAGAACTTCAGAAGCTACTCGATGCACCGCCGAGGGACTTGCCGCGACTCCGGAAACTCCTAAACGAGCCGGGTGTCTTCGATGTCGATCCTTCAAACTCGGAAGGGTCATGACAGGAAGATTGAAGACAGGAAGATGAATGCCTTGCACGAATCACCGTTCGCTTCAGGAAGTCGAAGCTCACCGAAGAGGACTTCATCTTTTTGGCTTCCATCTTTTTGCCATCAGCCTTTCCTGGATTGATCGTGCGACGTCGTTCCTGCCGACAACGCGCATCCTTTATTTCAAATTACATCCCGCTCTGTCGGAGGGCTCCGTCGAACCGGAGCACTCCAAGGAAATGGTTTCCCTATGAACGTCGAACTCAATGACGAAGAAGAACGCGATGACGCAATTGTTGGAGTCGCGCTGAAGTGGTCGCTGATTGCCTTTGCGGCGATCGGACTGATCGGCGGAGGGGCTTACGTTGTTCTCAGCCGTAAGCCGCAAGTTGCAGCCGCTCAACTGAGAATTGTCGAGCCTCCCAAAGTGCGCGAGGTGCCGAAGGTTGAGGCTCCGCAGATCACGTTCACTGACATCACTCAGCAAGCGGGCATCGACTTCGTGCATGAGAACGGTGCGAGCGGGGAAAAATTATTACCCGAGACAATGGGCGGCGGAGTCGCGTTGTTCGACTTCGATAATGACGGCGATCAAGACATCTTGTTCGTCAATTCGAAGCGCTGGGACTGGGACAAGCGACCGACGGCCGAGAAGCCCGCGACGCTCAAGCTCTATCGCAACGATGGCAAAGCGAAGTTCGAAGATGCGACGGAAGCAGTGGGGCTCGCGGTCTCGGTGTATGGCATGGGCGCGGCGTGCGGCGACTATGACAACGACGGCGATGTTGATGTCTTCGTGACTTGCGTCGGATCAAACAAACTCTTCCGCAATGACGGGGGTAGGTTTTCTGACATCAGCGAGCAAGCTGGCGTTGCGGGCGATGCCACTCAGTGGAGCACTGCTGCCGGTTGGTTCGATTACGACAACGACGGGGATCTCGATCTGTTCGTCGGCAACTATGTGAAGTGGTCGCGCGAGTTCGATGCCGCTCAAGAATTCAAACTGACGGGCGACATCCGCGCGTATGGGCGGCCTCAAGAGTTCGATGGCGCGTTCCCGTATCTCTATCGCAACGACGGCGAGGGCAAGTTCGTCGATGTCTCGAAGGACTCGGGCATTCAAGTCACGAACCCCAATACCGGAGTGCCGCTGCCAAAGTCGCTCGGTCTGACCTTTGTTGATGTTGATCGCGACGGATGGCTCGACGTGCTCGTTGCGAATGACACCGTGCAGAACCTGTTGTTCCACAATCAAAAGAACGGCACGTTCAATGAGATCGGAGCGATCGCCGGAGTCGCCTTTGACAACGAGGGCAACGCGCGCGGAGCAATGGGCATCGACGCGGCGTACTTCCGCAACAACGACGATCTCGGCATTGCGATCGGCAACTTCGCGAACGAGATGACCGCGCTCTACGTCTCGCGGCAGCATCAACTGCAATTCACCGACGAAGCGGTCTCGAATGGACTGGGCCCGACATCACGTTTGGAACTGAAGTTTGGAGTGAGCTTCTCGGACTTCGATCTCGATGGCCGATTGGACTTCTTCGCGGCGAACGGGCATCTCGAAGACGAGATCCACAAAGTGCAAAAGAGTCAGACGTACGAGCAGTCGCCGCACCTCTATTGGAACTGCGGAGCGGAGCAAGAAACCGAGTTCCTCAAGCTGCCCGAGTCGAATATCGGCAGCGAGTTCTCAAAGCCAATGGTCGGTCGGGGAGTGGCGGTCGGAGATCTTGATGGAGACGGAGATCTCGATGTTGTGATCACCGGCAGCGGTCAAAAGCCGCGAGTGCTGCGCAACGATCAATCGCTCGGCCATCATTGGGTGCGAGTGAAGTTGACTGGTCACAAAACTAACCGCGACGCCATCGGCAGTTGGGTCGAACTGCATCTGACCGACGGCACGATTCAGCGTCGGCAAGTGATGCCGACTCGCAGCTATCTCTCCCAAAGCGAACTGCCGGTGACATTCGGCACCGGCTCGCAGAACAAGATCAAGCAAGTCCGCATCCACTGGCCGAACGGGACCACTCAAGACCTCGCCGATCTCGAAGTCGACCGGGTGCATTCGGTAGAGCAGAATTGAAGTCTCGCTGACGTCACATTCGAGTTTCGCCGACGCTCGCCTACTGTCCCGCGCAACGTGAAGCGTCGATCGAGATCGCACGGAGCGAGTTCTTCTAATTCGACGTTCGGAGTGTTCATGTACCTGCAGGAAATAACGATTACAGGCGGGCTTAAGTTACTGAAGAAGAACTTCAAGCTGTCCTTCATGAGCGGCGATCAACCGAGAATGTGGACTGCGCTGGTCGGTGAGAACGGCCTTTGCAAGACGAGCATCTTGCAAGCAATTGCTCTCGCAGCCAGCGGTCCCGATCGTGCGAATCAACTGCGACAAGATGTTGAATCTTTGCGCGATACTCGTCGCAAGATTTCGCGTTTGGAAATTGATGCACGCTTCACCTTCAGCGCCGAGAGACATCAGCAGCGCGAGTACCCCGGCTTAACTGATTCGTCGGTTGTTCCCGTCGTCCGATCAATTGTCTCACTTTCTCACGACGAAGACGTCTTCAGTGGGCATTCGACTTACGAGGGCGAGTCGGCGAAACAACATGCCGTTTCAAACGGAGTTAGTCCTTCTAATCCAGTGCGTGATGCACGCGCCAAAGCACTGCCTCGGTGGTTCGTTGCTGGCTACGGGGTTAATCGCAACTTGCCGGTCAGGGGCGAGGTGCCACCGACGAATTTAGTGCTTGAGCGACTGAAGCCATTGTTTGATCAAGGAAAGGTCATCGGGACCGGCTTCGTCGATTTGTTTCAGCAAGCCGGGAAGGCGAAGCTGGCCCGAGAGTATTCAAGCTGCCTGAAAAAGGTGCTTTGCGAGACTCAAGACCTCTTGCCGTTTGTGGATGATGTCGAACTCAGAGGTCGAGGCGGCATTAAGTCTTCCGAGCAATTGGTGAAATCCAATCGCTTCACGATGAGATTCCGCGACAGTGCCGCAAAGGTTCCTGCGACTTGGCTGTCGCAAGGCTATCAGTCGACGATCGCCTGGATCGCAGATCTCGTTGGTCAAATTTTTTCGGAAGCCGATGAGGCAGTGGCACCTGCGGAGATGGAAGGACTCGTGTTGGTTGACGAACTTGATTTGCACCTGCATCCGGCATGGCAATCGAAGCTCGTCACAGCGCTAAGAGGAGCCTTTCCTCGGATGCAGTTCATCGTGACAACGCACTCGCCGATGGTTCTCGCCGGTCTTCGGAAGGACGAGATCATGCGCCTCTACATCAACGAAGACGGCGATGTCGACGTTCGCGAATCCGATCGACTGCCGGCTCTGCTGATGGCCAGCGAGATCTATGAGGATTATTTCGGAATGAGCGATGCCTATCCCAATCAGCTTGGTGCTGACTTCGCTGAATTTGGTTATCTGGCGAGCAATCCGTGGCGCAGCGATGACGACGAGAAACAGTTGTTGAAACTCGAAACCACTCTGCGAAGTGAAGGCATCTTGCCGGAGTCGTTTCGTGCCGTTCCGAGAAAGGGCGGCAGGACATGATTCGGATTCATCGTCAGCAAGAGCCGGCAGAGCTTCGCGTGATTCGAAAGGCTGAACTGAAGCGAGTACGGCCAATCGCTGCTCTGCGACCGCTGAAGAGAAAGAACGACGAAGATGCTGACGACCTCGGCACGAAATACGTCTTCGTGAAAGAGAAACTGTGGACTCGGCAGCATTGTAAGTGTTGTTACTGCGAACGGACTCAGATTCCCGAAAGCAACGATGTCGAGCACTACCGGCCGGCTATCAGTGCTCGCCGTTCAGAGGGCGAGGAGCCCGAGGATGGCTATTGGTGGCTCGCATGGAGTTGGTCGAACCTCATGTTCGCGTGCCAGAACTGCAATCGTTGGGCAAAGAACGATTGGTTTCCGTTGCAGGCTGGTAGCCGTCGACTGGTCGAAGAAGAGCAACCGGGCCGTAACTCTCACGAACAACCACTCTTGATTGACCCCGCATCTGAAGACCCGATGCGGCACATCAAGTTTCAGAGAGATGCATTAACGCAGAAGTGGCTGCCGTTTCCGCGAGATGGCAGCGAGCGAGGGCGAAAGACGATTGAGATCCTGAAGTTGGCAAAAAGAGCGGCGTTTGTAGAGCTCTATCAAAAGCACGTGAGAGAGCATGTGATGCCGGCGATCGATGGCGTTCGCGCTGCCGCAGTTCGCGGAGTCGCCGCTGAAGTACGCGAGATATGGAACCGACACGTGTTGAGCTTGATCAAAGTCAATCGGGAGTTCGCGGCGCTATCTTTCGATGTCATAGAAGCGACAGTCGAAGCACGTTTTAGAAAGCAGTGGGGGCTGCACTTTCGGCGGTCGCTCATGAAGACGGAAACCGCCGAGTCGTAAGGCGATCGACAGGATGAAACTTACCGCCAAGAGCCCGGTACGACGGACTTGCAGTCCGTCGCACTGCTGATCGACGGACTACAAGTCCGTCGTACCGGTAAGTTCCCATCTACCTTCGCCTAAGTGGCGAACGCGGCGGTTGCATTGCTCCACTACTTGCTGAGGAATTGCTGACTTCGAACGAATCGCAATTCGCGAGCGGCGAATAGTTCCTGCTCTAATCGACGGACTGGAAGTCCGTCGTACAAAGTCACGCGGATCGATTGGCCTCAGCCGAACGACGACATCCGCCGGGACGATTTCTCTGCAGGCGTTTCAAGTGCAGCGCTAACTCAAAATCTTCGTCAGCACTTGAGCCCCTTCGACGCCGGTGAGGCGGGCGTCGAGTCCTTGAAACTTGTAGCTGAAGGCTTCGTGTTGGATGCCGAGTTGATGCAGCATCGTCGCATGCAGATCGTGAACCGTGCTGATGTCTTCGACCGCTTGATAGCCGAGGTCGTCCGTTGATCCGTAGACCATTCCGCGACGGATGCCCGCTCCTGCAAGCCACATCGACATCGCCTTGTTGTGATGATCGCGACCGACCGGGCCTTTGTTGCTTTGAGACATCGGCGTGCGTCCGAATTCTCCCGACCACACGATGAGCGTGTCGTCAAACATACCTCGCTCTTTGAGATCCGTAATCAGCGCGGCACAGGCTTGATCGATCTCGCGCGCTCGCAGCGGCAACTCTTCACGCAGCAAGCTGTGATGATCCCAATCGCGGTGATAGAGCTGAATGAAACGCACTCCTCGTTCAGCCAATCGTCGTGCCAACAAGCAATTGCTCGCGAACGAACCGTCGCCCGGTTGGCAGCCATAAAGAGCGATCGTCTTTGCGTCTTCTCTATTGAGATCCATCAACTCGGGCACGCTGGCCTGCATGCGAAAGGCGAGTTCGTACTGCGCGATGCGCGTTGCGATCTCGGGATCATGAGCGATCGCATCTTGCTGCTGATTGAGCGCATTGATTGCAGCGATGTCGGCACCTTGCTGCTCGCGCGAGACCCCCGGCGGATTGGCAAGATAATGGACGGCCTCGCCCTGACTTCGCATTTGCACGCCCTGAAACTTCGACGGCAAGAACCCGCTGCTCCATTGCCGAGTCGCGATCGGCTGCGGTGATCGGCCTTTGCCAGTCGACACCATCACGATGAAACCGGGCAAGTCGTCAGCGTCGTTGCCGAGCCCGTATGTGATCCATGAACCCATGCTGGGCCGTCCGGCGATCTGCGAGCCGGTATTCATAAACATGTGGGCCGGGTCGTGATTGATGGCGTCGGTTGTCATCGAACGCACGAGGCAGATGTCATCAACGACCGAACCAATCTTCGGCAACAGCGTGCTGAGCGACGTGCCGCTCTTGCCGTACTTCTGAAACTGAAACTGGGGTTTGAGGCAGACGAGCTTCTGTCCTTGCAACTGCGCCAACTGTTGCCCGCGCGTGAGACTTTCGGGCATCGGCTTGCCGTCCATTTCGGCGAGCTTCGGACGCTCATCGTAGAGTTCTAATTGAGACGGTCCTCCAGCCATCGTGAGCCAAATCACGCGCTTCGCACGCTGAGGAAGAGGCAGCTTTGTCAGCACACCTTTCTGCGGCGCCGCTGACAGCAATGTCGGATCAAGCAGCGATGCCGCCGCGACGACTCCGAGCCCCGTTCCCGCTCGGCCCAAAAAGGCTCGTCGGTTGAGTGCGAGTGATTGATTCATGATTTACTCCGATCGTGAGTCACAGCGAGACAACAGAGACCATTCGCCGCGCAGCAAGGATGATTCCGACAACTCTTCAGAGTCGTTGCTCAACTGCTTTATACGGCTCGCAGTCGGAACTGAAGGCCGATTCGTATGACTTCTTCGCCGTCTCTTCTTGTCGGCGCCGCGTGCGATTGCATGTAACTTCAATGACAACTCTCTTACAGCACGCCGTACTTTCGATAAGCCTCGGTCGCGAGCATGCCGGCTTTGATGGCGTCGCGCGTGATGTTCTCGGCATGCACTTTGTCCCATGCTCGACGAATCGCTTCGACTTCAATGTCTTGCGGGACAACGACCACTCCATCTTGATCGGCGAAGACGAGATCTCCCGGACTGAATCGCACTCCGTCGATCTCGACCGGCACGTCGATGTCGACAACGCGCTGTCGGTTTTGGCTGTCGTAGATGCAGCGTCCTCGCGCGAAGACCGGGAAGTTCATCGCGGTCATCTGCCGAGTGTCTCGCACCGCTCCGTCAACGATCGCGCCGAGACAGCCGCGATTGCGAGCAGCCGTCGAAAGCAGTTCGCCCCAGATGCCGGAACGCGCTGAACCTTGAGCCGCTGCGATCATGACATCGTCCGGTTCGCACGCATCGACCGCTCGCAGTTCGAGTTCATAAGGCTGCGGATCGACATGCGCCATGTCTGCCCAAAGAGTCGTTCGACAGCGTCCAACAAGCAGTGAGTTGACCGTTTGCGGCAGCAACGCGACTCGGGGCGACTGATGCGTGCGCCCCATGCTGTCGAGCGCATCGCAAACGACCGCGCAATAGAGCTTCTCGCGCATCATCGGCAGCGTGATCGGAGTGGTCTGAGTCATACGAATGGTCCTTCTTCGTGAGGCATCGGAGGTCGCTCTTTGAACGAGGCGAAGCAGCTTCGCGCGGGATGAATGGAGTGTTCGCAGCAGGCTCGATCGCGGTGCTGTTCGCGGCCCGCTGCTGACGACGTCAATTCCGTCTGCGAGGCGTATAGGACGAACGACATTCGCGAAAGCATGCACTAGGTTCCCCGCCCTCCTCGTAGGGTCGCGGCCGGGAACCGCGACCTTGTTTGTTTGATGCCGCGCTCTCATTGAAGAAACCAACTATGAAAAACCGTCTGCGCTACCGTAGCGCCCTCATCGGGTTGCTGTGCCTCGCTCCGTCCCTATGCCATGCAGGAGACTCAACGTCGCCGATCAACTCCGGCGATACCGCATGGATGCTCGTCTCAACGGCGCTCGTGCTGTTCATGATGATTCCCGGCCTCTCGCTGTTTTACGCGGGCCTCGTGAGAGCGAAAAACACTCTCTCACTCTTCATGCAGTGCTATGCCCTGACTGCGGTCATGAGTCTCGTTTGGCTCGCTTGTGGGTACTCGCTGTCGTTCTCAGGAGACAGCGGCTTCATTGGGAACTTGAACCTCGCGTTCCTCAATGGCATCGACCCGAACACAACGCCGAGACCCGATGCGCCGACGATCCCGGTGCTGCTGCACTTCGCCTATCAGATGATGTTCTTCCTCATCACACCGGGACTCTTCATCGGTGCGTTTGCCGAACGCATGAAGTTCTCGGCCATCTTGATCTTCAGCGTACTCTGGAGCCTCATTGTCTATGTGCCGTGCTGCTACGGCGTTTGGCATCGGCTGAATTTCTTCGGACTGACGAACGTCATTGATCTCGCCGGCGGCATCGTTGTGCATATCACAGCGGGCATCGCCGCCTTAGTCGCCTGTATCATGGTCGGCCCGCGTCGAGGCTTCCCGACATCGCCGATGATTCCGCACAACTTGCCCTATGCCGTCATCGGAGCAGGCATGTTGTGGGTCGGATGGTTCGGCTTTAACGGCGGCAGCCAATTGGCGGCAAATGGCAATGCGGCGATGACGTTAGTGGTGACACATATCTCCGCGAGCGCTGCCTCTGTCGTTTGGATGGCGATCGAATGGACGCGCAACAAACGACCGAGCGTGCTCGGCATCGCAACCGGTTCGATCGCGGGGCTTGCGGCGATCACTCCTGCATCGGGTAAGGTCGGACCAATCGGAGCGCTCTGCATTGGCTCGATCTCAGCTCTCGTTTGTTGGATGGCCTGCGCGAAGCTGAAGCCGAAGTTCAAGTACGACGACTCGCTCGACGTCTTCGGAGTGCATGGAGTCGGCGGGATCATCGGCACGGTGCTCGTCGCGGTCTGCGGCTCGAAGCAGTTCCCCGGAGGACTGGGCGACTACGAGATTGCCCCGCAATTGCAGACTCAAGTTTTGGCCGCGATCTACACCGCGCTTCTGTCGGCAGTGGCATCGGTCATCTTGCTGAAGCTGATTGACGCCGTGATCGGCCTGCGCGTCGCCGATCAACTCGAACGCGAAGGTCTCGACCTCAGCGAGCACGGCGAGAAGGCTTACAACGAAGAGAACTGAGCAAGCCTTCGTAGCATAGGCTTCTAGCCCGTGCTGTATTTACTCCTACAAGCAGCTTCGAACTGCCAGTCAGCCTGCGCCGAGGATGTTTAAGGACGACGACCAATCCCTAAGGCAGCACTGCCTTTGGTTGCGTGAATGAGTAATGAGTATTGAAAAATGAAAAATGCAGAATTTCAGATGCAGCAGCCGCATGCATCCACATTTTGTATTTTTCAATTTCCATTACTCATTACTCATTCCTGTCCCGATCAGCGCAGGCGAGCGTCAGTCCGTCGTACAACTCGTCGCTCAGAGCCTGAGTCTTGCTAGTCTACGACGCTGTGTTGCGTTGCTGAGCTGCGGCCGCGCATCGTCGCCGCAACATCCTCTCTCGATCTCGGATTTGGTTCGATGTCTGACGCTCCGATCTCTGCGTATCAGTTGAAGGTCATCACGGCTTGCGAGGCGGTTCTCAAACGCGAAGGCTCAGTGGGGCTCGTCGAGCTTTGTCAGCAACTGGGCTATCTGCACTTCGCTCATGTCGCCGATTGGAAACATGGAAAGCCGCACGCGACTCCTCTGCATAAGAACCTGCAACTTGGTGCCGAGAAGCTGCGCAAGGTCATGAACACACTGGAGAGATGGGCGACGGAGAAGGGCATGACTCCGTTGCATGTCCCCTATGAGCGGCAAGGCTTGAGCGGTCCCGAGTCGCTGCCGATCTTGCTGGTCGATGAGCCTGAATTCGATGCGCTCTGGCGCCGCCATTGGATCCCGGCGGGGCTCACTGCGAAGAAGGCCGAGAAGCTCGAAGCAAAGCTCACAAAGGCCGAAGGACTCGTTGTCTTTTCGCAGTCGAGTGACGTGCAGAAGTGCTCTGAGTGCGGAACCGAAACGCATCGCGGCGACTTCTTCGTGCTCGATGCCGATCAGCCCGTGTGCTTGAGTTGCGCGGACTTCGATCATCTCGAATTCTTGCCGCGTGGCGATGCGACTCTGACGCGGCGAGCTCGCAAGTTCTCCCCGTTGGCCGCTGAGGTGTTGGAATTCAATCGACGCCGCAAGCACTACGACCGCATTGGCCTACTCGTCACTGCGGAGGCAATTGATCAAGCCGAAGCCTCAATGGACGAGGACGCGGACTCCCGCGCCGCTCAACGACACAAAGCCGCCGCCGCTCGCGCGAAGACGGATGAGAAACTCGTCGAGGGCATGACCGCGCTGATCTTGCGAGACTTCCCGAACTGCCCGCCTCAAGAGGCTCATCAGATAGCTGCTCATACGGCAGTACGCGGCAGCGGTCGCGTCGGTCGATCGGAAGCCGGACGTAACCTCGACACAAACGCGATCGAACTCGCCGTCATCGCCTGGATTCGGCATCAGCACACGAACTACGACAATCTGCTCATGACCGGAGTCCCGCGCAAAACCGCCCGCGACCGAATCCGCTCCACTGTGCAACAACAATTACAGAAGTGGCGTTAATGCGCGTCATCGAGCAATTCGCAAATAAGTAGCTTGGGATTCCATCCCGAGCCTCAGCGGCGAAACCGCGTCCCCGCCCGAGTAACTCCCCGTCAAAAACGAGTCTGCGAAGAGTCGTGCAACTAACGATTCAACAACACCGCGCAGCCTCAACTCCGCACTTCCGCCTCAAGCGAACAAGTCGCGTTTGTAAGTAGCTCGGGATTCCATCCCGAGCCTCAGCGGCGTAATCGCATCCCCGCCGAAGCAATTCGCCGTCAAAAACGGTGGCGGATTTACGCCTCAATCGCATCCGCGACCTTCAGGCTCAATCGAAGGCCGGTCGGCGAAGCGTCACTCGCAAGGTTCGCGGAAGGATCAGTTCGAAAAAAATGCTGCACCTGCGAAATCAAAAGCCGTTGCAGGGGACGCAGTGGTTATGTGAAACAACCGCCCCAAGATTTGAAGAATGGCATATCAGCATTTTAAGAGAATAGAGCGAGAGCGTCGGCTGGCGCTCGTCACAAATGGCGTGAGGCCGTTGTTACGGCCTCACGCCGAGACAATCTGCGGCTATTCAAGATTCTGCATCGACCAAATTCCGGCCCATGGACGCCAACAGCAATGGTAAGCCTTGCTACTTCGACTTCAGGTCGAATTGCAGTTCATTCTTGCCGGACTTCTGAATGTCCGCCGTTAGCTCGCTTGAGGAATTATACTTCGCGGGAATGTAGCTAACGTAATTAGGAAGGCCGTCGGGCGCCTTCTCTGGCAATTCCTTAGTTGCGGAAATTCGAACCGTCTTCATGCCGGGAGTGGCCTGACACTTGAAACTGCCATCAACGATCTTGCCAGCGTCGGAGCGCCCTTTGCCGTCTGCCGGCATAAAAAGAATCTCGCCAGTGGCAATTGGCTGCCCGTCGAATGTCACTTTGCCGGTAATCTCACTCACTGCCGGCCCGTCAGTGCCGCCACAACCAACCAAGAATAACGCGCCGCCAACCGAGATTCTGCTTATTAAATGCCGCATAGCACTTAGACTCTTTCAAACAGGTGGTACCAAAACGCTGTGCCGAAAATCTGAAACTCGCGCCTGCTGTCGCACTGGATTATTCATATTCTCCAGCAACCTCGTTGCCGGCTCGCGTGCCCAGCGCTTGCCATGTTGCGGTGTCAATATTGTTAGACACAAATTTAACAGCACCGTCTCCAAACATCGCAGTCACGCCGCCAACGTGGTAGCTGCGGGCGTAAATTACTTGCGGATCGGTGCTCGCTGTGCATGGTGCATACGCGGGGTTCGTAGGGCTGCCTTCACAGGTGCGGCACAAGTCGGATGACGAAGTGTTCGGCGTCAAATTCGTGCTGAATAAGCTACTTAAGTGCTCGGCGCGATAATACCGGCCGCGCCAGTCTCGGCCAGGTTCTGCCACAAGATTTACTTCAGACGCAAACACCGTATTCGAGGCGCCGTCGGTAATATCTCTAATCCCAGAGCGCGATCGATAGAAGAAAACCCCGTTCAAAGTCAGACTGTTGGCTGCGGTGACAGTGGTGCTGCCATGACACAGCAGATAGTTGCCGGCAAATCCGTCGTCATAATCTGGCGGCGGATCCGCTTTAGCTGCATTGTTGACACCGGTTTGTTTGCCGGAAAATGGATCGGACGGGCACATCAACGAAGAAATGCGAGTATTCATCAGTTGGGTTGGAAAATTCGAAGACGCTCGCGTCTCCATATACGGTACGAGGCCCTCGTATAATGCCTGCTGGTCCAAGAGCGGCAGTAGAGATGGCATCCATGACATGTTGCTGGGGAAACCACTCAAGGCGGAGTTGAGTCCGTTTGCATAGACACCGCAGGGGAAGATGTTAGACGTATCATGGTAGTCGGACAGTGCCAAGCCGAGTTGCTTCAAATTATTCTTGCACTGACTGCGTCGAGCTGCCTCGCGTGCTTGCTGCACGGCAGGCAGTAGCAACGCTACGAGAACTGCTATGATTGCAATAACAACCAGCAGTTCAATCAGTGTAAATCCACGCCTAATTCGATTCATGACTCACCTAAAGTGGAAACAGAAATCAGCAATGAAACACGCAGTTCGACACTAAGGAATGTGCTCGGAAGTGCCACGGAGTTAAGACTCCGATTTTGACGATTCTTTCGGCTTCGCTCGATTACAGCAACCGGGACGGACAAGTTCTTAGCGAGGGGACGCCTCACACCGTCAATTGGCACGACGGACATCTTGTCCGTTCGGTTGGGCGAGAGTGGTTTGATGCATGTGCGGGACGGTTCGAGTAACCGTCGTGCGGGAGTCATCGGCAATTGGCAGGCAGTTTCAGCCAAAACGACACTCGGCAAACTCCGTCATTGCACGTGTCGAGGCTCCTCTCGGGGCGGGGCCTTTGACTTCAGCACCGTGATGGCGATGGCGAAGTAGGCACAAAGGGGCTCATGGAACGGCGCATCGAAGTCGGAGCCCGAGTCTTCTTATCGCGGCGAAGCCGCAATTGACGATCGCTCTTCCCAGAGTACTCGGGCGAAGGGAACCGGAAATCCGCTCGCACCACAATGCTGTTAGCCGGTTTCAGGTCAGAAGAAACGACGACACGTTTTCGCCTTACCGACCATCCCCTATGCACCATCAAAGACGAGCAGAAAGTGCAGCAGTGGAATGCGGAAGACTTTCGTCGTTGAAGTCCCTTCGATGAGACCGAAGTCGGATCGGTCTTTGGTGATGATGAGCGGCATGGAGCAAGAATTCTTTTCTGCAAACGACCGCAGTCCCTTGATGTCAGAATCATTCCACTGGTTCTGATACTTCACCTCGATCGGCAGATACCGATTCGGTCGCGTATGGACGACGAAGTCA
Source organism: uncultured Planctomycetaceae bacterium (assembly GCA_964573505.1). Classification (GTDB taxonomy): domain Bacteria; phylum Planctomycetota; class Planctomycetia; order Planctomycetales; family Planctomycetaceae; genus AM-0621. The sequence goes on along the minus strand of CAZNMS010000156.1, from coordinate 3,804 downwards.
ACCTCACTGTTGTTCTCACGGTAGTAGTCGATTTGCAGCAGTCCCGGCCATGTGCGGAGCACGTTGCAGACGAGGTTCTCGGCATAGAGACCGAGCATGGCGTTATCTTCCAGGAGCTCATTTCCGATCCGCAGCACGGCGTTGCGCAGCGCGAGGTCAACGAGATAGTATTTTTGATTACCCTGCCGGACTTTGAGTGCCGCCTTGCGAAACTTGTCGATGGATCGCAGCAAGTCAGTGAGTTCCAGTAACGGCAAGTACTTCTCGATCTGCTGCGCGTTGACGCCAATCTCGCTCGCCATCGAACTGCGAGTGACTTCTTGGCCCGGCTTCTCCAACAACGAGATGTAGAACCGCTTTAAGAGTTCGGGTTTTCGAAACTCGGCGGCGAGTACCAAATCCTCTTCGATGACCTTGCGCACTTGGTTGTCGTACAAGTACTCCATTCGCTTCTCGTCAGAGGGCAGCGTCCACACCTCGGGAAAACCGCCTTGTAGTAAGTACGTCGCGAACTCTTGCTCGGCTCTTTGCCACAGCGTGTCGCTCGGTGGGTGAATCTCGACGCTCTTCACATCGAAGTGGTCGAGGCCGCGCACCAACATGCTGACGGCGTTACGACCTTCGCTCTTCAGTTCTCGGATCTCGTGAGTGAGTTGCGGCTCGTCGACCAGTCGCCACAACAAGAACTCGGCGAAGGAGAACGGCAGCACGTGATAGTCCTTCACTCGCCCGAGCAGGCTCTCGCGACTCTTCTTGAAGATGGGACTCGATGCCGAGCCCGAAATCACGACGCGCACCGGGTACTTGAGGTCGTAGTACTTCTTGAGGAACAACTCCCAGTTCGGCAACTTTTGAATCTCGTCGAGGAACAAGTACGCCGGGCCGTCGCGTCCGAGCGTCGCCATGTGCTCAAAGAGCGACTCAACAACGTCATGCACATCAACGGACGCTCGCAGCAACGCCGGGTCGCCAAAGTCGTAGTAGATGATCCGTCGCGGCTCGACTTTCTGCTCGTCGATCAGCGACTTTATGAGCTGACCGAGCAACGTCGATTTGCCGACGCGGCGCGGGCCCGTCAGTTGGATGATCTGCGGCACGGAGTGCAGGTCGTCGGACAGTCGCTCGAAAATTGGGCGTTTGAACTTCGGCAAACCCGCTCGCCACTGCTCGCTTCTGGTCGGCTCGATCCACGGACAGAATGGCTGCGTAACCTTAAGGAATTCCATGAGTTAGCTCCGGTCTTGAAATTATGGGTATCACGATACCAATAATTTCAACGTCGGCTCAACTCATGATTTGCCATCACTTTATGGCAATCGAAAGCGGTTTGCAGACGAAGACATCACTCTTTCCCGTCAAACGGTCTGTGACATCGTCCAACGGATCGGCATCGAGTGTTCCCGGTCTCATCGCGGCGACGGAGAGCACTGGAACTTTTCCGAGTCGCATGGACTTCCAGCCTGTGCAGTCTGACTGGCGGTTCGAAGCTGATTGTAGGAGTAAATACAGCACGGGCTAGAAGCCCATGCTACGGCTACGCGGACAAGCTCCGAGAGGCCGCTCTGATTTGAGATACAACTGTTGTTACAGGTTCCTCGTTCGAACTGAAACGATGCCGCTGCGCGATCTTCAGCCGATTGGACATTCGGCACACTCAGACATTGCGTGCGTCGAGACTCCGCTTGCGGTCGGGTACTTCCACTTCAGCACTGCGATCGAGATCGCGAAGAAGGCGGTGAAGGCGAGCAGGCGCCAGCCGAAGCCCATGAGCGGCACGAGGGGACCGTGACGCTTCTGCCAGCGTGCGGTCATTGCTGAGAACGGTAAGGCGGCGAGTGGGCCGACTAAGAAGACCCACTCGAAGACGAGACTCAATCGTCGACAGAGCACGAAGAAGAGGATGCTGAAAAGGCTCAGCCCGAGCAGCGCGCTGAGTTCTTGCAGTCGCTGCAGTCTTGTCGCTTGCTCGCTGCGACGGCGGGAGTGATTCACGACGATTTCGAAGGCGACGAACAACGACAGCGGCCATGTGAAGATGAATTTGCCGGTCCAATGGCTCAGCAGAGTTGTCCCGAGGCAACCGGCGACGAAGGCGAAAGTGCGGGCGGAGTTCTCGCGCCATGCCGCTCGCCGATCAGCCCGCACGCTGCGTGAAAGGAGCCAACCACCAATTTGACTCCCGACGAGCAGCGCCATGCAGATCTCGAACCAGTGCCATAAGACGTCGTCAGCGGGCACGTCGAACGCGTACTCGGGCTCGATCGACAAGATCGCTCCGGCCCAGTCGATGTAGTTCGATTGCGGGACGTCAGCGACTCGCAGCGTCACTGCTGGCGCGGATTCGAGACGTTGAGGATCTCCGACCAACAAGCAGACCGCTCGCGATTGGTTTCTGACATAGAGGCGGCCTCGATGCAGGATCGGCGGCGTCCATACGAGCTCCCCGCCGAGCATGGTGACGCGAGCCAACTCTTCGTAACGCTCGGGATTCACTCGCGCGAGAATCAGCTCGCCGAGTTCATTGAGCATGAGCAGCTTGCCATCCGCGACGACGATGCCCGCTTGCCCGACATAAGGATCGTTCGACGGATCTTCGAAACGATCCCGCTTCGCGCGTTCAGAGCCGACCGACCATTTGATCGCGCCCGTTTCAAACTCCTGACACCGGAAATAGCCGCGCGACGGACGCTGTGTTTTTGATTGCACGTCGATGATGTCGAACCCGTAGACGTGCCCGTCAACCAGCACGCTCGAAAGCACATCGTTCGAGAACTTCGGTGACGTCAACTTCGGTTGCAGAGTGACGAGCGGCGTATCGGGTTTGAGCGGCGGGATCTCGACAAGCACCGAGCCCGAACGAAACGGCGACGCGTACCACAAGAACGGTTCGCGATAGAGCGGCCATGCGGAGTGCTCGTCGTAATGGTCCGACAACTTCATGCGTGCGAGTTGTTGGCCCGAGTGCAGATCGCAGATCACGAGTGCGTTCTGCAAGAGCCCGACAACGCAGTCTCTTCCGGCATGACGGATCGGTAAGAGCGGGGCGTAGCTCGCGGGATCATCGCCCGACTTCCAAAGCTCGCGCCCGCCGTCGAGATGCAGCGAGACGAGACTCGCGCCTTGCCCGCCGACCGCGAGCAGCACTTGCTCTCCGACAATTGTGGGCGAGCACGAATAGCCGAACTCGTAGCCTTTGCCGTGATAGCGGTCAGAGACATTGACGGTCCAAACGGGTGCGCCGGAGTCGGCCTTCAAGCATCGCACCATTCCGTCAGGAGCTGCGAAGACGAGCTTGTCAGCCGCCAGTGTCGGAGTCGCGCGCGGGCCGGGATAGACGCCGACCGACTCATAAGGCAGGCCGTAGCGATGCTCCCAAATGGTCTTGCCAGTATCGGCATCGAGGCAGATGACGAACTGCCCGGCGAGCGATTGAGCTTGAGTAAAGACTCGCCGACCTCGCGCGACAAAAGCGGAATAGCCCTGCCCTATCTCTTTCACCCAAAGCACGGGCGGCCCCTCTTGAGGCCACTGCTCCGCAATGCTGATCTCATCCGAATGAGCGTCATGCTTCGGCCCGCGCACCGAGGGCCAACCAACATCATCAGCACCGCTCGGCAAGAAGGGATTGTCGCCCGCGACACCGCTCACGGCTGCGATGCCAATGAGTCCCGCCACGAGTAGCACGACGAGTCGCCACCTTCTGCCGCAGCCCTCAAACGCTGACGCACGCATGCCGGTTCCTCTCGTTGCGATAGTCGCCTTTCGCTCCGAGGTTGTGATCTTTTCGCCCCCGGCCTTGTGCCG
>CAZNMS010000155.1:0-17144 GCA_964573505.1 uncultured Planctomycetaceae bacterium | reverse complement strand
CGGTGTCTCGACCGACTTCGCACCAGCGCCGCGCGAGTGCGAGTCGCTCATCAACCGTCAGCGACGAGCTTTCGCCGGTCGTCCCCGAAACGAAGACTCCGGCGATACCGGTCTCCGCATAGTGCTGAGCCTGCCGCTCGACGAGATCGAGATTCAGGCTGCCGTCGGAATGGAAAGGGGCATGCGGCGGGGCAATGAGATCGAAGTCAGGACGAGTCATGAGGGCGAGCCTAATGGTGCAAATCAAAGGTGCGTCGCGAGTGAGCTTGAGTCACTCGCAGTGAGTCTTCGCATGCAGCGCATTCATCAACATGCGAACGGCAGCGGTGTTGCTCGCTACCACTGCATGAACGACGCAATGGCGACGGTGATGCAAGTCAGACTGGCCGCCACAACGGCACTGTTGACGACGAAGCTACGTTGAGCCGTCTTATGAATCTCTTGGCGCGACGAGATCTCGTGCCGCATTTGCTCATTGATCCAAGAAACGAACGAGACGCTCAACTCCATTGAAATGGCCGAGGAATTCATGTTCTTCACTCCGGAGCGAGTAAGGCGGGAGGGTGAGGCGAGATGCAGGCAGAGTCGACTCAGTCATTCGGCAATCGGCAGAGGCTTCAGAACGCGCGACGCGTCTTCCGACAGACTGCGAGTCCGTCACTCCGACAAGCAATCAACCGACGCTCGACTCTGCGTTGCCGCATGAAGTCTCTGCTCAAGCAGACTTCAACGACTGGTCAACAAACTCTTCATCGACAGCCTACACCGCGAATCGCTGACCTGACGGATTGAGGTGCCTTAGTCGGTCACGAAATCTTTGCTTGCTTGTCCCGTGCGACGGGTTCGATGCCTTGCCGCAATCATGCCGGTTGCATCGGTCGCGTGACGCGAATCGCTCATGAGGAAGAAGCGATGAGAATCGGGACGGCTCGATCGCAGCTTCAGGCGGCAGCGGAGTGAGGCGAGAAAATTCGGACCTGCGTTCTTATTCTGCGGTCTCGTCAACGACGCCCCGTCATGAGTCAGCCCCGCCCATCACTCCACTCGAATCTACGATGATCATCACGATCGATGGCCCTGCAGGAGCCGGAAAGAGCACTGCCGCTCGCGGCTTAGCGAAGCGGCTCGGCTTTGAGTTTCTCGATACCGGCGCGATGTACCGTGCGGTCGGATGGAGCTGCATTGAACGCGGCATTGATCTCGTCAACGAAGAGCAAGTGGCGGCCGTCGCTCAGCAGTTGCGATTGGAGCTGCGCGATTCGCATGTGACTTGCGACGGGCGCGACATCACCGCCGAAATTCGAACGGCAGAGAGTTCAAAGGCCGCTTCCGTCGTTGCTGCAAATCCGGGTGTGCGAGCGGCAATGGTCCTGCAACAGCGAGCCACTGCTGAAGGCCGCAACTTCGTCACAGAAGGACGCGATCAAGGTTCGGTCGTCTTTCCGCATGCCGCCTGCAAATTCTTTCTGACCGCTGACTCGCGCGAGCGAGCAGCGCGGCGTCAGTTAGAGCTTGAGCAGCGCGGCTTCTTCACTCCTCTCGATCGCGTGCTCGCCGAGATTCATGACCGCGATCATCGCGATCAAACTCGAGAAGCCAGTCCGCTCGTTAAGCCAGAAGATGCGATCGAGATCGACACATCGAGCAAGACTCAGCACGAGGTGCTTGATGAATTGGAGCTGACGTCGCGACAACGACTCGGCTTACCGATCCGCTGAATGAGCGAGTGACGTCAGTCGTCATGCCGCTTCGTTTTGCTCTGTAGGATGGCCGCTCTCAGCCGCCTGCATTCTTCGCGAAGAAAGACGGCCGAGGGCGGCCATCCTACGCGCGTCTCCACAATGCATCGCTTGCAGCGCCGAGTTCAACAACTCGAAGTCAGCAACTCACAGCGCCGAGCGTGCTTCCGACAGCATGCTGTCGATTGATGCCTGCGCCACTTCTACGACGGGACGAGCCGGCGCCTTCGCCGAGTTCGTCAACGGCAGATCGCGATCGACAGTCTTGAAGACGACGTCGAGCGAACTCGCCGACGTTCGTTGCTGACTGCGCGATGCTCGACGCACCGGACTGACTTCAACGATCGACTCTTGAGCGATCGGCGCTACCGGCGTTTCTCCTTGAACTGGTCGGTCGAGTTTGAATCGCTCAATCACCGAATTCAGAGCAGCAACGTGCTCGCTGAGAGTCGTCGCAATCTCTGCCGAACGATGACTGTTCGTCGTGAGTTTGTAAGTCACGGAGTCAAGCTGCGCGACGGCATCGGTTGCTTGCCCGATGCCAATGGCTTGCTCACGACTGGCCGCAGCGATGCTCGCAATGCAGTTATTCGTCCGGCGCGCTCGCTCTTGAATGTTCGAGAGCACGAAGCCCATTTCATCCGTGAGTTGCACGCCGTCTTGCGAGTGTTTGTTCGTCGCTTCGATCATTGACGCCGTTGATTGAGCGGCCTCTGAGCAGCGCTGCGCAAGAGCCCGAACTTCATCCGCGACGACGGCGAAGCCCCGCCCTGCTTCGCCGACGCGAGCTGCTTCAATCGCCGCGTTCACAGCAAGCAAGTTTGTCTGAAAGGCGATCTCATCAATCGTGCGCACGATGCGTGCTTGCTGCTCAGCCGAGACGCGAATGCGATCAATGGCTGCGACCATATTGGCCATCGTCCCATCACATTGTTGAGCGGACGAGTAAGTTTCGTTCGCCAGTTCGCAGGCCGCTTCCGCATTCGACGATGTCTGCGCCGTCATCTGAGACATCTCTTCAAGACTCGCAGCGATCTGCTCGAGTGCCGTGCTTTGATGAGTCGCCTCATTCGCAATCGTGCTGCTGCCACTCTGCACGAGTTGCGAGGCTCGCACGACTTCATCTCCCATAGTGGCCGCCGTGCAGATCGAGCGATGCAGGTATTGCAGCGCCTCGTTCAACGCTCCGCGAAAGGTCTCGAAGTCTTGATGCGGCACTTCGCCCAATCGAGCCCGCAAGTCGCCGGCCTTCAGCCGATTCACGACGTCTTCGCAGTCCGTAAGCAAGCGGTTCATCTCATCAACGGGCTTCGTCAATCGAGTCGCCCCTGCATACAGCAGCCCTAACGCCACTCCGCAGAGCACGAGAGTCCCGCCGACGACCGCGCTCGTCAGACTCGCAATCTCATTCGCCAACATCGGCGTTCGCTCGACGACGGCGCTGCTCTGCCAGTGCAACAAGCTCAACGCTCCGATGACTGGCAAGAAGCAGCACGTTGCAAGCAGCCAAAAGCATTGTGAGTAACGCTTCGCATTCATTCTCATCAGAAAACTTCCTCTCTGGAGTCGACTCCAGCATTGATGTCTCGCCGCGCAACGAGTCATCGCCTGCAAATCTGCTCGAACAACGTCAGCAACAATGAGAAGACGACCTTGCGGCTGAATCTCGATCACAACCGAGTCGTGCCTGTATGCAGATCATTCGCGCCCCGTGCCGACGTGAAATAAAAACTCCACTCTTTGCCCGAGTTGAAGCTCTTTCTGCCTCTCGCATTGAGACGCTCGTCCGCAGCTTCGAATGAGCGTCAAGAATCTGCCGAAGATCGGGCTCTCCGGCATTCGTGTTGAGTCTTGAGTTGAGTGAGCCGCAAGGCGCTAGCCGCGGGTTCTGAATGCGTGCAGAACCGGCGGCTAGCGCCGTGCCGCTCACTGTCTTCAATACGAATGGCGAAGAGTCCGAAGATCGAACGCCCTTAAATCGCACTCGTTTTCGGCAGCCGCAACTGGTCCATTTCCAACACCAGTGCGAGTTGTCCGTCAGCCAATATCGCGCCTCCTGCGAAGCGCCGCGTTGCCGCGTTCTCGATGCTCAACGGTTTCACTGCGACTTGTTGACGGCCTAAGACTTCGTCGACCAACAAGCAGACCGAGTCGCCTTCGACTTCGCAGATCATGCCGATCCGTCGCATCGTTGCGTCAATCGGGACATGTAAGAGTTCCCCCAGTTCCTTGCAGAAGAACTCGCATCCTCGATGTGCAAGACGATGTCCCCGCCGGATCGCAGATTCGGTTTGTTCGGCAGCCAGCGGGACGGTCTCGCGAACTCGTGCGATCGGCACGACGAAGCGATCGCTGCCAATTCGCACAACGAGCCCGTCGAGCATTGCCAGTGTGAGCGGCAGTCGCAGTGACACTGTCATGCCGACTCCTTCTTCACTGCGAACGTCGATGCTGCCGTTGAGGGCGTCGATGTTTTGCTTCACGACGTCCATTCCGACTCCGCGTCCGGAGATCTCCGTCAGCTTCTCGGCTGTTGAGAACCCCGGATGAAAGATGAGTCGGCACGTTTCGTCGTCGGACAACGTTCGGTCGATTGAGATCAACCCGCGTTCGATCGCCTTCTGTCGAATGCGAGCGCGATTCAAGCCGCGGCCATCATCTTGCACTTCGATGTAGACGCTGCCGCCGCGTTGAGCAGCTCGCAGTGTGACGGTTGCTTGCTCGGGCTTACCGGCTGCGACTCGTTCTCGCGTTGACGTCTCAATCCCGTGATCCATCGAATTGCGAATGAGGTGCATCAGAGGGTCTCCCACTTGATCAATGATTGTTTTGTCGATCTCAGTCTCGCCGCCTTCGATCACAAGCTGAGTCGGTTTGCCGATCTTGCGAGAAAGATCAAACACGACTCGCCCCATCCGTCGGAATAACCCGTCGATCGGAACGGCTCGTAACGAAAGTCCGCGAGCATGTAATTCGCGACACAGCTTTCGAACTCGAGACATCGTCGGCGAATGCTGAGACTCGCGCGGTGCCACTTGTCTCCACTCGGCCTCCAGAAGCGTCGCACCCAGTGCGAGTTCGCCGATGAGGTCAACGAGTTCTTCGAGTTTCCCGCGATCGACTTTCACCGTCTGAGCTGCGGCTGCTGTCGCTGCGTTCGATGTCGATTCCTTCGCCCGAACGGCAGCGCTATCAGCACTCGCTCGCTTGTCGACAGTGGCCGGCTTCGCGACCTCCGCAGGCGTCGGCGTCTCGGTCTCACTCTTCGCCTCAACAACGGGTTGCTTCAGTTGATCGTTAAGAGCTTGACGAACTTCGGGACTTGCCGTCGTTGTTGTTGTCGCCGCCTCACTGCGTTGAGTCGGTACGCAGCAACTAATGAGATCGAGAATCTCGCTATGAGGCTGCGGCCGTGCTTGCGAGTCGCTGCCCGTTGCAGGATCGCTCAGCGATTCAATCCGTGCGCAGATCCAATCATGACTGCGAAACATCGCCGCGAGTGCTTCGTCATCGCAGGGGCGAAAACCGTTTCGCACGAGTTGTAAGACTTCTTCCATCGCATGCGCGGTGCGAGAGATTTCGGAATGCCCCGCAAAGCTCGCGAGTCCTTTCAGTGCATGCACATGCCGCAGAAGTCGATCGAACGTGCGAACGCTGCGATGCCCACTAGCGAGCGTGCAGAGGCAGACTTCGATCGTCTGCAATTGGAAGTTTGCTTCCTCAATAAACGTCGCCGCCATTTCTACGGACGCGGAATATTCGGAGCATCCTCCGGCTGACTTCTTCGCGGCCGTTGTCGTCGTCGCAACTGCCGCTTGCACAGCAGGCGTTCGATCTGACGGCGATGACGTTTCAACGGCATCTAGCTGGCGATGAAGTGCATCGAGTTCCGAATCCCAATCGAACTGCCCGGCGTCGAACGTCTCGTTCTTCAGAGCGTCGACCATGCGCGTCACAACGCGGAGCACCTCTTCGGTCGGTTGCGCCAATTGCAGAAAGGCAGCAAGCAGTTCCCCCGCCTTCGCAAGCTGATCTGCAGCATGCTCCCTGCCTGCTTTCCGCAGTGATGCGGCGCCATTCCGGCACCGTCGCGCCAACTCATGCAGCGTCTCGGGAAGCGTGACGCGCGCTGTTCCCAGCCCCAGCGTCAGCACTTCCAACTGCCGGTCGACCAACGGTCGGACGAATTCAGTAACCATTGCATTAAGCCATCTGTGAGTGTTCTCGCCCGAGAAGACGTTTTGGCTTGCTCGCCCAAAACTTAGGCCGCAAGAACGCTCGTGTTCGGACACTTCAGAGCAATGGCAACGATTCAGTGACTGTTCAGGAGATACTTTCTCCGTCGCGAGTGTTTTGACTTCAAGAAGAGGAGCCAGCGGGCGGTGATTTCGCAACGAATTGGCACAAATCGGCACACCCGCGCCGCAACTGCTTCAGCAGTTCGCCTCGCGATCAGCCTCAAATCCACTGAGGCTCCCAACCTTTGCGATAGGGCTTTGTCAGCAGAGCTTGAGCGGTCGCCGAGTTCGTCACCTTGAGCGCCGCGCTATCCCAATGCAGCTCTTCGCCGCGCCGCCGACATGCGACGGTGCCCAGCAACACCGTCTCGGTCAGATTGGCCGAGTACCCAAAGTGTGAAGTGGTTTGCCCCTCGCCTCGGCACGCGTCGGCCCATTGGACGTAGTGGTCATTATGCCCCGGAGTCGGCAGCTTGAACTCTTTGAACTGCTCTTCGGGGAAGAGTTTCGGTGCGGCGACATGCGGAATGACGAGCGTCCCTTTCTCGCCCAACAACACCGACCCCGAACCCGGCAAGTTGTAGGTCGCCGGGAGTCCGACGGCTTCATGCGTCGGCTTACGTCCTTCACCGTCGTACCAAGTAACGCTCAGCGTCTCGCCCGCAGTGAACTCGGTCTTCGGAAAGACGTAACTCACCGTTGCCGAGAGCGGCCAAACGTCGCGATTCATCTCAGGAACATCAGCCTTAATCGTCAGCGGCGCGGTGAGCTTCAGCGCCATGAAGACCGGGTCGAGAATATGACAGCCGAAGTCACCCAGTTGGCCGTTGCTGTAGTCCTGCCATGCGCGCCAATTGAACGAGTGGTAGATCTGATTCTTGAAAGGTCGCACCGGTGCGACTCCGAGCCACTCATCCCACTTCACAGTTGCCGGGATCGGGTCTTCTCCCATCGGGCGATCATCGACGAGGCGCCATCCCATCTTTCCGCTCTGCCATGAATGGACCGCTCGCACTTTGCCGATCGCACCCTCATGCACGAGTTGCACTGCGGTGCGATAGACCTCATGCGACTGAATCTGATTGCCCATCTGAGTGACGAGCTGATTTTTCTTGGCCAGCAACTGCATCTGTCGCGCTTCAAAGACAGTGTGAGTCAGCGGCTTCTGACAGAAGACATGCTTGCCGCGATGCATTGCCGGAATCGCAATCGGCGCGTGCATATGGTCGGGAGTCGAGACGATGACGCCGTCGATCTCTTTCTCTTCATCGAGCAAGCGGCGCCAATCAGCGAACGTCTTCGCTTGAGGATACTTCTCAGCCGCGCGGCCCAGATGCTGCGCTGACGAGTCGATATCGCAGAGCGCCACCACTTGCACTTTGGGACTCGCTGCAACACCAGTGAGGTCCGACCATCCTTTGCCGCCGGTGCCAATCGACGCCACTCGCAAGCGGTCATTCGCAGCGAAGACGCGCGACCAACTGACGGCGCTCAACCCGCAAGCAGTGCCAATCGTCGCAGAAGACATCAGAAACGATCGTCGGTCCAAACGCTGAGTCATGTAGGTGCTCCTCAAGAATGCTTATGTAGAACGAGCGAGACCGCGCCATCACTCGTCGTCGCGGCAGCAAGCGCTTCAGCGAGTCACAACTGGAATCGATCCCAACAAGTCGCTCCAACTGGCGACGTCAGAAATGTGATCCGAGAGTTCTTCAATGACCTCGACATCATTGATCGCCTCAATGATCGAAGTGACTTCGGCAGTTGGCTCGCCGAATCGCCGCCGTCCCCATCGAAGCAACATTCGACGAGCTTCATTGGCAGAACCCTCTTGTCTCCCCTTCTGCCATCCTTCCTGTCGCCCTTCTTCAAGAATCGCTTGATAGGTCGATGATTCGCGCATGGCTGCAATTCCTCTCAATAACTCTGCAATCTCAATGGGCTTCTTACGCAGCCCTAACAGTAGATAGGTCGAGGCCCATAAGTCCCCTTGTTCGGCTTGCGACGTCTCAGACGCAACGCGCTTCGACATCGCCTCAATCACTTTCGGCAGTTGCTCATCGCTGACCCTCGCGAGTGGCGCGAGCGGCAGCGTTGCGATGCCGCCCTGCAAGAAGGTCTCGACGGGTAGCTCCCAAAGCCGCACGACACGATATCGAAACAGCAGACTCTGTTCCGAGTCCAGCACACTGTTGCCGGTCAGTAATCCGCTGAATGCCGGTCCGTCGGCTTCTGGTCGCAGCAGCACGACGACTGTCTCGACCGGCAACTTCTCGCGCCGCGTCAGCAGCACTTTGTATTCGAGTAACCGCCAATCGCCTTCAGAGTCGTAGCTCGATTGAAACTCCGAATGCAGCAGCCATTCGTGAGACGCTTTGATGCGCAGCACTTTGTCTGCTGAGACAACGACCGTTGAGAGATCGCTGTCGACGACCGTGACTTCCTCGAAGTCCGTTGCTCCCAACAACCGCGCCCAACAAGCGGGATCGCGTTCGAGCAACCACTTGAGAGAGACATCAAACGGCTTATGCACAGTCGAAGTTGGCGGTTTCAAGATTGGCCCTCTGAATGGCTTCGACAACCGACGAGTGCGCCGAGCCACTGGAGTATTGATTACAGCAAGCCTGCTGACGACGAACGCTCACCGCGACAAAGTCCGCCACTCGCCTCGTCAATCACAGAGGCTTGCCGACAGCACATGAGCCTTCATTGCACTGAGTCTGCCGCAATTCGCCGTGCTCCGCGCGACAACTGGCTCACTCCAGCGTCGGCCCAACATCAAGGTTCGACTCGACAACCTCAGCAGTTCCGAGTCCCTGCAGCAGCACTGAGTGGCGACCGTTCTTTTCGATCGTCCCTGCTCGCATCGTGACAACCGCCGTCCCGCCGACTCGCAGACCCGCGCGGCCATTTTGGATCAGCTTCACGTTTCGCAGTTCGATCTTCTTCGCGAGGTTCGGCACGCTGACGCCATCAAGGCGGAAATGCTGAATCGTCAGATCCTCGATCGCGACTTCCTGCGCTCCGTAGATCGAGATGCCGCACTCTTCGACGGCGATGCCGAACGGCTTATCGAGCGGCTCTTCGCGTTCTGCCGAGCGGTAATAAATCTGACCTTTGAAGCTGCACCATTGATCGACTTCCAGTGGCGGCAGCTCGCGCCACTGCGTTCCCGTTTCGGGACGAGCTTCGGTCAACTCTTTGCCTTCGCAGATCAGCACGTAATGGCCTTTGCGGTACGGAGTGACCTTCCACAAATCGTCGCCGGCCTTCTGCCATCCGCCGTCAGGGATCGCGCGTGCTCCGCTCAAAATCGCGCCGTTGCCGACGATCCGCAGAGGTTGATCGAGAGTGCCACTCAATCGCTTGCCGGTGATCGAGATCGATTCGAAGTACGGCACGCCGGTATTCGCGATGTTGAGGATGTCTCCCGGAAGCACGATCTGCATCGCGCGTCGAATCGAGTGGACAGGACCGGAGATATCGTTCGTCGGTCGCTCAGAGAGTCCGTCAGCGCGATCGGCTCCCGAGACGTTGTCGACATAGATCACCTTCGCCTCAGCGCGCAGCGAAGTGAGGAACAACAACGACGCGAAAACAACACGCATGCGCAATCTCATGAGTAGCTCCGGCAGTGAAGTAGCGACACATGCCTCTTGAGCATCAGGCATCAAAACCGCGAGGCCAATCAAACCTCAAACCAATGAACTCTTTCCATCCCATTGGTCCTCTTCGTCCTTTCTGTCATCGAACGAAGTCTCGCAGTCCTGCCGTTGCTCGCTCAGCACAGTCGTCGCATTGATCGACTCGCTTCCGCCATTGCCGCGATGCCATCTCCGTGCCGGGCGTTAGTTCGAAAACACCGGATACGGCAAGCCCTGCCGCCAAATTCTCGACAGTCATCGTCAGCATGCGATGCCGAGTCTTATGCGCGGCACTCCCCAAATGCGGTGCGATCACGAGGTTCTGCAAGCTCAGCAAAGGATGCTCGCGCGGCAGAGGTTCCGGGTCCGTCACATCCAGTGCCGCTCCGCGAATCCTTCCGGCCTTCAAGATCTCATAGAGATCATCGGTCACAACGACGGGTCCGCGCGCCATGTTGATCAGCGTGCCCGTCGGCTTCATGAGTTCGAGTTGCTGACGACCGATGAGCCCGCGCGTCTCTGCTGTGAGCGGACAATTGAGCGTCACAAAGTCACTCTCGCGCAGCAGATCTTCGAGCGATCGGTACTCCGCTTCGTACTCGCGCTCGGCCGCTTCGTCGCGCCGACGATTGTGATAGAGCACCTTCATATCGAACGCGCGAGCTCTCTTTGCAACCTGTCTGCCGATGCGGCCCATTCCGACAATGCCGATCGTGCAGCCGCTGACTTCATGCCCAATCAAGATCGACGGGTCGTAGTGAGTGAACTCGGGACCGCGCGCAAACGCATCTCCGATCACGATGTTGCGAGCTGACGCCAAGAGCAGCGCCATCGTCATGTCCGCCGTCGCTCCATCGAGACAGCCCGGCGTATTGCCGACAGGAATCTTGCGAGCAGTCGCGGCAGCAACATCAATGTGATCAACGCCGACTCCGTGATTGCTCACGACCTTCACGTGCGGCATGCGATCGAGCAGCGGCCCGTCGACCCGAGGATGCCCATAAGTGATGGCGCCGACGGACCGCGCCAATGCTTCCGAGTTCTCCGCAGTGTCCCATTCATAGACGAAGTACTTCTCGCCCAGCATGTCGAGCAAAGGCTTCGGCAGCCCGTCGCCCATAATCGGAATCGGCGTCATCGAGGATCCTTCAAGTGAGGGGAGTAATTGAAATAACACTCGCGGTTACGCGTCATGCGAGCTGAATTAAGGGCGTCTCGTTTCGCACCTGCGGTAATCGCGCGAGACCAATGAAATGGGAGTTACAGCCACTGCTGAAACCTAGCGCGGCAGTGCAGCAACCAAAATGTACGACGGACTTATAGTCCGTCGCAGCCGCAGATCGACGGACTACAAGTCCGTCGTACAAGGGCCGCAGAAATCTTCTCGTTGCAACAAGCTTTTCACCGTTTGCAGAGCAGATCGAACACAGATAAGTCGATCGCCAAAGCGTTCGAGGCGGTAGCCCTGCTGGCCGACGGAGCTTCACAGATCACGTCAAGACGCTCAGTTCTCGAATCTATTCCTGCGGAACTTGTCTGTGTTTCATCTGTGTTCGATCTGTGGCCAAATTCTTACATCCCCGGACCTCCGGAAGAGTGTCTCGTTAAGCCATAAGCTGCCAGATGCGACGCTCAGTCAGCCGTCTGAGCCTGCGGTCGGATCCTCAGCATCAGCATCGCCGACAACAACGAGATGCCGGCAAACACTCCGAAGATCACGCTGAAGGACACGTTCCGATCGCGCAGATCTCCGAAGGCCCAATCGGCAAAGCCGCCGCAACTGATGCTGACGAGATTCATAAAGCCGTAGCCTGTCGCACGCAGTTCGGGACGAACGAGCTGACACAAGATCGGCATGTTGTTGCAGTCGAAGAAGCCCCATCCGAGTCCGAACAAGATCAAGAACCCGATCGCGACCGCGAGAGTCTCCGAGCTTCCAATGCCAAACAGTGCGGGTAAGAAAAGTAACATCCCCAATGTGCTGACATAAATCCGTCCGCGCATCGTCCGCCTCATCAAGACATCCGCAAGCCATCCGCCGCAGCCGACTCCGATGATCGAAGCGACTTGCACATAGAGCACCGCTGACATCCCGGCTTTGCCCTGCCCGAGCGAGAACTTCTCTCTGAGAATGTCCGGCATCCAATCTTTGACGACCCATCCGGCCAACGCGGGCAAAGTGAAGCACAGCACGAGCAGCACGAAGTTCCGATTGGCGAAGAGTTCCTGAATCGCGCTCAGCGGCGGCGACGAGCGGCTCGCAGTGGCCTCAGTCGCGGCTGTATTTGAAATGACAGTCTGAGCGTGCTTCAGCACGGCGAACAGCGGCAGCGCGTAGATCACTCCGACACAGCCGCAGCACGCAAACGCGAAGCGCCAGCCGTAGCTCGGACTGTCCGCGACATAACCCGAGAAGCCGCCGATGATGATCCCGGCATAGATCCCCATTTGATGCAGTCCGACGGCGCGTGACCGAGTCGCTCCCGGATGTAGTTCGGCAATCAGTGCGAGTGCTGCTGGGATGTAGAACGCCTCACTCACGCCCATGATCGCGCGAGCCCACAACAACTGCTGATAGGTCTCAACGTGCCCCGTCGCCCATGTCACCGCCGACCAAACAAAGAGGCTGCCGGCAATCACGTGCCGCTTACTCGCCCGATCCGCGACATAGCCGCCGACGGGACTCAGCACGGCATAAACCCACTTGAACGCACCGAGCACGATGCCCCAACTGGCCTTTGATTGGATGTCTGCGATCTCAGACGTCATCGACGTCTTCATCGCCGCGAGCATTTGCCGATCGAGATAATTCAGCAGCGCAACCGGAACGAGCAGCAGCACGATCAGCCATGCCCAACGAACGGAATGCATCTTGTGTCCTCAACCGGAGCATCGGCTCCATCACGCGATTCAGTGTGGAAGAAAAACGACACGCAGCAACTTTAACGCGGCGAGCTTCAATTGCCGGAAGTGATGTGAGAAACCGGCCACAGATCGAACACCATAGAGAGACTCGCCAGAGGCACGAAGAGGCAAAGAGGTGTGTAGTCCTTGCCGCTCAATAACGAGTGGCAGCGAAGGTGACTTATGCCCCTGAGTGCTCGCCCTCGGAAGTTGCAACCGCCCCTTCGAGGCTGTTCCTCGGGCGAGGCCATCCGAATCAACGGCGTCGCGGCAACGCGTCGCGTGCTACTGGGCCACCCGGTGCGAGAAGTACGCACAGCGGTAAACCCAGTGAGTCGGCCCTCTTGCAGCAACGGGCAGGAAGAAGGTTTCCTCTTGTTGACCCACTAACGGCTGAAGCCCCAATTCACCCCGCACGAGGTACAAACGGCTGCCGTAAATCCGCGATTAAGCCGCGCAGATTGAAGACCTTGCGAGCCCCAAAGCCCCTCACTAGATTCCCGCCCGCTTCGGCAAGCCATCATAGCTCAGTCGGTAGAGCGACGCTTTCGTAAAGCGTAGGTCCTCGGTTCAAGTCCGAGTGATGGCCCTTTCTCAGGCGTTATCACGACATCGCATAAACCCTCGCAGGAACTCAACTTGCGAGGGTTTTTCGTTTCCGTCACCAACGACTCATTGAGGTCGTTGACATGAACTGATAACTCCTGAGAACTCTTTCGTTGCACTGTTTCGAGTGCAACCATTGGTGCAACCAAAACTTCGGTACTTGCGGTTGCTGTCGCTCGCAGGACTTCGGGCTGACTCAACGACGGCAGTTTGTCT
The DNA here is from genome assembly GCA_964573505.1 of uncultured Planctomycetaceae bacterium. GTDB lineage: Bacteria > Planctomycetota > Planctomycetia > Planctomycetales > Planctomycetaceae > AM-0621. The sequence goes on along the minus strand of CAZNMS010000155.1, from coordinate 3,797 downwards.
AAGTCAGACGCGACATCGCGCAGCATCAAATTCGTGTAGGTCGACATCGTGAGATTGACGTCGCTGTGCCGCATCAACTCTTGAGCCGCTTTGGGACTCAGAGGCTATCCGGAAAGCATTCTGTCGTTATGTAGTGGTTGTTGTCTGCTTTGGTTTGGATGTGCGGTCGTATCGAAACTCAGGCCGACCGTCCTGCGCAGGAGCAAGTCGCCTCAGCATGATGTGAATGTTTGCCAGTTCAATCATCGCCGCGCTCGACTCTGCGAGTCGCTCGTAATCTTTACTACATCTCCGACAGCGTCCATTCCAAGCATCAATGTGGGCACGGCACGATACGAGCAGCCATAACGAACTCGCTGCCTTGAGTCTCGAAGTCGGAGCGTTCAGCGGCCGAGGATCTTCGTTCCGCAGCGGTCAGAAGCAAGCTCATGGACTCAGAACAATGATGGCTCTTCGCTATTCGTGTTGATTCTTGTGACAAGTGAGTTGCAAGACGCTCACTGGCATCAACTCGAATGGCGGAGAGCCATCATTCACCAAGAGTGAGCGTCATGCATTCCATCTGCGTCTCGTTGTTGTCGATCCAAATCGCGGCAGCCGATTTACGGTAGCGCGAATCCGGTGCATGTCCCCGGTATCGAGATCAAGTCACAGTCGGCAGGAGTAGGCTGAAGTCGAACACGAAGGCTTCGTCGATCTCGGTCGGGTCAGCGATCAAGGTGTCGTCGCCGAGTCCTCCTGCGAGTGTGTCGCGCGAGCCGCCTTGCCCCGTGAGCCGATCGTCTCCGTCTTCACCCAAGAGGACATCGTCGAGAGCGCCGCCGCTGAGCGTGTCGTCGCCGACTCCACCGAGCAGTGTGTCGCGACCGTCTTCGCCCGAGAGACGATCGTTTCCGAGGCCACCATCGATGGCGTCATCACCCGACTGTCCCGAGATCAGATCGTTGCCATCCTCTGCAATGACCGTGTCATTGCCGTCTCCGGCATCAACGGAGTCGTCTCCTTCGCCGGCTGTGATGAAGTCGTTGCCGCCATTGCCCGTGACGCTGTCATTTCCGCTACCCGCATCAATCGTGTCCGCGAAGGCGCTTCCCAAGATCGTGTCGTCACCAGATCGACCTTCGATTCTCACCGGTACCGGACTGCGGGTTGCATCGAGGAGTTGCGGTACCGGTTTGACCTCCACCTCATTGCCTTGACGAATCTCATGAATGTACCCAACGAGGATGAATCGAGTGGGAATCACCACAAAGGCCACTTCAACGTCATCGACAATGAACTTGTCGGGTTCGATGACAATTGACCGCGCCACTCCTTGAAGCAGCGTGAATGAGCCGGTGCCCGGATCGATGATGTCGGCGCCACCGCTGCTCGTGAATTGGTCGTCTCCACTGCCAAGCAAGACAGTGTCATCACCGCTATGCGTATAGACTTCGACCGGGCCACTGAAGCCGCGCGTATCGATATAGCCACCAGCGTATGCGCCGAGGATCCGCGCTGAAGTGAATTGGCCGACGAGTGAATCGTCCCCGCCCAATGCCAGTGTTTGGTTCGTGAGGACGAGACTCGTCAAAGATCTCATCCGTTCGTAGAGCGCGTTGTTGCCATTGCCGCCGTTGAGTGCATCGCGACCGCCTCCGCCTCCGAGCGCGTCATCACCGCCTTGTCCCCAAAGCTGATCATCACCGTCCTCGCCCTGAACGAAGTCGTTGCCATCGCCGCCGTAGAGCGTGTCATTGCCGTCGTCACCATTGAGCGTGTCGTGCCCGACGCCGCCGCGTAGCAGGTCGTTGCCCTCTTCACCGTCGAGGTAATCAACGCCAGCATCGCCAAAGAGTTGGTCGTTGCCGCTGTTACCGTAAAGACTGTCGCCCCCATCACCGGCTCGAATGACGTCATTGCCGCGTCCACCATCGAGCGTGTCATCAAACTCGCTGCCCAACAGCGTGTCGTCACCGTCAGAGCCGTAGACTTCAAACGGCACGCTTGCAGCAGTGCCATCGAAGTAGTCGTTGCCCCCGCTGCCAATGAGCTCGCACGACTTGATGCTTCCGAGCAGGACGTCTGCGGTAGCGCCACTGAAGGTACTACCCACTAAGGCCAACGAACCTGAGAACCATATTTTGGCCACTGACTGGCCCGTGCCTCCATCGAGAGTGTCGGTCCCGTCGCTTCCAGACAGTTGATCGTTTCCCGTTCCCGCGCGGAGCAGATCATTGCCATAGCTCCCATTGAGATCGTCATCGCCAGCAAGACCTTCGAGGACATCGTCGCCACCGTCTCCACGAAGCTCGTCGTCAAAGCGGCTCCCGATGAGCGTGTCGTTCCCACTATTCCCAACCAGGGTGACAGGAATTTCGCTCTGCGATGCGTCGATCAGATCGTCACCGATGCCGCCATAAACGTTCAGACCAGGGCTTGCTCCGATGATTTGATCGGTGCCTTCACCAGTCATGGTCATGCCGATGATCGTCGCTCCGGATTCAACGCGGATCGACACGGTTGCATTACTGGTTCCGGTGTCGAGAAGGTCATTCCCAGCACCACCGGATAAGTGGTCCCAAATGCTGTCATCGCCGGAACGCAAGGTGTCATTGCCGTCGTTGCCCTCAATACGGTCCTGCCCCGTTCCTCCCATCAACGAGTCAGCTCCCGCGCCGCCTTGAATTGAGTCGTTGAAGGGCGAGCCAAGCACCGTATCGTCGCCGTCACCCGCACGAATGGTGACACCGAATTCGCTCGCAGAGGCATCGATGCGATTCGAAGAAGCGTCGGCATAAACGTCGATGTCACTGAAACTACCTCGCAGCATTTCGGTCTCTGCGGCGACGAAAGTTCCCCCAAGAATGGTGAGGTCGCCGACGACATCAAGCCGCGTCGAGTTGCTACCGGTCCCGCCATCTAAGGTGTCGTTACCCGAGTCGCCGTTGAGCCGGTCGCCGCCCTCATTGCCTTCAAGGAGATCGTCGCCTTCATCGCCAGTGAGCACATCGCTGCCGTCACCGCCTGAGAGCGAATCATTCCCGAGCGTGCCGTCGATACGGTCGCTGCCCGCATTGCCCGAGACGACATCATCTCCATCACCGCCAATGAGGCTATCGTCGAAGCGGGACCCGATCAGCGTGTCGTTACCGCCAGCACCATCCATCGTCACCGCGAGATCGCTGAGTGACGCGTCGATGCGATTGGCCTCATCGTTACCAAAGAGCTTGAACTCTGTGACATTGAAGGCAGGGACGGTCGTCGTCGAAACGAGATTCAGGCCGACGATACCCAGATCGCGAGTGACATAGATGTGTGCCGAGTTCCGTCCCGCCCCGCCGTCGAGCGAGTCGATCTCGCTGCCCCCATCAAGCGTGTCGTTGCCAGCGCCGCCGAACAGAGCGTCGACATTTTCACCGCCGTAAAGCCTGTCGTAACCGCCCTCTCCAAGGAGTTGATCTTGCCCCGAGTCGCCATAGAGAGAGTCTTCGTACTGACCGCCGATGATCGTGTCGTTGCCAGCGCCGCCGTGAACCTTGACAGGAATGTTTCCTTTCGACGCGTCGATCAAATCGCTTGAGTCACCGCCGCGAATGACGAGGTAGTAGATGCCCTCAGTAATGTCCGTGGTATTGGCGTCATCCGCGCCGCGCGACACATACCCCTGATCCACAACAGCGCTTCCATCAACGTCGACGATCGCCGTGTTGACGCCGTGCCCGCCTTCGACCCGGTCTCGCCCTCGACCTCCGTTGAGCGTGTTGTTGCCATCACCTCCCAGCAGCGTGTCGTCGCCGTCACCGCCGAAGAGGCTG
>CAZNMS010000154.1:1040-17190 GCA_964573505.1 uncultured Planctomycetaceae bacterium | reverse complement strand
CGCCCCGCCTTGCCCCTCACCCCGCAGTTGCAACTACTCTCCTTCACGAGTGCGGCACGTGCGTAGTGCCGCCGATCGTTTCGCTGCCTCTCTTGCTGACGTCACCGACATGAGCGCCAACATCGCCCTGCAGATCGAACAACTCCGTCGTGAGATTGAGCATCACAATCGGCTGTACTACGTCGAAGCGCGACCCGAGATCAGCGATCTCGACTTCGACCGATTGCTCAAGCAGCTCGAAGCACTGGAGCGCGAGCATCCCGAGTTCGCATCACTCGACAGTCCGACGCAGAAGGTCGGCGGAGCACCGATCGACGGCTTTCAGCAAGTCGTGCATCGCGTGCCGATGATCTCGATTGAGAACGTCTACACCGAACCCGAAGTACGCGAGTTCGACGCACGCATTCGCAAGCTGCTTGATGGGAGTAATCCCGATTACACAATCGAGTACAAGATCGACGGCGTCGCGCTTGCGTTGATCTACGAGCGCGGACGACTGGTGCAAGCCGTAACGCGCGGTGACGGCCGCGTCGGCGACGATGTCACGCACAACGCGCGAACGATTGGCGGAGTGCCGCTGAAGCTTGAAGGCGAGTCACTGCCCGAAGTCATCGAGATTCGCGGCGAGGCTTACATCGCGAACTCGGACTTCGCTCACATTCGCGCCGAGCAAGAGCGAGCGGGCGAGCAGCCCTTTGCGAACCCGCGCAACGCAACGGCCGGAGCACTCAAGAGCCTCGATCCAAAGAAGTGTGCTCAGCGACGCCTGCGGTTCTTCGCGCACAGTGTCGGATTTGTGGACGGTCTCAGTTGCGCAACGCATATCGACTATCTCGATGCCGTGCGGAAGCTCGGACTACCGACGACTCCGCGCGTTGCCAGTTTCCCGACGATCGACGCCTTGCTCGAGAACGCTCAAGCCTTGATGGACGGCCTGCATGAACTCGACTTCGAAGTCGACGGACTCGTCATCAAGGTCAACAGCTTTGCTCAGCGCGACATGCTCGGCGCGACAACAAAAGCTCCGCGCTGGGTCATCGCCTACAAGTGGGAGAAGTACGAAGCCGTCACTCAACTGAAGGCGATCGAGATTCAAGTCGGGAAGACGGGAGCACAAACCCCGGTCGCGCATCTTGAACCGGTCGAGATTGCGGGCACGACGGTCTCGCGTGCGAGCTTGCATAACCGCGACGAGATTCAGCGGCTCGGCGTGCGCGTCGGTGATTGGGTCGTTGTTGAGAAGGCGGGCAAGATCATCCCGCATGTTGTTCGCGTTGAAGAGCATCGACGTACCGGCGACGAAGTCGAGTACGCGTTTCCCGAAGAGTGCGCGGCATGCAAGTCGCCGACCGTGCAAGACGAAGGCGGCGTCTATGTCCGCTGCCAAAACCCGAACTGCCCGGCTCAACTCCGCGAGACGCTTCGCTACTTCGCATCGCGCGCGGCAATGGATATCGAAGGGCTCGGCAGCAAGCTCGTTGAGCAACTCACTGCAGGCACGGCCGAGCAACCGGCATTGCTCACGAGCATTTCCGATGTCTTCCGACTGCCTACAAAGCGCGAGCAACTGCTGAAGCTCGAACGCATGGGCGAGAAGTCTGCGGACAATCTCATCGCCGGTATCGAAGCGGCAAAGCAAAGACCGTTATGGCGACTGCTGACGGGACTCAACATTCGGCATGTTGGACAACGCACGGCTCAGATTCTGGCCGACCGATTCGGGACAATGGACGAGATCCTCAAGCACGACGCCGCTCAATTGGCCGAAGTCGATGAAGTGGGCGACGTCATCGCGAAGTCGATTCATGCCTTCATGTCGTCAGAAGCCGGACGTCGCACGATCGAAGAGTTGCGGGAACTCGGAGTTCACTTCGGCGAACCCGTCATCGCAAAGCCGCGGAGCGAGCTGACACTGGCCGGGCAGACGATCGTTGTGACGGGCTCGTTGAAGCACTTCACGCGCGACAGCATCAAAGAGCTGATTCACAAACTCGGCGGCAAACCCTCGGGCAGCGTCTCGAAGAAAACAAACTTCGTCGTCGCCGGAGAAGAAGCCGGCAGCAAGCTCGACAAAGCCCGCGAACTGGGCATCAAGGTGCTGAGCGAAGAGGAGTTTTTAATACACATCAAGGGCGCGGCTGCTTACGCTGGCGCACCCGAAACGACTGACACCACTCAAGCACCTGACTCTGAAGCAGCGAATGCGGCTGCGGGATCAAAGCAACGCTCGCTATTTGGCGACTGAATCGTTCGAACAAGTAGCTTGGGATTCCATCCCGAGCCTCAGCGGGATGGGATTTTCAAACAAGCTCCGAAATCGCCGTCAACATGCGGTGTGCAGGATGCGCCAAAGGCGGATCGGCTCAGACCGAGAACGCCCCGCGCGGACTTGCAACGAACGGGACGCACGGACGTAGGCGTCCATGCTACGTCACTGCGGCGCCATGCTGAGCAATTCATTCGGCACCGCAGCCAATGAGTCATCCGGCAGCACGAACGAGTCGGCGATCAGCGATGAGTCGTCGTTGATCACATCGGGCCAACGAGAATTCGGCATCACGGTGATCGCGAAGATCTCTTGCACGCCTTCGTCGAACTTCAGCCATGCAACGGTTTGACCGGTGACGATGTCGATCACCCAAATGCCGCAAACGCGTTCGGACACCGGACGCTCGGCAATTTTAATTCCACTGAAGATGGCCGACTCGCGAACTTGAGACAGTCCGATGAAGGCGTAGCGGTCGATGAAGTCGATCCCGCGCGTGAAGCCCGGCAGCGTTGCCACTTCTTCGTAACGCCCGGCCTGCACGTCGACGCGACCGATCGAACCGTTGCCGGATTCGAGCACCCAAACGTCATCGGCGTAGATGCGCGGCGAGTGCGGCATTGAGAGTCCGCGTAAGAGCACTTCGTTGCTTGCCGTCTCCATCAAGATCCCGCCGCCACTCTTGTTGGCGCGCCAGCCTTGAGGAGTGTCGGTCTCACCCAGCGCCGTCACGAGAAACGTCGGCGCGTTCGTCTTTGGGACGCCGCGAATTTTTGAAGGTGCCAAACAGAAGCCGTTGAGATGACAACGATCTTCCGGGGCAATCTCTGAGACGAACGGCGGACGCCATTGCGGCACGAAGCTGTAATTCAGATTCCGCGTACACAAGCACGAGAACCGCGTGTTGATGAACCACAATTCGGCATCGCTCGGTGCTGACGATGACTGAGTTCGATCAGCCTGCTGACGGTCGACCCACAACATCTCGTGAATCTGAATGTTGCCCGTCGTCGCCGAACCGCGCGGCAAGAACATCGACGAGCAACTCACGGGCAGATTCGCCTCTTGCCCTTCAGTTGTCGTCGTCGGCTGTCGCCGAGCGACTCCGGGAGCATTGTGAAACTCCCAAATTTCGAGAGCGGTTCCGATCGCCAATCGATCGGCGGCCAGCGCAAGCCCCATTGGCTTATTGAAGCTGCGAAAGTGCGTATTGACGGTCCCCTCGTGCGACCGAAGCAGCACGAGTTTGCCGGCTTGATACGTCGTCACGGCGATTGAAATGCCGAAGTGCTCAAGCAACCCGGCAAAGCTCGCAGTGTGCTGACTGCTCAGTGGCTGAGACTCACTCGCATCCGTTGACGAAGTCGAACTCGAACTCATTCAGAATCACTTTCAGGACATGAGCAACATGAAACATCAAACGCACACGGATCGCGGAACTGCATGACGACATTCAACGGGCATTGAGACGTTGAACCGCGACTCTCTGAGGAGCGCGTTCGACGGCGGCATCGGATGCACCCGCGATGTCATCGCTCGTCGAGTCTCGCCGTTTTTCGAAGCGCCGGTCTTGATCGAACTGCGGCTTGCACGCGCTTGGCAGAGCCTCGCGGTTAAACGTCTCGGCGGCGCTACTTTTGATAGTCGCCTTTCGCTCCGCGAAAGGAAGCATTTGCTGAGCAAAAGGCCCGAGAGAAAATCCCTTTCGCAGAGCGAAAGGCGACTATCGACGACGATTCCAATTGCGAGCAGAGCCGACAACACAAATTGAGAACGAGATGGAACATCTCAACTCATCTGCCGAGACCGCCTCGCTAATTCCGTCCCCACAATGTCTCGGCGATCCAATCGAGGTCACTTGCTTGCTGCTGATAAGCCTCCGTGTTGACCGACGCGCCGGCCGAGTTCAGCGCGGAGATCACGAGTAGTCGCAGCACGCTCGCTAATGGGTGACTCGTTGATTGCTGCAAGGCGCGGCCGACTAAGCGGTGATCTCGATTGAGCAGCACTTCATTGCCTTCAACGGGATCGTTCGCGAGTTGCTGATCGATCAAGCGTTGAAAGCCGGGCGGAATGTTGCCCTCTTTCTTCAGCTCATCGAACGTCCGTCTCAGCTCGCGTCGTTCATTGAGGAATGCCATCACCGGCTGATTGCTCTGAAACGATGCCGTCATCACCGTCGCATCAAGTGCCGAGAAGAACTCGGTCCACTTCGGATCGATTGCCTCGACCTCGCGCACACCGAGAATCGTTTCGGCAAAGTTCTTCGCACTCGGGCTTGCGACTCGCACTTCGATGTCGGCGCCGGCGACTCCTGCATCCGCAGCCATTGCAGTGAGCAGCGTCTCTTCAAAGCCTTGAAACGTATGCACGCAGGGAGCTTGCTGCCCCGCAAAGAGTCCGTTCGCCCAGCGCTCTTGTCGGCGGTCCGAGTTGTACCAAATGACGAAGTCCGCTTCGGTCTCGAACAACGGATCGGCCTTACTGCGTTCAATGATCTCGATGAACGACAGCGGACCCTGCGAGGTGTTGAAGCGATAAGTCTGCGCGAGCAAGTTCCGCAGTCGCGCTTCAACGATCGCCGCGCCCGAGAGCGCGTAGCGGTGCCATGCGATGACCGACTGCCACTTCTGAGGATTCTGCACGGCCAGCATTTCAAAGTGCTCGAACAGCTTCTGCTCGATGAACTCGCGGACTTCTTCGAAATTCTCATTGCGAACGAGATCTTCGCGACTGGCGGTCGGCGAGCAGTCATTGAGTTCAAGCACGCCGCGTAAGAAGAGGCACCAGTCGGGCAGCAAGCCTCTCACATGCCGCGAGATCACCATTCGTCGGACGGTGACTGTAATCGTTGTGTCAGTCGCGAATCCGGGCGTGCGACGGGGAGTGACATAGAACGCTCCCGCAATGGCGACGGGGCGTTCGGAACGCAGCGAGATCACATCGAGCGGCGTCTCGTTGAAGTACTCCTCAAGTGCGAGTTCGAGTCCCTCCGGGTCCGGCGTCGGATCGAACCATGCAACATTTATGACATTCGCACGTTGCTTCGCGTTGTTGATGAAGATCGGAATGGGGATGAAGTCCGCGAACTCACGCACGGCTTGCTCGACCAATTCCGTATTGCGGGCGTACTCCGCGAACGCCGGCTTCAAGACGAGCGTGACCGTTGTGCCGACTGCCTCACGCTCAGAACTGCTGAGTTCGACTTCGGTGCCGACTCCTGCTTCCCAGCGCACGCCGCTCGAACCGTCCGCCTTGCGGCTTTCGACGATGATGCGATCCGCCAGCATGAAGGCACTGAAGAGACCGACGCCGAATTGGCCAATCAACGATCCGCCATCAGCTCGCGCGGACTCCGGCACATCGAGCCGGCCTCGGCGAATCATCCCGGTAATGCCGACACCGAGCGTGCCTAAGAAACGCTCGGCTTCGTCCGCCGTCAGCCCGATGCCGTCGTCGGTAAAGGACAGCGTGCATGCTTCGGGGTCTTGCTGAATCGTGATGCGGCCCGTGAAGCTGAGGTCGATCTGCCGACGCCTCAGAATGCTGTCATGAGCATTCTGAATCAGCTCGCGAATCGGAGTGTCCGCGCGGCTATAGAGCGACGCACCCATGATCTCGATGATGCCCGCGATATCGACTTTGAACGGAATGCGTTTTGACCACTGCGTCATAAGGGATGATCAATCTTTGAGAGACAAATAAGAGGCAATGATCGAGCGACGTCAGCTCGCTGCAGCCAGTTCACATCGAGCAGCGTTCGCGCACGAACTTGGCGCCATGCAGCAATGCCCGATGTTGGTTGAGCGGACTATCGGGGAAGATCGACATGCCGAACACCGAGCGTCGAGAGATCAACGATCGCAACGCTCGGCACGGCGACTCGCTCGATCGCGCCGGGGTTGAGCACGACTGTTTTGCCGACAATCTCAACCGCCTTCTGATGAGTGTGCCCCGAGCAAACGAGAGCAAACTCTTGCGACGCGATTGCCTGCTGCCAGTGTCGGAAGTCGTCGCCGTGCAAGAACGCGATCCTGCGCGCGGCCCACTCGACTTCTCCGTAGCGGCCGTGACAGACATGACCGGCAAGCTCCATTGATTCGCGCAGAGCGCGTTGTTCGTAGTCGGTGTTGCCGAAGACGAAGTGCGTCTCCCAGCGATCAAACAATTCGACGACGAACCGCGAGCCGATGTCTCCGCAATGCAAGACTCGCTCAACGCCTTCCGCAATGAAGATGTCGACCGCCGGTCGAGTCTGCTCGACTCGGTCATGAGTGTCGCTGATGACGCCGATTCGCATGAGTTGCCGTTCTCCGATCTCCGTTGTTGCTCGTCGCGCGGTCAGAAATGACGTTGTCTAACCGCGCGCGGCGAAGCCGCATCCGATAGTCGCCTTTCGCTCCGCGAAAGGAAGCTCTTGCGGAGAGGTTGTGATTATATCGCCCCCGAGCTTGCCTCGGGGGTTCAACGGCCTTTGCGCTACTACGATTTAGGGCAAATTCGAGTAGCGCAAAGGCCGCTAAACCCCCGGCACAAGGCCGGGGGCGAAAAGGTCACAGCCTCGGAGCAAAAGCCAACAATCCCTTTCGCAGCGTGAATGACGACTATGTAACACGTCCTACAATGCGCAAGCAGACAAGAAATCGCGAACTCGTAGGACGAACAACAGCCTCATTCATGACCGCGCGACTTTTACGAACGCCGACCGCTCTCACTCTGCAATCTCACGCACCGGCAGCGACTTCAGCAGAGTTCTTCGGACCGCGACCAATCATCCCGATGAGCACAACTCCGACACTCAAGATCGCTGCTCCGGCCCAATACGGCTGAGCGACATGACTGTCGTCGAACAAACTCATGCCGATCACCGGTCCCATGATGCGAGCCAATGCCGACATGCTTTGAGCCACTCCGAGATACTCGCCTTGCTTGTCGTCGGGAGTGCGAAGTGAGACGAGCGCGAACAGCGAGGGCGTCATCGTCGAGTACCCAACAACGAGCACCGCCATTGCCAAATAGAGATTCCAAAGAGGACCGTTGATGTGCTTGTCGACGATCGCCTTTGCTTCCGGAGTATCAGCGACGACCGGTCGCGGCGCGGCCTTCTTGACGCCGGATGATTCGGCACTCGCTTTCGCGTCATCACTCGCCTCAGCCGTCTTCAGCAACCCGTTCTCAGTGAGTTCTGCACGCGCCTTCCCCCATGCTTGAGCGCACGAGTCTGACGTCATACCGACGATGCCCATTCCGACCATCATCACCGCAGCACCGACGAGTCCGAGCATGTGCGGAGCCACTCGCTTCGAGAGCGGACGCACGATGCCGCCGTTCGTTAGTGACAACACAAAGCCGACGTAAGCGAAGACGTAGAAGTTCTGTCGATCGGCTAAGCCCAATGCGCGAGTCAGCAAGCCGAGCGTCGTTTCGAACTGTCCGAAGGCAACGGTCGTCAAGAACATCGTCAGCAAGACGAGTCCCAATCCCGGATGTCGAAACGCATCGAGCAACTGCCCGACCTTAAAGCCGCCTTCAGCGCGGCTTGATTCAGGACGCAGCGACTCCGGCAACTTGAAGATCGCCCATAAGAATGCGAGTCCCGACAATGCCGATGCGAGATACCCGGCTCCGGGACTCGGCGGGGCATTCGGATCGTTCGACACAAAGATCGCTCCGAGCAACGGCCCGAACGTGAAGCCGATTCCGAACGCTGCTCCGACAAGCGCCATTCCCTTTGTGCGTTCAGCCGCTCCGGTCACATCGGCGATATAGGCTTGAGCTGTAGGAATCGTTGCACCGCAGATGCCCGCTCCGATGCGTGAGACGAGCAGCCATGTGAGCGGCGCGATGCCGAGCATTGCTCCGTCTTTGCCCATCGCGGTGATGATTCCGAACATCGCGTAGAACGCCGTCGAGCCGAATAGCCCGATGAGCAGCACCGGTCGTCGACCAATGCGATCCGAGAGTCGTCCCCATGCGGGCGCGAATAAGAATTGCATCGCCGAAAACGACGCCATCAACAGCGCCAACATCGGGCGAGAGGCATCAAACGACTTCGCGTAACGAGCCATCAAAGGCAAGACGATGCCGAACCCGAGCAGGTCAATAAACACCGTCACAAAGATAATGAGCAGAGCACTCTTAGAAGGTTTCGTCGCAGGTTCGTTCACAGTCGGAAGTCGTTCTGATGAGGAGTGGGGAGACAGCAAAGAAGTTGTTGGTTGTGCCGCTTCAAGATTCGAACGTCGGGTGCAGTGAGTCGCAGAGCGACTCGCCTACGTAGCTCAGTCGCTCCGCGACTGAGACTGGTCCCCGAACTCTCTTCATTGAAGCGGCAGTCAGGAGCAGTCCGGGAATAACTTCCTGATTTGGTGCTTGCTCTCCGTCCGGCTCGCCCGGACGGGAGTCACGACTGAATTGCTACTTCCTCGCAGTAGCTTGGCCAGTCGTTGCTCCCGTCCGGGCGAGCCGGACGGAGAGCCAATCAGCGAAGTTATTTCCCAACTATCCCTACGCGGAAGAGTGGGTCTTTAGACGCGACTTCGCAACGGCATGAAGGAGCCCGCGCCGCACGCAGAGAACAGCAGTCGCGCTGCGCGTTACTGGTCTCAGTCAACCAATCGGCCGCACTCAACATGCTCGTCCGAAAGATGATCTGCTTGAGTTCGCCGGCAACATGCTTCGAACGAAATGTTTGGTCGATTCGGGTGTCGTGCACTTCCATTGGCGAGTCGTGATTGAGCGTCGAAGGACATCGCATCAAAGGGCAATCCAATTTGCGGTTTCACGCGGTCATTCATCCGTGTGGGACACATCCGTGTGAGAAAGGATGGGCCAAAGAAGAGTCTTCTGTCTGCCCTTGCTCACACGGATGTTTCTCACACGGATAAGAACAGCAGAGCGAACGATCTTCGCATTCCTTCACGCACGAGGCGCAATGAGCAAGAGCGATCGACCGCAGCCATTACTCGGACAAATCGCCAACTGACGCTCGATGCGACGAGCATCCACTTGCGAGCATTCTCAATGCACGAACAAGAAGAACTTCGAGTTCATCAGCGCCCAAAGAATGTCTTCGTAGCCTTCTTGCGGGCTCGTCGCTGAGCCGACGATCTCTTTGCCGGCAGCAACCTCTTCGGGTTTTGGAGGCCGACACAAAGCCGCGACGTAGATCTCGTCGATGATCTCTTCCGGCGATTTGTTCTCGCCGATCAGCCGCGCGATACGGCCTTTCTTGTCAGCGAGCTTTGTCGCAATCGTCTCGCCGTTGAGAGTGTGCAGTGCCTGAGCGAGGTTCTCGTCCGGCGAGCGCTCGCACTCGCAGACGCTCGCCCGGCGCGGCTTCGCGAACGTGTTGAGGAAGTGATCCGGGTACTCAGAGTCCGGCAAGTCGATCGCCCGCGTGCCGATCGGCAAGTTGTTGAACTTCGTGCGCGACTGCGCGACTTGATCAATCGCGTCAAGCAGCGGTTCCGCCGTCAAACGCTTCACGAGGAAGTGGCTATAGAAGCGACTGTCAGCGGCATTCGAAGCTGTCGGCTGCGAGTCGAGCTGATAAAGCCGCGAGACCATGATCGCGCGCAGCAGATGCTTCACGCTGAAGTTGCTGTCGACGAAGTGCTTTGCGAGCGCATCCATCAATGCCGGGTTTGTCGGCGGGTTCGTTGATCGCAGATCGTCAACGGGTTCAACGAGCCCGCGACCGAGCATGAATCTCACCGAGCGATTGACGACGTTCTGCGCGAAGAGTTTGTTGTCCTTTGCCGTCAGCCAGTCTGCGAGTGCAATGCGTCGATCAAGAGGATGCTCGACCGGTTGTCCTTCGAGCGGTGTCGGCGGCATGCGTTTGCCCGTCTTCGGATGACTGACATCACCGGTCGATCGCACGATGACGACGCTCTCGCGTCCGAAGAGCCCGAACTCCTCACTGTTCTTCGTGCTAACCCGCGAGAAGAACGCCGAGAACCCGTAGTAGTCTTCCTGTCCGTACTTCTCGAACGGGTGATGATGACACTTCGCGCATTCCATTCGGACACCGAGAAAGATCTGCGCCGTCGCTTCAGTGAGGTCGGACGAGTTGTTGAACACTCGGAAGTAGTTCGCCGGGCCGTTCATGTAGATCGAGCCTTTTGCGGTCACGAGTTCTCGTACGAACTTGTCGAACGGCTTATTCGTGCGGAACGACTCGCGCAGCCAGTTGTGCATCGCCCACATGCCCTGATCGACCGACTTGCGATTGCTCGTATTCCTCAAAAGGTCTGCCCACTTCAGCGACCAGTAAGCCGCGAAGTTGTCGTTATGCACGTCGCGCGTCGGATCGCCGGTGAGCCCGAGAAGCTCATCGACGAGTTGCTCGCGCTTCTTCGCATCGGTCGAGGCTAAAAACTTTCGCGTCTGCTCCACTGTCGGAATTGTTCCAGTGGCATCAAGGAACGCGCGACGAATGAAAGTCGCATCGTCGCACACTGGCGACGGGTCGATGCCGAGCTCGCGAAACTTCTGAGAAGCGTGCTCATCAACAAAGTTGTTGTTCGTCCAACCGGCGAGTTCGAGTCCCTCGCGATACGGGACGACGAACATGCAGATCGCAGCTTGCCCTTCAAAACGAGCCATGACCGGTGCTTGCCCGGCTGAGGACGTTGTCACCATTCCGTCGCTCGACACCGCGAGCATGCCGTCATCCATTGAATCGAACCGAGCGAGCGCGGTGACATCTCGCACCGTGTTGTCGGAGTACGTCGCTTCAACTCGCAGTTGCTGCTTGAGCCCTTTCTCACCGATGCGTTGCTTCGGGAAGACGCTGATGCCGGTGACCTTCGGCGACTCTTTCAGCGGTGCCGGTGCTCCGTTCTTGATCCATGAAACGAGCATTTGATGCTCGACCGATCCCGGCGCCATTCGCTTCCCGCCGCCATGCGGCACGAGCATTGTCGGCTTCAGCAGGAAGAGGCTCTGCTCGGGATCAATCGGATTGAGGCGACGTTGTTGCCGATCACGTGCAATCGCATTGCGGTCGGCATCAGGATCGAAGTTAAAGACGGTCAACTTGAAGCCCGCTTGCCCGTGCTGCACCGCATGGCACGGCCCCATATTGCAACCCGTCTTACTCAGCACCGGAGCAACGTCGCGCGTGTATTCGACCTTCGGATTCGCTTCGACGCCGCTCACAACAACCGGCACTTCGAGCGTTTGACCGACCGTCTGAATGCGAATGCTCGTCTGCCCGTTGCCTTTCGCGAGCACGCGTCCGATCTCATTGACCGTCGCGACTTCAGGATTCGCGGACTCGAACTTCGCCGCTCCACTGAGATCGGGACAGCGATCATTCAAACTGCCGTCTGCGGCCTTTGCAGTGACGACGAGCTGCACTTGCTCGTAGTTGCGGACGAGCTTGATCTCTGCGGGTGTGACAATAACTCCATGCGGAGCAGCGGGGCCGTCGGCTGAGAAACCGATCGACGAAACGAAGAGCACGCAGACACAAACGCTGAGCCAAGAGCGGATGAGACGCACAGGTAAGCTCCTGAAAGCGGAAGGAATGTCGCGAGGACGCAGGCGGGAAAGACGGAGTGAGATGCAAGCAACGCATCGGCCGCCAGTATTGCGAGCCCATGTAAGCCCGCCAACAGGCGCAGTCCCAAGACCAGCAAATTTGGCTGTCCCAAAAAGTAGCTTGGGATTCCATCCCGAGCCGCAGCGGGACGCCGTTCACTTTCACGAGTGGACTTCGCCGTCACGAGGGATCACGCAGTCTCGCTTTCATACGGCCCAACGTCCCTCGGACGTTTAACCGCGACCCTCTGGGGAGCGCGTCGAATACGGATAGGTGCTCGCGACTCATTGGAGACTCAGTGGTCAGAGCCGGCCACTGCTGACGATGACGACGTTCGGCGGATGACGTCGACGGCCGCGTCCGAAGAGCTCCCCAGAGGATCGCGGTTAAACGTGTCGTTTCCATCGTTGACTCAGAAGCGCAAGAGTCAATCTTTCGGAGACCATCGGGCTCGGCCCAATGTTGACCTATTCGCCAGCGGCTGCCTGCGTGCCGCTCGTCATCGCCTCAACTCGCGCGGCCTTTGAATCTCAGCATGACCACTGGCTCTTGGTTGGGTTCTTGTCGAGAGCGGCAACAATGACCACTCGCTGTGCCGAGGCACTGTCAGCCGATCGAGCAGCGACTGATCCTTGCCGCTGATCCGACTGAGCGAGCCACTCTGATGCCCACCAAGAAACATGTCTTCTTGTCGTACTGCCGCGATAACAAGGACGAGGTCAGCAAACTCCGCAAAGACTTGATCGCGAGAGGTTTCGTTGTTTGGTGGGATCAGCTCATCGAAGGCGGCGAGTGGGATCAGCAGATTCAAGAAGCGATGAACTCGGCCTATGCCGTCGTCGTGTGCTTGTCGCGCGAGCTGGATGAGCGTCGCGAGTCCGGTGTCTGGAAGGAGATGGATCTCGCGATCGAGATCAACTCGAAGCTGAAGTCCGGGACTGCATTTATTCTTCCAGTCCGACTTTCCGCCTGCGAACTGCCGCAGCTCAAGCTCCGCGCCAACAAGAACTTCGACAGCTTGCAGTGCTGGGACTTGTTCCCGGCAACGCAGCGTGAAGGCAGCTTGCAGAAGTTGATCGACTCGTTGAAGGGCACAGCAGAAGCAGCCGGTGTTGAAGTCAAAGAGCCCAACAAGCTGCCTCCTCGCAAAAAAGTCTTCATCAGCAGCTTGCTGCCTCAGGCGTTCTCATCCGAGAAGGACACCGAGCAATTCCAAGATGCCTGCTTGCGCATGGAATGCGAACCCATTCAGCCGCAGGTCGACCGACCGTTTGATGAGCCGACGTTGGCCACTTGGTTGCAGTCGCTCGATGACGCCGACTTCTATTTGGGGTTCTTCGCTCAGCAGTACGGCAAGGTGATCGTCGGGCATGCGGGTTCCGAACGGTCGCTCATTGAGTGCGAGTATGACCGGGCCGCTCAGCGGGGCATTCGGCGGTTTGTGTTTTGGTTGAATGAGGACGTGCCGGTCTCGCCGAAGGAAGTCGATAAGGGAGCCGGGGCCGAGCGATTGCAGCAGTTCAAGGACCGCATCGTCGCGGACGGTTGCTTGGTGGCCGAGTTCTCCGACGTCGCGGATTTGCGAGCCAAGATCGTCGCCGCGTTGCAGTCCTTTCGAGAGCCTCAGCCCACTGCGTTTCACTATGTCAGCGACATCCCGGCACCGCCCGAGGTCTATGTCGCGCATCCCTATGTGTTGTTGAAGACGGGTCGAGTCATCGGGCGACAGCCGGAACTCAATTGGCTCACGCATTGGGTAGCGGATCCGAAGTCAGTGGCGTTCCGCTCGCGGATGTTTTTCCTCGTGGCCATTGGTGGGCAGGGAAAGAGTGCGCTCACGTGGGACTGGTTCCAGCACATCGCTCCGCAAGAGATGCCGGGTCTGCGCGGCCGCATGTGGTGGAGCTTCTACGAGTCCGATGCCACCTTCGAAAACTTCGTGATGCGCGCGGTGGCTTATGTCACTCAGCAACCGTTGGAAGACGTTCGCAAGCTGACCGCTGATGAGCGCGAAGAAAAACTGTTGCGAGTGCTCAATACCGAGCCGCACTTGTTGGTGCTCGACGGTTTGGAGCGGGTGTTGATCGCGTACTCGGGCGCGGATTGCAGTCGGTTGCAGGACGATGAACTCGATCAACAGACCGCGAACTATGTGGCTCAGTCGTATGGACTGGCTCCCGAAGCGGCGCAGTCTTTCACGGGCCAGCATCGACTGCGGCTAACGGTCGATCCGCGCGTCGGGGCGTTTCTGCGAAAGCTGACTCAGGTCAAAGCGGCGCGCATCTTGGTCAGCACGCGGCTGTATCCGTCGGACTTGCAGAAGCCCAACGGCGATCCGTGGCCGAGTTGCCTCGCGTACTTCTTAAAGGGCTTGAGCGACGACGATGCGTTGAACTTGTGGCGGAGTTTTGGAGCGACGGGTTCGAGTGCCACATTGCTGCCGCTGTTGGCGACGTTCGACAAGCACCCGCTGTTGATTCAAGCGTTGGCCAGTGTGGTGGCTCATGATCGTCGAGCGGTGGGCGACTTTGATAAGTGGAGCGCCGCGCATCCGGACTTCGACCCATTCCCGCTGCTGCACGCCACCGAGCGGAAGTCGCATGTGTTGGCACACGCCTTACGAGGACTCGATGACCGCCAGTTGCGCCTGCTGCAAACGATCTCCGCCTTCCGCATGCCGACGACCTACGACACGTTGGTGTCGCTGTTTGTCAGTGTCGGCTTTCGCTCCGCGAAAGCACGTCGCGAAGAGACGACCACTTCCAAGATTAAGTTGGTGCTAAATTGGTTTGCATCTCGCCTGCGTGCTTTCGCGGAGCGAAAGCCGACACTCTCCGAGCCCTCCCTCGATGCCGCGCTCAACACGCTCGAAGACCGAGGTCTCTTAGGTTGGGACCGTCGAGCGAATCGGTACGACCTGCATCCGATCGTGCGGGGCGTGGTGTGGAGCCGCTTGGACAAGTCGCTGCGTCAAACCGTCTGTCAGACGTTGCACGAGCACTTCGCGCCCATCGAAGTGCCGGACTTTGAAAACGTCGAAAGCGTGAACGACCTCACGCCCGCCATCGAGCTGTTCCACACGCTGATCGAACTGGAGCGGTACGAAGACGCGTTAGTCGTCTTCCGCGATCGGTTGGCCGCCGCGACGCTTTGGCGGCTGAGTGCCAGTCGGTTGCGGATTGAGTTGCTCGAGCGGCTGTTTGCTGAGCCCCCCCGTAGCATGGGATTCCATCCCGTGCGTTCTTCTTCTTCTTCTTCTTCTTCTCACACAACACCAGCAGCAGCAGCAGCAGCAGCAAAAGCAAAGACAGCACGGGATGGAATCCCATGCTACGGCGACGACGACTCGGCCAACCGCCTCGTTCCCTTGCCGCGTTTGAACGAGCCGAGCGATCAGAGCTACACGCTCAATGCGCTGGCCAACGCCTATCTCGGCAGCGGCCAGCCGGGCGCGGCGGTGCCGGTCTATCGCCGCAAGTGCGAACTCAACGAGCAGGAGCAGGACCAACGCAACCTCAGCGTGGGGCAGTGCAATCTGTCGGACGCCGAGCGGTTGTCGGGCGAGGTCCGCGCGGCAGAAGCCTCGGCCCGCACGGCGCTGCGGCTTGATCGTGAACGGAACAGCGAAGACGACGAAGCCGGGAGTCTGTACGAGTTGGGTTTGGCCTTGGCCGTGCGCGGCAAGTGTCGGCTTTCGCTCCGAGGCAGTGATGAAACTAGTACGACGGACTTGCAGTCCGTCGCTTCCGAACGAACACCCGATTCACGCGACGGACTACAAGTCCGTCGTACGGCTGAGGGGTTGCTGTCTCTCAACGGCTCACAGCTTCCCAGCGAAGGGACGTCCTTTCGCGGAGCGAAAGACGACAATCACAGACTTCTCGAACAGGCGGCTGGCTCTCTCGACGACCCACAGACGGACGCCCTCAGAGGCCATCCTACGGGGCACGCGCTCACGTCCCTCGCCACCGACGCCTGGACCGCGTTGGAGCAATCGTTACAGCTTTGGCAGAAGCAAGAGAATCAACAGGGAGAAGGCGCGGTCAACGCCTACATGGCGGAAGTGGCTCTCTGGTACGGCGACTGGGCCACGGCACGCATGCGAGCCAATCGCGCATGGGACCTCGCGGCGGTGCAAAGACTCGAAGCCGACTTCATCCGCGCCACGCGGTTGCAAGGCACCGCCGCGCTGCGAGGTTGGGTGGCTCTCTCTGAGCCGTCAGGCGAACGGCGTGGTCAGAGCGAGTCACTCCGCACGTCGAACGAAGAGGGGTCGGGTGTTCGGTCTTTAGAAATTTGCGGGGGTGTTGGTAGACACGCGGGCGCATACATAT
>CAZNMS010000154.1:0-1030 GCA_964573505.1 uncultured Planctomycetaceae bacterium | reverse complement strand
TTGGGGGGGTGTTGTCCCCCCCGGGGGGCCAAACCCCCCCCCCCCAAAATAACAAAAAAAAAAACCCCCCCCCCCCGCCGCTCCAACTGCCGAGTACGCTCACGAGCGACTGCTGCATGCCCTGACCCGTGCCCGAGCCTGCCAGCTTGTGGAAGAAGAACTACCCGCACTGATCGCTCTGGCCGAACTCCACGCCGCCCACGCGCGACAGAAACTCCAAGTACCCGAAGTCGTCAGACTTCGGACGCCACGTAGCACGCCCCCGAATTCTGACGAATTCGGCTACGAAGAACTCGCCGAAGCGCGGCGTTGTTTGGACGACGTCTGGGACCGAGCCGCGCGCGGGCCGTATCCGCTGTTTCACGCCGACGCCTTCAATGAACTCGCCGCGCTCGAGCGATTGACGCTGCAAGTGATCGACACCGAGCTCGCCACCAACCCCAACCCCGAGCGTCGCCAACACCTGCTCGCCGAGCGACCTCAAACCCTCGCCCGCGCCCAGCAAGCCGCCGTGCAAGCCTACGAATACGCCTGGCTCGAAGGCCCGCCCTACGCCTACGCCCCCGGCCTCACCCGCGCCACCGAGCACCTGCAAGCACTCGGAGTCGCATTGCCCACCTCGTTTAACCGCGTGGCCAACGGCCCGCGCTAACGCGGCCGGTAATGCGTGACGAGTCGGAGTCGATGACTGGCAGGCGAGGCTCTGCCCCGAAAAGTAGCTTGGGATTCCATCCCGAGCCGCAGCGGGACGACGCTCACTTTCACGAGTTGAATCTGCCGTCACGCGCGAACTCGCAGTCTCGTTTTGATCTCACACAACATTCTTCGGACATCAAAACCTGCTAAGGAACGCAAGAGCTCGATGCTCTGCCTCGCGTGCCTTCCTGTAGCTTGTAGTACATACCGAGCCGGATCAGCGGGCTGAAGACGAGCGGGGATGCTCGTCTCTGACGGCAATGCGGTTTGAGCCGGAGACGTGCAGACCGCTGAGGCTCGGGATGGAATCCCAAGCTACTTATTCGCGTGGCCA
>CAZNMS010000153.1:0-17283 GCA_964573505.1 uncultured Planctomycetaceae bacterium | reverse complement strand
AAGATCAGTGCTTCAACGACCGCGTACAGACCGAGTCCGAGATACTGCACTCCGGCGGAAGTACCGCTTTCTGCCCAGCGCTGAGCGAGGAAGCTCACTCCCATGAACGCGAGCAGCGCGATCCACCAATGCCCCGCGATCACACCAAACAACGTTGCCTTAATGACCGTGCTCGAAAGGAAGACGTACTCAAGCACTCCAAAGAGCGCGATCGCTCCCGTCAGGTTGAGATAAGTCTTGCGCAGAAATTGCGCCCGAGCATCGAGTGCCGCATCGGCCGCGAACATGTCGGCTGATGCAAAGTCGTAGTCGTAATTCGCCATCTGCAATCTCCTTGAAATGAGAACTGAGCACCCGAGGCGAAAACCCAATCCCTCACAGAGGCAGCTCTCCTCTGCACCGAAGCCGTAGCATGGACTTCCTGTCCGTGCGGAATTTCTGGCAACGCAAAATGCAGCACGGACTGGAAGTCCATGCTACGGCGTCGGCTCTAGCCGAACGCTTTGTGAACACTGGCCTTCATCTTTTCGAGCCCCGTCTTCACCACTAACTCGGCATCCTGAGCCCAGTAGTCAGGGTTAAACAGTTCGAGCGAAAGCATGCCGCTGAAACCTCGATCGGCGAGTCCTCGCAGCACGTCTGTAATCGGAGCTACACCGTCTCCGGGATAGACGCGGTTCTTGTCAGCGATCGTCGCGCGCGGAAAGTCGCTCGGGTAATCGTTGATATGGAAGCAATGCACCGCGACGCCCGAAAGCAGCTTGAGTCCCGCGAACTCCGACCCGCCTTTGAAGAGGTGATAGATGTCGGGCAAGACGCAGGCATCCGCATGCTGAGCTTCGATCGCGACGAGCGCTGTCTCACCCAATCGCGAGAGGCACTTCGAGAAGCCCCAAACTTCGACTTGCGGAATGACTCCGATCGACCGACCGACTTCGAGCAACGCTCGGTAACGCTCTGCCGCCTTCATCAGATTGAGGTCCGCGCGATCCGTCGCACCTGCTGGCGGAGCAGCGATATGCGTGCCGCCAATTTGAGCGACCATATCCATATCGCGCTTCGCCTGCTCAAGACCGGCGGCCCGCTTCTGATCGTCATCAACGATCCAGTTCGCGAAGCCAATCGCGCTATAGACCTGCAAGCCGCTGTCCTTAATCCGCTTACCTAAGTCCTTGAGGTTGCCGCCCTCTTTGACATAGGCCTCAAGCTGATTCATCCACGGTTCGATGCCGTCGTACCCGGCCTTCGCGGCTAGCTCGATGTCTTTGACGATGCCGAGCTTCTGCCCGCGAATGGTGCTCGTATTGAGCCCGAACTTGAACCGCGCTGCCGGTGTTGTCGGCTTCGGCTCAGCCGCAGTGACGACATTGGGCAAGCTCAGCGCCGCGCCCGCAGAGGCAGCCGCAGTGACGATGAAACCTCGACGCGAAACTGATGTCATTTTTATTCCCTACCATCACGATTCACGGACAGTTCGCTAGTTACTCACGCCTAGAGACGTGCATGCTGAAGAACTCTTTTCCAAATATGTCATGAGCCAACTTGAACGCTCGCTGCAATGTCATCCCATTTCGCTGATCAACGGCCAATGGATGCTGAGTTGGCTCAAGTTCAATGCAAGGTAGGGCGTCGCCGTCGCGCAATTGAACTTTCGCCTTGAGAAGGGCCGTCTCTGGGTAGATCGGTAACCGCGAGCAGAGCCAACCGAAAAACGGACCAAGATGTTTCCTCTTCGACTCCGAACGGCTCGCCTTCCAAATGCCGAAATTCTTTTCACTCAATGAGACCCAGACCGCGATGTTTAAGTTGTGCGCCAGATCGACAAGCGGAATCTCGATGACAGCACGGACAAGAAACTGCGTGCCTTTGACAACGCAATGATCGTCTTCCAAATGCACATCGCGACTGCGTAACGCTTCCGGAACATCCCAATATTGAATGGGGCGGTAGTCGACGATCACGGGAAGGGCGTCGTGAGTTTCACCACAATGCTCGCACTGGTACTTACTCATTGAAGCCTCGATGCGCCTGCCCCCATCGAGGACCGACTCTGGCGAAGAAAGCTCTTCGGCAATCAGAGTCGGTCTTCGATTCTGGAAGGGCGGTAACGATCTGAAGAACGCCAAGAGGTTACTTAGGCAGCAACTCCTTGACGGTCTCACGCTCGGATCGCAGCTCGGCGATCGTCTTTGCGATCTTGTCCTTCGCGAAGTCGTTGTGCGTCTGACCTTGCACGATCTTCCATGTCTTGCCGTCGCTCGTCAGCGGGAAGCTCGACAGCAAACCGGCATCAACGCCGTAGCTGCCGTCGCTGCAGACCGCTGCGCTGAAGCTCTTGCCCGCCGCCGTCGGGAACCACACATCGCGCACATTGTCGATGATCGCGTTCGCTGCGGATGCGGCGCTCGATGCACCGCGAGCCTTGATGACCGCCGCACCGCGCTTCTGCACGACGTCGATGAACGTGTTCTGCAACCAGTTCGTGTCGGTGATGACTTCGGTCACTGGCTTGCCGTTGATCTGCGCGTTGTAGAAGTCGGGATACTGGGTCGCCGAGTGGTTGCCCCAGATGTTCGCGTTCGTGACCGCAGCCACTCCGACACCGGCCTTCTGAGCCAACTGCGAGACCGCTCGGTTCTGATCCAATCGAGTCATCGCGTACCAACGATCGCGCGGCACGTCGGGTGCGTTCGACATCGCAATGAGGCAATTTGTGTTACAGGGATTGCCGATGACGATCACGCGCACGTCGGAATTGGCCGTCGCCTGAATCGCCTTGCCGGTGCTCGTGAAGATGGGGCCGTTGATGCGGATCAAGTCGGCGCGCTCCATGCCGTCCTTGCGCGGGATGCTGCCGACGCAAAGCACGAGATTCGCGTCCTTGAAACCTGCTTCGAGATTGTTGTTGTCGGCTTTGACGACACCGGCCAACGTCGGGAAAGCACAGTCATCAAGCTCCATATGAATGCCGTCGAGAGCGCCCATTGCCTGAGGCAGCTCGATCAACTGCAAGATCACCGGCTGATCGGCACCGAACACCGCGCCAGACGCAATGCGGAAGATCAACGCATAACCAATTTGGCCGGCAGCGCCGGTCACAGCGACTCGAATCGGGGCTTTCATTTCGAACTCGTCTCCTGAGAAGTCATGAGATATCGGCACGATCTCGAACTCAGAGATCGCATTGGGGCACAAAAAACTTCGGCGCGCTTACCGGTCCTCGCGCGTTGCTGTCACATCTTCGAAAGCACGCAGACCGACAAACCCGTAACTGAAGTCGTGAAACTTCAGACACTCGCGCGAAAGCATCCGAATTCTGGCGAATCCGGCTACGTCGACGTTCAACGCCAAGACTCTTGTCGGAATCCTCGAAACGGAACCTACGCGAGCCATTCGTCGCAGCGATCGAATCGCGAAGCAACTCGACGACGAAGGACTCCGCTCAAGTGCGAGAGCAACTACTGGCCGAAGCGGGGCGGGATGCTAGTGACGCATCCGCAGCCCCGCTACCGGCTCAAGACGATGTGCGAGCGGCTCAATTTCTCAACGAATTCAGCCGAATTCGCGACGAGTTGTGAGCACGCATCGCAGTTGTTTGCAGACCGTTCTTGCCGCAGAACGCTCGACCGGCACGACACTCGCACTTCATGTCTTTGCCGAACATCGCACACCCGCGTGATGCCAATTGTCACCAGTCCTGTCGCGCCAGCACCGCATGTGTTTTGGCCGCAACGCGGGATTCATCGACGAAACCTGAGGCAGATTCCTTTGTGGTTCAGCCGTCATAGCGCATAACAAGAGGCAACTTCACAACGCGTTGCGGGCCTGCAACGCAAACCGTCGCTCGAACCTGAAAGGCCAATGCCATGAAGCTTGCTCAAACCACTTCGTTAATGCTGCTCGGTGCTCTGCTCACTGCCGGAGTTGCAGGCGTACTCGAATCGAACGAACCCGCCGGTCGCGAGATGGCCGCTGTCGGTCGCTATCACCTGCGACAACGCACCCAGCGATTCTTCGAACGCTCAACGCCTGCCGGTCGAGACGCTCAGAAGGGCGTCTATCAATCGTTGCCGCGACCGACCGCTTCACCGGCAAAGTGCGAAACGACCGCCGTGTCTTAAGACGACCAACAATCGAGCGTTGCTGACATCACGAGTCCGCAACCAACAATGACTACAGCCGGTCTCATCCGCAGTGATGAGACCGGCTGTAGTCGTTATTGCAGCTCGATCATCCTCGGCGAATGACCTGCGCGGCGCGTTTGCGAAGACGCTGCAGCAACTGCTCTCGACGGAGCAGCACGACGAACGAGCGCGAGCGCAACTGATAGATGGCATCGCGCTCCATCACCTTGCTCGCGCGTTTCGGCAGGAACGTGTCGATGACCGCATCCCAGTACGAGCCTTCCGGCAGATCCGGCAGTGTGAAGGCCAAATCAATCTCACTGGCGTTGATGAGCAGCAGCACTTGCTGACCGACGATCGGCTCGTTGTGCGAGTCCACCTCGTCGCGCATCCCGCTATCGAGCAGCACGCCGACGCACTTCGCAAAGCCGGCTTCCCAGTCAGCCTTCGTCATTGAGTCGGCTGATGGCGTCAGCCAATGGATGTCATGCGACGTCTCGGCATCCATTGGAGTGCAGAAGAACGAAGTGCGTTGAAAGACCGGATTCGAACTCCACAACTCAGAGAGTCGCCGCGTGAAGCCAGCGAGTTCCTTTTGCTCTGCGGTCAGTTCCCAATCGACCCAACTGATCTCGTTGTCCTGACAGTAAGCGTTGTTGTTGCCGCGCTGCGTCCGCCCGAACTCATCGCCGCCGAGCAACATCGGCACGCCCTGCGAGAAGAACATCGTCGCGAGAATGTTCCGCTGCTGCCGTCGGCGCAGTTCGTTGATCGCTTCGTCATCCGTCGGACCTTCATGCCCGTGATTGAAGCTGTGATTGTTGTTGTCGCCGCTCTCTTCTTGATTGGCCGCATTGTGCTTCTCGTTATGAGCGACGAGATCCGCGAGCGTGAATCCATCATGAGAGGTTGCGAAGTTGATGCCGTTCAGCGGGCCTCGTCCGTTGTGTAAGAAGAGTTCCTCACTGCCGCAGAGGCGATGCGCAAACTCGCCGAGCATGCCGTTATCGCCGCGCCAGAACTTACGCACGCAGTCTCTGTATTTTCCGTTCCACTCGCGCCACGGACTCGGATAAGCCCCGACGTGATAGCCGGCGCAATCCCATGGCTCGGCAATCAGCTTCACTTTCGAAAGCACTTCATCCTGCTGAACCGCTTTGAAGAACGCGGCATGCGCCGTGAAGTCGTCCGGTTCGCGACCGAGCACCGAGCAGAGGTCGAATCGGAAGCCGTCGACGTGCATCTCACGCACCCAATAACGCAAGCTGTCGAGCACGAGCTGCAACGCATACGGATGCCCGATGCGCCATGAATTGCCGCAGCCAGTGTGATTCTCGTAGTGCCGCGCGTTCGGCTTGAGCCGGTAGTAGCTCGTGTTGTCGATGCCCTTAAAGCTCAGCGTCGGGCCGTACTCATTTCCTTCGCACGTATGGTTGTAGACAACGTCAAGCAGCACCTCGATGCCCGCTTGATGATAGGCCCGCACCATTCGCTTGAACTCGCGCACGACCTCTTGCGGAGTCGTCGCTGAGGCATAGTTCGGATCGGGCGCGAAGAAGCTCAGTGTGTTGTAGCCCCAGAAGTTCGTGAGCCCGCGTTCGAGCAAGAACTTGTCACGCACGAAGTGATGAATCGGCAGCAGCTCGATCGCCGTCACTCCCAAACTCTGCAAATGCTTAATTACTGCCGACGTCGCAAGCCCGGCATACGTCCCGCGCTTTGACTCCGGCACTTTCGCGTTGAGCTGCGTGTAGCCCTTGAGGTGCAACTCATAGATCAGCGACTTGCTCCACGGAGTACGCAGAGGCTCGTCGTCGCCCCAAATAAAGGAGTCATTGATGACGACCCCCAACGGCGCATGCGCAGCGCTGTCTTGAGTGTCGAAGGACTCGTCGGTGTCTCCGATGACGTACCCGAAGACTGAGTGGTTCCAATTGACCTCGCGCCCAACAGCCTTCGCATACGGGTCAATTAAGACCTTATGCGGATTGAAGCGCAAGCCGAGCGCCGGCTCGTAGGGGCCATGCACGCGATAGCCATAAAGCTGTCCCGGTCGCAGCTCGGGGAAGTACCCGTGCCAAACATGACCGGTCCGCGCCGGAAGCGCGAAGATCTCTGACTCTTGCTTCGAGTCCGGTGCCTCGAAGAGGCACAACTCGACCTTCGTCGCATGTTGAGAGAACAAAGCGAAGTTCACGCCGTGCCCGTCCCATGTTGCACCCAGTGGATCAGGACGCCCGGGCCAAACTCGCATGTTTTCGTACTCCGCCGGTCCGAGCACCATCGGCAAGACAGTGTTCATCAGCGACGGCAATTCGTCGCGTTGAGACCACAGTGATTTCAGGGGTGATGTGCTCATGATTGATGCCATCAGCATCGACCTCGCGCGGCGAGCACCTGCAATGCGATCCGGGGAATTCACCTCGTGACACCGAGCGATGACGGCTCGGGCAGACATTACCAGTCGTGCCGAATCAACCGGCGCGCGAGAACGAATCACTCATCAACGAGCAGCGAGAGCAGCTCACTCCGCCCTGCCCTTGCGAGGTCGCTCGCCATTGAAGTGACACGTGAGGTCACTCGGCCTCGTGATTCTCTGTGTTCCCCTTCGGAGCTGTTTGCACCTCGAAAAAACGAGAGCCGATGCGTCTCGGAATAAAGAGATAGCGCTTTAAGGAACAACCGCGACAACCGGATTGCGTCCGCTGTGACTAACCGCGCACCGCGTCTGCGCGAGGCATTTGTCTGAGGGACACGACATCAGGAATCCGAATCTGAATTCGAGCCTTAAGCCCCGGTTTTCGAATTAAGAGGCCGTTCGGAACTGCCTTTTAATCATTGCAATCGGCGCATCCGAAATTGTCGCTACGACCATCAAAATCGGAATAGCGTGCGTATTCAACGTTTTCGGAACCCGGAATAGGCTAGTGCTCACTCAGATTCCAACTGGGATCTCTCAGTCACTGTCGACTGAGACCAGTGCGGAGTCGCAGGCCTTGAGTTCGATGAAGAAGGTGTGACATGAAGATTGTTAAGAACATCGCGAAGTTCGTTGCCCGCCAGCTCAACCTCAATGTTGCTCGCCGCCGCGCGCAGGCGCGAGCATTGGGAATGGAAGGACTTGAGCCTCGCGTCGTTCTGGATGCGACTGCCGCTGATGCCATGATGACTCAGATGATGGCGGCATGGGCCTCAACTCCGGCGACCCCATCCACAACCCAAGCGCCTACGGCGTCCACAACACAAATGGGTCCGACCCAGAGCAATGTAACAACGACTACAACGACGGCGATGCAGGCACCTCAAATGATGCAGGCTCCCATGACGGGGATGCCCGGAATGCCGGTGATACCTAATAACACAGCGACTGCGGTCACTCTGGCAGTAACGGTCAACTTCCAGACAAACGGCTCGCAGGTCATCACGGCGAGTGTTTCTGGCCTTACTCCCGGCGCGAATTATTCGCTCTCTCTCGATGGCTCGTTTGCCGGCAATTCGATGCAGATCACCGGCGATGGCAGCTACCAGTTCAACTTCAACCCAGCGATCTACGGCATCGGTTCAGCCGAAGTCACAAACAGCAATGGAACCGTCTTAGCGCTTCAAGCTTTCTATGCCTTTTAGTCCTCGTTGCGGCATCAACTGTGTTTGTTCGCAACATCTCAATGAGGGAATGAAGACATGAAAGAAATTGTGAGACGCTGTGTTGAGGCTTTGAGGATTCGACATGCTCAAGGCGACTCAACTTCTGAGACTGAGTGCATCGACCGATTCGGTGCCAGCATTCATCGTCGAGTTCGGCATATGGCTCGAACCGGGAAGTTTGTGGGAGAGCTCGGAGAATTTGCCGAGCGAGCACTGCGGCATATCGACGGGGCAAGTGACGGTTCTCGACAAGACACGATTCGCGAAGCATCGCGATTGGCGTGCCTTGCGATGGTCGGGAACAACGTCAGCGCAGAGTGGGACACTCTGCGACGTCCGTCCGATGCGACAGTGGTTTGCGTCTAAAGCGTGATGCGCCGGTGCTTCTGGATCGTTGCTCAAGAGGACCGCTTTAAATGCAGGCTGTCATAATTCTGACAGCTCATTTGAAGCAGCCTGCGATTCGTCACATTTGAAGAGGATGCATCGGACTCGCATTACGCCGTTAACCGCTCGCGACTTCGAAGGGCGGCTGACATGACGTCAGCCGTCCCCGAAGGACCGCTTGATATCCGAGATCAATCGGGCAATTCGTCTCGCTACTGCGCTCAGCAGCGAACTGGCGATTCGGCTTCCGCAGCTCCCTGTTGGCTGCGCGTCAGATTCCAATACTGACGGATGACTTGAGCTGCTTCCGACGCCGTATCAGAGCCGGCATCAATGAGCTTGACGCCTTTCTCACGCGCTTCGTCTTGTCGTGCCGACCAGTTTTGAACGCGAGCGGCTTCGTCTTCGGCAGTCGTTTCTTCGCCGAGTAATCGAAATTGCAGCTCGCCAATCCAAAGCAACGCTTGCGGCCCCAGCAAACGCTCTTCATTTGGCGACAAGCGCTCGCCCTCAATGAAGGTGCCGTGCTCGCTACCGAGATCGGTCACAACAACTCCGCGAGGTGTCGGCTTGAGACGACAATGGTGCTCGCTGACCGACTTTGAGTTGTGACGAATCGCACAATCAGCCGCTCGTCCGAATGTAATTTCCGTTGCAGGCAGAAGAATCTTTTTCCCCTTGCTCTTGCCGTTGAGCACTCGCAAGACGCGCAATGAGCTTTCAAGTGCCGCCTGAGAAATCGGTGCACCGACGATCGACAGCGATCCTGTCTGCTGCTTGTCGCACCGCGGGCATGTCCGCCAATCGGTTCCGGCCTTTGCCAATCGGTAAAAGGTCGAGCAATGCTGACACTTAATGGTGATGAACTTCATCGGCTCCAAATCGGCTGACGAACCCTCATCGGTCTCAACGGCGCGCGTCACAAACTCCTTAATGGTCTGATTCGGGATCAGCATGCGATCCGTGCATTTCGGGCAGTTCACATACTTGCCGCGATTCTCGAAGCGTTCCCGCAACCGCTTGCCGCAACGACAGCGGAAATGAATGACGCCCACTTCTTTTGAATCGCGTTCGATATGCATTGCCGCGACGTTTTCTGCGACTTCACGCATGACTTCGCAAAGTAACTCGGTCGCGCACGGCTTAGTGAGATACCCGTCAGCACCGACGCGCTGTGCGAGATTCCGCGCCGACTCAAGATTGATCTCTGTCAGCATCATGACCGGCACGCGACTGGACTGCTGCTTGATCTTCTCGCAGATCTCGAACCCAGTTTCGGTCGGCAAGATGGCTTCAATGAGAACCATATCCGGCGGCCGCATGCGGATTGCCCCGTACGTTTGCCCGCCGTCTCTCGCGGTCGAGACCTTAAAGCCGCAAGCCGTGAGTTCCGCCTGCAGGGTATTCGCCGCCCCTTCGTCATCCACAATCAAGATGCGTTCAAGCGGCGCTGCCGTCTTTAGGCTGTCTTCTTCGGTCAACATTTTGATTGGCCCAATCCCAGTCTGTAAGTGCGATCGCCAGCGGTCACAGTTTGCCCGTCGGTCAAGCGGGCATCAGTGACGCGATCAATCGAGATGCAGGTCCGCGTCATCTCCGAGCAAGCAATTTGCTCAGCAACGACGACAGCAAATGAGGTTCGTCATGCCGCTTGTCGTCGTGCCATGTCGGAATGGCTGAGAAGCCGACGCGACAGTCAGACTCAGCAAGACCCAAATGCAGGCGGCTTGAGGAGAGCGAGAACGTTAGTCACTTCAATTGCTGAATCTCAGCGAGTCTCGATGCGTCGCGTTGCGAACCGTCATCGGAGTTGAAGAAGCTCACCTCGTTTCCGCAACACAGATTTCGGGTCTCATCCCGTGACTGCGTGAGAGAATCAGATTGAGCAAGGCTTCGCGAGTTCATCTGCCGAAGTTCACCTGAAATGGCATCGTCCGCGCGAGGACTTTCCGCTGCGCGACGATCTCTTGAATGGCCTTCCGACAGCAGAACGATGGCGTGCAGTCGCGCTCAAACTGCCTCATCCTGCTTGCTTATAAGCATTCGTCTCAGTTCTTAAGGACCTCATGATGGCCCGCGTGCGAGTGGAATTCTTCGGCATGGCGCGGCGACATGCCGAGTGCGAGATGCTTGAACTCGATGCCGAAACGACTGGAGACGTTTTGCAAGCACTTGCGCAGCGTTGCCCGAAGCTTGTCGGCACTTGCTTGCGTGCAGGAGCACTCGCTCCCGGATGGCTGCTCAATCTCGACGGTCAACGATTCACTCGGGCGAGCGATGACGTTCTCGCCGATGGCGCATGCGTGCTTCTCATGAGCAGCGATGTCGGCGGCTAAGGGCTAATCGAAGAACAACGTCCCGAATTCGCAGCATGGACGACCAACCTGAAAAGCGCACGGGACTCGACGGACATTTCGCAACCGAGGCATGCAACGATCGGTCGTATCAAGGAGTTGCTGCAGCAACGGAAGCTAAAATCGAGCAAGCAGAGCGTGCGAGGCAGTGATCGCTTTTCAAGGTCGGCTTTCAGGACGTGCCGGTCGACTGGGTGTGACCGGAACTCCGGCGCTGAATTTGAGTCGTTGCTTCCGTCCGGCTCCCCCGGACGGAGAGTGATCAAGTCAACTCGCTCTTGTAGCAGCCAGTCGTTCGTCCCGACGGGACGAGCCCGCCAGAGATCGCGATGGAATGCCGATTACACCTAACTCGATACGCGGTTCGTTGTAACAAATATGACAGGATCTTTGGGCCGGATCTATCGCGGGGTCTCCGTGAAGTGCGGCAACGTCCCGGTGCGCTGCTTCGGCGAACTGAAGCATGGCTTGTCGCTGAATCGCCTGAGCTCACCGCGTTTCATGGCCGACGCGCAACGCCTGCGGTGCTCGGTGTCGAGTCATTGCCCCGTGAGAAAGTTGTTCGAGGCCGCTGTCGCGGGAGTCTAAAGCTTCATGTCGAGGTCGAAGGACTGCGCGGTGACCGGAAAATCGTTGAGAAAGCGAGTCATTCAGCCGTTTCGCCCCAAAAGTCGCCCGCCGCTCCGCCCCGATCGCCGCCTACTTGAAAAAACGGTCGCCCAACCGTTCGCGTAACCAACGACGCCCTCGCGGTGCGCTATGCAGGCTAAGATTGTCGGCGGCGACTTCGGGTCTGCGATGCGCGTGATAGCATCTCGATGTTCTTGCTGACGCATTCGGTTGAAGTCCGATTCTTCATCGATACCTCTCGCGGTGCAGACCGACTTGTTTGACCGCAAGCCGAAGGCGTCGGCGTTTGTCTTGATCGCAAGCCGCCGTACGCCGTCGCCATTGGCTTGCCGTCAACCGAATTGGCCTCAATCCAGACCGCGAGCCGTAAAACCCGCACGTCGGCGAGAACGCAGACGGACATTCTCGCCTGCGACTGCAGGTTCAACGGCACACACTCGAAAGGACTCACATGAATGCGACTGTGCTCGACGAGATCTTGCAGACCTATGGCATCGAAAACTGGGGACAGGGTTACTTCTCGATCAATCGGCAAGGACATCTTGCCGTGCATCCGGCGAAGGGCGATTCGCGTTCGGTCGATGTCTTTGAACTCGTGCAGACGATCGAGAAGAAGCACAAATTGGCAACGCCGCTCACGCTGAGGTTCCCTCAGATTTTGGCCAGTCAGTTGAAGCGACTGTGTCTCGCCTATGAAGCGGCTGCATGTGAGAACAACTACACCGGCGGGCATTTCCCCGTCTTCCCGATGAAGGTCAATCCTCGTCGCGAAGTCGTTGAGACCTTCGTGAAAGAGGGCGCAACTCAGAGCGTCGGCCTCGAAGCGGGGTCGAAAGCGGAACTCGTTGCCGCACTCTCGGTCGAGCAAGCTGCGGACTCGTTGCTCGTCTGCAATGGCTTCAAAGACGAAGCCTTTATCAATCTCGCGCTGCTCGGCACTCAGGCGGGAAAGCGAGTCGTGATCGTCGTCGAGAAGCTCAACGAGCTGCGAATGGTGATCCGCCGCGCGAAAGAAACGGGAGTCGTGCCGCTCATTGGATTGCGAGCGAAGCTCTATTCGAAAGGCACGGGCAAGTGGGCGTCGTCGGGCGGTGAGTCGGCAAAGTTCGGACTCACAACGTCAGAGATCCTCGAGTGCATTCGCTTGCTGCAAGCGGACGGCATGCTTGATGCGCTCAAGCTGCTGCATTTTCACATTGGCTCGCAGATCACCGACATCAAGCGCGTGAAGAACGCGATGAAGGAAGCTGCGCGGGTCTATGCGAAGATTCGGCAGTTGAAGGTCGCGGTCGAGTACCTCGATATCGGCGGCGGACTGGGAGTCGACTACGACGGATCGAAGACGACGTTCGAAGGCTCGATCAACTACTCCGTTGAGGAGTTCGCAAACAACGTCGTCTACTCGATCAAGTCCGTCTGCGATGACGAGCAAGTGCCGTATCCGCATCTCGTCACTGAGAGCGGTCGGGTGATGACCGCTTACCACTCAGTCTTCATCACCTCGATTCGCGATGAGATCGAGACCTTTGCCGAAGACCTCGCGAGTGCCGTCATCGACGACGATGACCCGCAAGTCATCTTCGAACTGAAGTCGCTGCTCGATGGCATCAACGCGAAGAACTATCGCGAGTGCTATCACGATGCGCTCGACGACAAAGACAGCTTGCACACTCAGTTCAATCTCGGGTTGATCAGCCTTGAAGACCGAGCGAAGGGCGAAGTCCTCTTTTGGGAGATCTGCGCGAAGGTGCTCAAGCACGCGCGACTCGATGAAACGCTCGACGCTGAGTTCGCGGATCTCAAACGCATTCTGGCGTCGAAGTACCTCTGCAACTTTTCGGTTTTTCGGTCAGCTCCTGATTCATGGGCCATCAACCAGTTGTTCCCGATCATGCCGATTCATCGTTTGGACGAGCGACCTGCCGACTTCGCGACGCTCGTTGATGTGACGTGCGACTCAGATGGGTGCATCGACAACTTCGTCGATGTGAAAGACACGAAGCGCGTGCTCGAGCTGCATCCCTTCAAGGGGCAGCCGTACTACCTCGCGATCTTCTTAGTCGGCGCCTATCAAGAAGTGATGGGCAGCTTTCACAACCTCTTCGGGATTCCGAACGAGGCGCAGGTCGTGATTGATGACGACGGCTCTTATCACATCACGAAAGCGCTCAACGGCAGCCGCATCTCGGACATGCTGAGCTTCGCGCGCTACGACAAGCAGCAAGTTTCCGAGAACTTCAAACGCTTGCTGCAACTGCGAGTAGCTGCCGGCCAACTGACTCAAGCACAAGCAGATGTCGCGAGTCAGCAATACGAAGCCGCTCTGAATGGCGGCACATATTTGGAGTAGTGCGAAGCGGTTGTCAGCGGCCTTATCGGTACGACTGAC
The DNA here is from genome assembly GCA_964573505.1 of uncultured Planctomycetaceae bacterium. Taxonomy (GTDB): domain Bacteria; phylum Planctomycetota; class Planctomycetia; order Planctomycetales; family Planctomycetaceae; genus AM-0621. The sequence continues at coordinate 3,754 of CAZNMS010000153.1, read as the reverse complement.
TTCCGCTCCGTCGCGCCTCTTTAGCGACAGACAAGACGTCCGTCGTACTGAAGCCTCGCAGGCGCGGCCGCTATTCGATGTTCTTCCAAACGAGCGTTTCCGCTTTGTCGTGCTTGCGGATGACGTCGGCGATCTCGCGCCGGGCTTCGTCGACTTTTGCCGAACTCACGCTGCCTAAGAACTCGATTTCTTCCTGCAGCATCGTGCGGACACGTTCCGAGATGTTGCCCATCACGCACTCGCCAATCGTCGGCGTCGCTCCGTAGAGCGCGGTCGCCATGATCTTGAGGTCGATCTCGGCGAGGATCTTTTGCAGCGATCGATCTTCGATCTTGAGCAAGTCGGTGAAATCGTAGAGTCGCGAATCGATCTCAGAGAAGGCTTCGGGATTGGTGTTTTCCAATGCCGCCAGCAACTGCCCTTTCTCTTCGCGGTCGACGAGGTGCAGGATTTCGGCGAGATGTTGGAACTGCGACTCGCCCTCTTCGACGGTGTCGACATCCACTCGCTTCGCGCAGATCTCAACGATCGCCGAGAGCACCTTTTGCACGAGTCCCGAGTTCTCCGGCAGTCCCTTTGCCATCAGCAAAAAGGTCTCGCGTCGAACTTCCGGTTCAAGCTTCTTGATGACCTCAGATGCTTGCCGCGACTCCATTCGATTGAGCGCGATTGCAACAGCTCGCGGATGCTCGCTCGCCAATACGCGGGCCAACACCGCCGAGTCGATCTGCTTGAGGATGTCCGACGGATCTTCGTTCGCGTCGATGATGCCCGAGGCGAGCTTCTTCTTCTTCTCGCGCGCCTTCCGCTCGGCCTCTTCTTCTTCGGACTCTTGCCCTTCTTCGAGCGCGTCTTCGAGCGCCTTCTTCTTGTCCTGACTTTGAGCAACGAAGCCGTACTGCCGCGCGTTTTCCTCGACCTCAGAGCGCAGCTGGTAGAACTCGGAGTTCACCGAGTCGACCATTTCCTTGAGCTTCGAGTTGCCCCGATAGGTCTCCATCAATTGCCGTAAGCGCGGGACTTTCTCGGGATTGAGCATCCCTAAGACCGTCTCTGCGGCGAACGGCGAGAGACCGCATAACACGATCGCGGCCTTATCCATGTTGGGAAGATTGAGTGCGCTCATCCTGCTTATCGTCGGTTAGGGGCCTACATCGTTCGGGGGCAAAGATCCGTGAAGTCGTCGTAGCATGGACTTCCAGTCCGTGCTGCCGTCTTGGGTGCTCGAGTCAGTTCAACACATGCCGCTGAGCACGGGCCAGAAGCCCATGCTACGACGACTCGAACGCGTTCCTCGTAGCCGAGGTCGAAAGAGGCTGTCGAAAAACATTGTGGCTCGACGCTCCGCGTCGAGAATCCCCGTTGTTCGACGAGAGTTCGTCCTCGGGACTCACGACGCGGAGCGTCGTGCCACACTTTTTCGACAGGCTCGAAAGACTTCGGACTCAGTCGCTGCGGCCCCGAAACCTGACGATTTCGGCGACGGCCGCACTTTGCTCGGCAAGTATCCGCTCCACTCGCAGTTACTCAGTATCAACCCAATTTCGCAAGGCTTCAGCGACCATCTCCAAATTGCGGAGATCTTCGCCCGCCATTGCTGCTCGGCGTTCCGCTTCGATCTGCAAGCGGCGGTTCTGTCGTCGAGCGTAGCTGATCACCATGAAGAGGAAGGTCAGCGCCACAATCACGATTGCAAACGGATAGGCGCCTTTGATGACTTGATCAATTGCTGTCGGGCCAGTGTTTGTGTCGTAGGCACTGTCAGGCAGAGGCGAGCCGAGCGAAACCTGAATCGCATCACGTCCCGTCTTGAACCCGACAGCCTGCTTCACCAATGCCTCTGCATCCGGCAATGAAATGCCGAGCGACTCTTCGACCTTCTTGCCCTCTTCCGCTTTTGGAGCGACGAGCATGACGGCAACGGTCAGTCGCTCAATCGAGCCGACTTTCTGCTCGGACTGACGAGCACTCTTCGAGATCAACCACTTACTGTCGATCGTCTCGTCCGAGCTATTGCCTTCTGACGCGGTGAAGCTGGCGGGCACAACAGGCGAAAGATTGCTTGCTGCTCCCGCAACTCCTTGAGGCTGCTGAGCACCGGTCGTCTTCGAGTTCGAGACCTTTTCCTCAACGAGAGCACGACCTTCAGGGTTGTAGATCTCTTGAGTCTCACGCAGATGTTGGAACTTCATGTCGACGGTCACTCGCACGATCGCTCGGCCATAACCGAGCACGCGGTCGAGCATGTCTTGAGCCTTACCCGCGAGATGATTTTCGACCTCACGCTGATGTGCGAGTTGCTCGCTCGACACATTCGAAGCCGGATCATCAGCGCGTTTCGAAAGCACTTTGCTCGTCGTCGCGTCAACGACGGTGACTTGATCTCGCTGCAAGCCTTTGACGCTCGCCGATACCAGTGCGACGACGCCATCAACTTGCCCCTGAGTGAGCGACGCTCCCGACTTCGGAGTGATCAGCACGCTTGCTGTCACCGGCTTCTGATCGCGAGCAAACGGAGTCGGATCCGGTTGCACAATCATGACTCGCACTTGCCGAACGGGATCGATCAGCTTGATCGTCCGCTCGAGTTCGCCCTGAATGGCTCGCGTGTGATTGAGCGTCTGCACGAAGGGCGACATACCGATCTGCGTCTTGTCGAACAGTTCGAAGCCCGAACCACTAACGACCGGTAATCCCGATGTCGCCATTTCGACTCGCAGTTTGTCGAACTGCGTCGAGGGCACCATCACCGAGCTACCGACCATACGGTATTGAGTTTGAGTCGCATCGAGCTTTGCTTTAACCGCCCCGAGTTCATCAATCGGTAAATTGGTATAAAGCGGAACATAATCCGGCTCGGCGAGCGACAGCCATGCAATCATGGCGAGCACGCCGAGTGGCACAGCGACAAACAGTCCGCGCCATGCGGCACTGGATCGTTCCCAAAGTTGCTTGATTTGTAGAAGAAATTGCTGCATCGCCCCGTGCGCTCCTTCGCCATTGGGTCGTCGTTCTGAGCGCGATTCTCACCGTCACCAAACTCGTCGCGCTCCGGTGCCCCAATAGAACACCGCCTCTCGGGGTATCGGTTAGGCAGACTTTGAGGGTTAGGAAAAAGCTGCCGCCGGGCTGCGTTGCTGCCTGAGACGCCCTTTCCGAGAGAAGATGGGAAGACTACTGCGACTGGGCTTTGATCCGATGCCGATTCGCGGCCGCCAAATCGGTTGGCACGTCGCTCTCGCAGGTGAAACCTCGGACCGGCAAAACGAAAAAGCCCGACCTACTGAGTCTCAGCAAGTCGGGCTCTTTGTGTTCTCGATGACGTCGCCGTGAGGCCGCGAAGCGACGGAGCGTTGCTACTACTTGTAAAAGAAGTCAGTCGGGCCCTTCACAGTGTAGTAAGGATATTGCACCACTCCCGGTTGCTGATTAGCCGGAGGATATACGAGATTCTTCGGCTGATGATACTCCCATGTGTGATGATGGGTCGGGCGCCAGACGTCGATGTTCGGCGGGCACTGAGTCGGGCAGTTTTGGAAGCCCGTCGTCGGCCCCTCGTAATACATCGGCCCGTAAGAAGCAGGCTGCGCCGGCACCTGCATTCCGCCGGACATCTCACCGCCGCCGTTGTAGGCCATGCCGGGATTTTGGCCTCGGACAACGCCCGTATTCATGCAGCCGATGCCTGACAACATGAGCCCCATTCCTGCAACGCCCATTACCAAACTGCGTTTCATCGCGAAGTCCTTCCGTC
>CAZNMS010000152.1:0-17298 GCA_964573505.1 uncultured Planctomycetaceae bacterium | reverse complement strand
GTCCGCGCGAGCCGCGCATTCTCAATCTCGACCCGCCGCCGCGCTTAGCCGGAGCACCTCAAGAGCGCTATCTCGCGTTCTTGAAAGAGATCAACGCAAAGCATCTCGCCGAGCATCCCGGCGAATCCGATCTGTCCGCGCGAATGGCGACTTACGAACTCGCGGCGAAGATGCAGACGGCTGCGAAAGAGGCTCTCGATCTGACTCAAGAAACCGAAGCGACGCACAAGATGTATGGCCTCGATCAAGAGCCGACTCGCGAGTACGGCTCGCGCTGTTTGATCGCGCGACGACTCATCGAACGCGGAGTCCGCTTCGTGCAGATCTACACTTCGACTCAACAGTGGGATCATCACGGCAACATCGAGAAGGCTTTGCCTGCGAGTTGCAAGAAGGTCGATCAACCGGGCGCGGCGCTCGTCAAAGATCTCAAGCAACGCGGCCTCTTAGATTCGACCGTCGTGCATTGGGGCGGCGAAATGGGACGACTGCCCGTCATTCAGAATGAGAAGAACGTCGGCCGCGATCACAACACCTATGGCTTCAGTTCATGGGTCGCGGGCGGCGGCTTCAAAGCCGGCTACGTTCACGGCGAGACCGACGAGTTCGGTCACAAAGCCGTGAAGGACATCGTGAATCACTACGACTATCACGCGACCTTACTGCACCTCTTCGGACTGGATGCGAGCAAGCTCAACTTCACTCGTCCCGGCGGAGTCGGCACGTTGCTCGACGGTCAACCCGGCCGCATCGTCGGCGAGTTACTGAAGGACGCGCCCGACAAAGTCATCCCCCTCGGCGGATCCGCAACGACATAGGGGTCTATCCGCGTAGCCAATAGACGCGGTTCACTCCGCGAACCAACGCTTTCAAACACGACGAACGACAATGATGACAACGCGGTCGGATCTACGAAATTTGTCATTGTTCACGATGAGGTTGCAAAGCCGCGCCCGTCAGGAAGCGGAATCCGCTACGAAATAGCCAAAGCACCGCTTCCTAGCGGGCGCGGCTCTGCGTCCCAATGCGAGACCGAAATGAACCTCGCCCGTTTTTTTTGACGTGAGTGGATCAACGGGAGCAGCGAGCTACTGCTCAATGGCGTCGACTCGTAATTCCAGAGTCCGCTCAAACATCTTCGTCCGCAGTCCATCCGCCGCGTCGCAAACGGCTCCTTCACTGTCCGCTATCAACTGCCCCGCCGCAGCGGCATTCACGGACTGCATGACTGTCTGCAAGGCCGCGTCGAACTCAGCTTGCAACCCTACTTTGAGATCTTCCCAACGAGCCTCTGGTCAAACCGCCATTCTGACCTCCTGCCAAGAACCAGTACCGAGTGCTCAACGAGCACCGCATTACCCGTCCTTGCAGGATTACCCACAGGGGGCCAGCCAAATTTGCTGCGTCCGAATGCGTTAGCTGCCTCGCTCGCAAAATGGCGATGTCGGAGTCGTCCACTTCAACAGGCCAGATCGAGCGAGCGACGCCGATTTGCGAACTCACGTTAGGTCATCTGCGACTTCAACGTAGTGAGCGCTTTTCCTTTTCCAATTCAAGCAAAGTCCGCCATTCTCCATACAACCGCCCCCAACACCAAATAACGCATGCTTGAGCCAATGCTTCGGATTCATTCCATCTATGGCCAAGCAAATATGGCAATTTCCTAGGTCGAGCAGGTTTAAGCGTTTATCAACAATGTGAGTAGGCAACCGCCCTATAAATGTCGGGCACTGCCCCCCGCACAACCCAGTCGTCTTACCTTCGACGTACCCGTATTGCCGCAGTTTCATCTTGCAGCGCCCAATGTCATTTTCTTCGGCTCTGCTCAACTTGATAACTCGCATCCAGTCTCGCTGAGGAATTACCGTCATGCAGGCGCCAGTGTCAATCAGACACTTGGTCTGAACAATATCCCGCCCTTTCGGAAAGCCTGGAAATTGAAGTCGAATTATTCCAAACAACCTTGAGGAAGTTGGCTTAAACTCGAATTCTACACGCCGTTGATCAACTGCTTCGAACATGGCCCGTCTAATCCTCGTTTCCAACATAAAAGGTAACAATTCGCTGCGGTGGGACGCAGAACTTCCTGCCAAGTGTGTCTTGGAGTTCAACGGGGTTGTCCCCAAACGCCTGCACCTTCTTCAAATAAATCGCGACGTAGTCTTTTTCAGGGTTAGAAAATCGCCCCTCACCCATTGCTTGCAACGCCCACGCCGAGTCCGCGAGCCAAGCATCGTCATCGGTAATTACATCATGCTCTTCTATTAGATTCCATTCAGACCAATGCTCTTTATATAAATTTGAAAGCGCTTCACTCAGTTCGTCGTCACTAATGGGAAGCTCTTCTCGCCGAATGTCTCTTAATTCGATCTCTGGAAAACGCTTCTCAAGTAAGCCCATCAAGCGGTCGCAATCTCCCGGCCTGACGGCGAGTGCCCACTTCTTGACCGGTGAATTGCTGATGATCGATCTTCGAATCGTTGATGGAATGGAAATGTTACTCTTAACGAATCTGCGCCATTCGGCCTTGCTGCAACTTGCGAAATTAATCGCACCTTTATCAATTGCGAGCGCCACTTCCGTCACCTCCTGTGAAAAAATTCTTTGCCTCATCTGCCAATTCGATGGGTGTAACTTCCAATTTTGAAAGCACTTTGCACACCACTCCCCCAGCGTGCAGCGAAATCAACAACTCATGGGCTGTGTTTGCATTCGACAATAGGAATATAGGCAGTCCCGGGAACTCAGAGTGAATGCGCTGCGCGAGAACTGCTCCAGAAAAAGCACCATCCATCGTGTCTTCATTTCGAAGAGCATCGCCAGGCGGCATCATGACGTCTAAGATTGCTAAGTCGAACTGGCTGGCAGCAAGAAGCCCAAGTGCTTGGTCTGCACCGACTGCCTGAATGACGTCAAAGCCAGCATCCGACAGCGCAAGCGAGTAATATGACATGTAGCTACCAAGTGTCGTGGCGTTATCTGGCGCAAACTCGTCGTCCGCAAAAAGGATTGATTTCTTCTTCACTCAGTTTGTTCCTCAAAGACCGCGGAGTTCACCTAGCCTGAACCGACTCTCGCGCGGAATTGGCAATTGAAGTTCCAATCGAAACGGGTAAGTTGAATATACTGTCAATCTGCCGTGATGTCGCTGTACAATTTCCCGAGCAAGCCAACACCCAAGCCCACTGCCTTGCACATGCGAATTCACGGCATCGGCACCTCGGTATCCAAACTCAAAGATTCGCTCTTGCTCTGATTCCAGAATTCCTGCGCCGTTATCACTAAAGATAATTGAGAGGACTGATGCCGTTCGAGTGCAGCTAATGCTGCCTTGAAAACTCTTCGGCGACTTGGTTCGGGGAAAGTACTTTACCATATTCTCAAGAAGATTGAAGACAACTTGAGCAAGAAGAGCTGCATCGGCATCGATCGCCGGGCAAGTGTCGAATCCGGTGTGGCTGATTTGGCCGTGATCCATGCCGTGCTGCTTCAAGATCGGGAGCATGAATTTGATTGCAGGCTGAATGACGCTGGTTACTAGGCGAATTCGCTGAGGCGTGATCTTGACCTGGCTTGGTCCTTCGCGTGCTATGTGGAGTTGGCGAAGCTGGCGCTGCATCAACAATGTGAATGTTTCAACTTCTTCGAAATACGGATATTGAAATTGGAACCATCCTTTATCGGCGATGGGCTGATACTCTCGTTTCATTCGCTCATGAACGGCTCTTAATGCGACAATTGGCACCTTCAGTTCGTGGCCAATTTTCTGGAGCGATGTGTCGTGGCTTTGCGACTCCAATAACATATCCAATGGGGGGGCGAATGATCGCTCCATGGCCTCAACGATCGCGATGTCGTCGTATGAGTGCCTTTGTCGCCAGCTAGCGAAATTATGACGGGGATAGTTTACGCACTTGACGACACCTTTGCACCGGCCGCGAACGTCATGAATCGGCACCAAGATGAGACTCTCAATGGCTGATTCATCCGGTCGCTGCTGTGATTGCGAATTATTTCCCCGACACCTGTCCGGCAGTAATAGTTCTCGATTGGATTTCCAAACGGAAGTCACATCTTCAGGCGCCTTTTCTTCGATAATTGAAGACGCCCCCTCGGCAACTGCTGTTCCCTGCAATTTCAGCGAGGTTCCATTCCAATTCTCCGTATAGACAGATACGAAGTCGGAATCGAGTGCTTCGCAGATTGTTTTCGCAAAGGTTTCGTATGCATGTAAAGGGGAAAGGCGGTCAATTCTGCCAATGGCTTGCGACACTCGTGCAGACATTCGGAAAGTTCGTTCCCGCAGATTGCTTTCTAGGACCGCAGCGATGAGTTCTGACCATTTACGGAGTTCTTCAATTACACTCTTGTCTTGTAAATAAATTGGCAAGCGATGCGAAAAGACGAAATTTATCACCTGAGTTACTTGATGAGGGTTGCCAATATTGCGAACCGGCAGGGAAAGCATTGACTGGATTTTGAATTGCTCAGCAAGTGGAAGGTTGGCAAAGAGCCGATCACTTGTATTTTCTATGGCACAATGAGGTGTCGGTTCGTGTGTTTCTAACGCGAGACCAGTGAAGCTTTTCTGAACATCGATTACTTCGTTGATTTTGACTCGGAGTGGCTCGGAATACTTCTGCCCGACTAGTACGAGTCGATTGCCGCGAGGATCGACTGACCATGCATGTGCCACACAGCATCCAAGTTCTCTGATTGCAAAGTCGAAGACTGGACTCAGTGTCTCGGCAGTTGTCTTTCCAGCCATGACACTGGCTGCGCTCTCGTGAACGATTTGGTTTAATCGACTGCTAAGTTCGTTCAAGATCATCGTGGAGCCCCGCTACTAAGAGTCGAGAGCATCTTCTTAAGCCATTGCAGTGACCGTGATGTGCTCGCACATGGTTCCGGCGATGAGTCTTGCTCAATGACCAGCCAGCCTGAGAATCTGCATTTTAGAATTTCACTAAGCACCGGAACGAGGTCCACATCGCCGTTGCCGAGTTCGCAGAATCCACGTGCGTAGAATTGGAAACTCCGTCCGACGTCTTCTTTCCAATCTTTCAAATGAATGGAAGTCAGGCGCGAGGAGAGTTCACGGATTGCGGCGGCTACATCATCGCCAGCGATTTGGAGGTGAGCTGTGTCTGGAATGAAGCCGAGTTGCCGATGTTTGGGGTCATCGAGAATGGCTTTCGCTTCCTTCACCGTCTGCACCGGCTTGTACATGTGAGGGTGAAGGCCAATGCGAAATCCTTCGTTGAGAGCCTTTTCGAAACGCTCGTCGGAGTCTCTCCACTCGTCAACGTAGACGTAGGGGACTGACAGATGTCCGAGGGGCAAGTTCCGATTGGTCGCCCACTCTCGAACGAGTTGGCATCGGTCGGCGAAAGAGCCCGAGGCGACGCCTACTAACTGCAGGGCGTAGTGATCGAAAGCGTCCACAATGTTAGCAGTGCCGCCGAGTGATTTCGGACTCTGAAACAGCTCGACCCCTTCGTAGCCCGCTTCTTTGATCTCCCGCAGCATGGAGTCCAACGGGGCGCGGCCCCACGTGATGGACTGCACGGCATACCTTAAGGACATTCGCAAGGCTCCCTTTGGACGGAACAAGGCAACTCGGCCACTGGAACGAACCATTACTAAAAGCCAATGAAGGCAGCAAGTTGAGTATCCGAGCGGTCAAGCGGTTCGCAAAGCTCATTCAGCTTATCCGAACGGGGGACTCGAATGTCGTCAGTCTTTTGTCTCATCACGGTGTCGTCGAATGGCGACTATGGACACGAGTGAGAGTCGTTTCGCCGCTGACTCAGGCCCCCTCTGACTTTCATCGAGCATCGCTATTCGCGCCGATGCGCGAGTGCTCGTAGATTTCGCGCTTCACTCTTTCGAAGGTTTTTCCTCGCTGACAGAGACGGACCTCGTTCATGCGATCAACACTCTGCGATCGGGCCAGATCGCTGCTGCTTGCGGCCACTATTGGATGGCTGAGCTTGACTGGTTTTGCTCAGGCACAGACGGCAAACGGACTCAAAGCACCGGACGGCTTTCATGTCTCGCTGTTCGCTGATGATGAACTCGCCCGCGACATCTATTGCATGACGTTCGACTCGTTAGGCCGAGTCGTTGTCTCGGGGCCGGGCTATGTGAAGGTGCTGATCGACTCGAATGGCGACGGCAAAGCGGACTCGGCAAAGACCTTTGCGGACGGCCCGAAGACCGGCGCTCAAGGCATGTATTTCGCCGGTCGTGATTTGCTCTGCATCGGTGACGAAGGCTTGCTGCGTTATCGAGACCGCGATGGCGACGACAAAGCGGACGGCCCGCCGGATGTCTTTCTCAAGATGAAGACCGGCAATGAGCATCACGTTCACTCGATCCAGAAAGGCCCCGACGGATGGTGGTACGTGATCGCGGGCAACGATTCGGGCATTGATCGGCGCTATGTCACTCTTGATACATCCCCGGTGAAGGAACCTCAAAACGGCGTGCTGATGCGCTTCAAACCCGATCTCAGTGGTGCTGAGGTTGTGACGCACGGTCTGCGCAACGCTTACGACTTCGCGTTCAATGCGCGAGGCGACGTTTTCACCTTTGATAGCGACGACGAGCGCGAAGTTTCTCTTCCGTGGTATCGACCCAATCGCGTCTTCCATTTGCTGCCCGGCGCGCATGCCGGATGGGTCTCGCGGCAATGGAAATTACCCGACTACTTCGTCGATATGGTGCCGGTCATTGCCGAGTTTGGCCGAGCGTCTCCGACCGGCGTTGTTTGCTATCGGCACACTCAGTTTCCGAAGCAGTATCGCGACAGCTTGTTCGTGCTCGATTGGACTTATGGCCGAGTCCTCAACGTTCAATTGCAGCGCGGAGCAAGCAGCTATGACGGCGCGTCGTCTGCGTTTTTGGTCGGCACCGGCGGCTTCGGTTTCGCTCCGACGGATGTTGAGGTCGCTCCTGACGGCAGCTTGTTTGTGAGCGTCGGCGGTCGCGGCACGCGCGGCGGCATCTATCGCGTGACGGCAACGGGCGGCACCGCAGCAAAGTGGCCGGGGGACATCGCGTCGGAGAAAGGTCAGTTAGCGGCATGCCTCAATGCTCCTCAGCCGCTGACAAGTTGGTCGCGGCATGTTTGGGAGCCGATCGCGAAGAAGCTCGGAGCAGTTCCATTCGCAAAGGTCATCGCAGACTCATCGAGCAACGAAGCGCATCGTCTGCGTTCGATCGAGATTGTGACTGAGCACTTCGGAGGACTCGCGCCGAGCGACATCGCGACGCTCGCAGGCGACAAATCGCCGGACGTGCGCAGTCGCGCTTTGTGGTCGCTGCAACGCACTCAACCGGCGAGCAAGCACGTTGAGTTGCTGACGACGTTCCTCAATGACGACGACGGCTTTGTCGGACGCGAAGCCGCAGAAGTGCTCGGGACATTGAAGTCGATCGAGTCCGAACGCGTCGTTGAAGTGCTCGGCAAGCGATTGAAAGCAGAGTCGCCTTATGACCGCATGGCGGCAGCGCGGTTGATCCCGCTGCTGACTGCGGACGGCTTTAAGAAGCTGTCGGTCACAGCGAGCAAGAGCGGCTTTCAAGCCGGGCTTACGAATGCGTTTGGCTATCTCGGACGTAAGCCCGGAGTGAATACGTATGCCTTCAAGATCGGCATGCTGCTGCTTGAGAAGAACAACACTTCGCCCGAGCTACGACTCGAAGCCATTCGACTGATGCAAATGGGGCTCGGCGATTGCGGTGCGATCGGCAAAGTGCCCGCCGCTTTCGAGAGCTACGCAGCAGCACTCGATCTCAAAGCCGCTGAACGTGATCTCGACACTTATCGCATCGCGCTCGCCGAGTTGTTTCCGACCGGGCATGCGCGCGTTGATTACGAACTCGCGCGGTTGCTCGCGATGTTGCAGCCGTTCAATCCCGAGTTGCTCAATAAGGTGCTTGCGAAGATCAATGACGAGTCGCATCCGACCGACGACCTGCATTACTTGCTGGTCGCGGCGCGCATCCCCGTTGATCGCGAAGCGAAGCACACCGATCAAATTGCAAAGGCGCTTGTCGACATTGAGCCGAAGCTGCGTGCGCGCAAGCTGCCTCAAGATTCAAACTGGGAGCCGCGCTTCGGTGAGCTCTTCAAGCTGCTTGTCGAGCAAGACCCCGTGCTGCCGATCATCATGTCGAAGCGACCGAACTTCGGTTTCCCCGGTCACGTGCAATTCATGAGTCAGCTTCCGCCGGAGCATCTCACAACGGCGATCGACGGCTTCGTGCGACAGATTGGCCGCGACCCGCAGTACCAATGGACGAACGACGTCACGTTCATTGTCGGTGAATCAACGAAGCCCGAGCACCGACAACTCATTCGCAATCAGCACGAGAACTTCGGCGTGCGCGCCGCAGTGTTGCAGGTGCTCGCGACGAAACCCGAGCAGCGCGATCGCAAGTTCTTCGTTGAAGGATTGGAGTCGTCTCACATCGAAGCGGTCTCGGCGAGCATTGATGCGCTGGCAGCGATGAAGGGCACAGCGACCGAAGCTGAGCTTGTTGCGTTGCTCAAGTGCCTGCGTCGACTCGGTGCTGATAAAGCGGAGTACGCCGCGCGCGAGAAGGCGGTGAAGTTGCTGATGACGAGAACCGGCGAGTCACTGCCATTCGAATTCGGCGAGTCCGGTTATCGGCCTCAACCCGAAGCGGTCGCTGCATGGGACAACTGGATGCGGAAGAACTTCGCCGACGCGATGAAAGCCGAAGACGGAGCTGCGGGAGATGAGCACGCAGTGCTGAAGGACGTGCTCGCGAAAGCGGACTGGAGCAAGGGCGATGCAGCTCGCGGTCGGAAGCTGTTCGAGTTGCGTTCGTGCGTGCAATGTCATGGCGGGAGCAAAGCACTGGGCCCGGACCTCGCGGGCATTGCGGGGCGCTTCTCGCGCGACGATCTCTTTACGGCGATCGTGCTGCCGAATCGCGATGTCTCGCCGCGCTATCAAACGACGCTCATCGAAACGAAAGACGGCAAGACGCGTTCGGGGCTCGTGATCTACGAGTCGGTCGACGGCCTCTTATTGCGGAACTCCTCCAATCAAACATTCCGCATCGAGACCGCCGACATCGAAACTCGTCGCCGCATCGCGCAGTCGCTGATGCCGAGCGGCCTGCTCAAGGGCCTCGGCCCGTCCGACCTCGCGGATCTCTACGCGTACCTGCAAACGCTCCGCTAAGGGTGCCGTGCGCCTCATTGGTAGCCGAAGTCGTGAGACTTCGGATGCAGTCACAGCGGCCCCGAAATCTGACGATTTCGGCTACGGTCGAGCGCCGTTGCGCCTTGCCGAATGGCGTTTCGCATGAGGTGCGATGCATGCGACCGGGTCTTCGACGCTGTAACTCGCATTGCACCGGCGGACGGGCAAGAGTGCCCGTCCTACGACTTCTGCTGCGACCTCACGCTACTTCCGCGTCTGATACTCGCGGACCTTTCCGTCGGGACCGATTTGCACGGTGTAGCTCTCACCGTCAGGAGCGACTGACAGTTTCACGTGCGTGCCCGAGCAGCCTTCGGTTTGTCCGTCGTTCGCGATGAAGTCTTTGCCCGTTTGATCTTCAGGCTTCAGCTTGATGTTGCGATGCAACTGATAGGCATCCTTCAGCGACTTCACTTCCTTCAGCGTCGCGAGCGTGCCGGCATCAGCTCCCTTTGTCGGGCCGTTGCACATCACCGTGACGACCGGATCAATGGCGCGTACTAAGACCGGGTTGTTGCTCACGCCGAGCCCGTGATGTGTCACCATAAATACATCGACGTTGCCAATCGGGTTATTGGGCGTCATCAACTTTGCTTCGATGTTCCATGTGAGATCGCCGCAGGTCATGAACTTCCAACGTCCGAACTTCAGCACCGAACTGATGCTCGCCGCGTTATCGCTCTCGTCGACCGGCTGCGGCTTATTGAGATTGGCATACGGGTTCGGCTCGCCAGTATTCGGGATGACGTCGCGGCTCGCGGTAACAACGGTCATCGACAGCGGAGTCTTGCCCGACTTCAGCGGCACTGCGTCGCCGGCCTTGAGTGCCTTTGATTTGTTCTGCGACGCCGCGCGATACGCCGCAATGCGCTCGGGGAACTTGCCGTCTTCTTTGAGCATCTCCGGGATGCCTCGATCCCAGAAGTTCGCAATCTTGATCTTCTCGGTCAGCGATGCGTGATTGCCGAAGTGGTCGAGATGCCAATGGCTGACGAGCGCGTGATCGATCTGCTCGCGCTTCGCGACATCCTTTGCGACTTTCACGATGCGATCGCGGTCACGTCCGCCGTAGTCGGGATAGCCGGAGTCGATCAGCAGCGACTCGCCTTCCGGAGTGACGAACAACGTCGCGGCACCGCCTTCAACGTCAATGAAGTAGAGGTCCAATCGCCCGTTCTTCTCGTCAGCCCGAGCTCCCATTGTCGAGACCGCCAAACTCGCTGCCGCCACTGCCGCCGCCGCTCGTGCTGCCCATCGTTTCGCCATCATGCACCTCGCTAGAGACCAGAAAAGAGTGAACTTCAAACGCTCTTCAGGACGCTACCGGCGGCCCATGTGAGCTGCCAGTTACGTCGGATGAGCGGGTCTCTCCGAGGGTGCAGCAGGGGCAGTGCGCGAGGCGACGAATCAGACCACTGACGAGAAAAGAATTGGATCTCTCACAAAGGCGGTCTGTCAGATGGATTACATCGTAAGGTGCACCCGTCGGAGGAGATGACACAGTCCCCGAGCCGCTTCGTGTCTTTGTGTGAGAATTCTTCCACTTCTCATCTTCGCGCCAGAATTCAGACGGCCGAGGGCGTCCATCCTACGACGCCGCGCGAATCACTCACTGCGGCTCAATGCGCGTTGCCGAGTTCCGTGTCTTTGTGGATCGACGTCTCGATCTGAGCTTGCGCGGGGCGATTGGTCTTCGAGTCGAGCGTGCAGACGGAAAGGCTCGTTGCCGCAGCGACGCGTTTGGCGCGTTCGTCCAACATTTTCTTCCGCTGCTGAGCGAGCACGTTGCGACGGTCGAGAATCTGCTGAAAGCTGAAGCTGATGTGCTTCGGCTTCGCAAAGGGAGCTAACGCCGCCGAAACGCCGCGCGCGGTCTCGAAGCGGTGCTCGCGTTTCTTCGCGAGCATGCGGTCAATGATGGCCGCGACCTCTTGCGGCAGGTTCGGCACGAGGTCTCGAATCGGCGGCGGGAACTCATTGAGCTGCGCGTCGATCTTCTCGGCCCGCGTCTTCTTGTCGGGGAACATCACGTGCCCGCAGAGCATGTAGTACATCGTCGCGCCGAGACTGTAGATGTCCGCGCGACGGTCGACCGAGAAGCTATCAACGGCTTGCTCGGGCGCGATGTAGTCCGCCGTCCCGAGACAGTCTTGCCCGAAGATCATCGCCAAAGTGAACTCGTCGTCCTGCACTGACTGCGATGCGACGGAGAGGCCGAAGTCGAGCACCTTCGCGTTCGCGTTCTCGTCAACAAGGATGTTGGCCGGCTTGATGTCGCGATGAACGAGCCCCTGCCGATGAGCGTGATGCAGTCCCGCCGCGACGTGCCGCACGACGTGACAAGCAACCGGCCAAACGATGGGGCCGCCCATTGAAATCAGTTCGTCAACACCGACGCCGCGTACGAGATCCATCACCATGTAATGGATATCACCGTAGAGCCCGATCGCTTTGCCGATCTCGTGCGTGCGGATGATGGCATGATGATTGAGCTTCTGACCGGCTTCGGCTTCGAGCCGAAAGCGCGTGAGCAAGCCGACATCCACTTCGTTTTGCTCGCACAGCATCTTGAGCGCGACGTCTTCGTTCGTCCGCATGTTGTGAGCGATGTAGACAAAGCCCATTCCGCCCGAGCCGAGCACTTCATCAATGCGATAGTCGTTGATGAAGAAGCCGCGCGTGCGACCATCCAATAAACGAGTCGCTTGCAGTCGCGTGATGTGTCCGCCTTTGACGAGTGCCTTTGCGAGCGTCATCGCATCCGTCGTGCCCGCCTTGAGGACTTGCGCTTCGACTTCATCGAACACCTCGGGCTTCAGCAGTTTGCTTCTGCCTAAGGTGTCGAGGAAATCAGAGGCGGCCGTCAGCGTAGTCACGACGCGGTTCCTGATGTCGATGAGGGAAGCGGCTCTGCCGGGCAGCAGTCAGATTTTGCCGCCCCAATGGGACGGCAAGGGCACGCTCTCCACTGAAGCGGGGTCAGTGGAGAGGTAGTCGGTCCGAATTCTATTCGTCCTATCGGTCCTCTGAGTCCTATCGCGGCCGCGCTATCGAAGCCTCATTCAACCCGCAGTCAGCTTCGAAGTTCTGCGGCGTCATCATCCGCCGCGTGCCTCAACCTCGGTAGGCCGGAATTGACCAGTAGCCGAAATCGTCAGATTTCGGACCCCGTTGCCGAGCCCCCGAATTCTGACGAAGTCGGCTACTGCGATCGCGCGTTCGATCGTGCTTCCTACTTCCGAGTGAATTCCTGAAACCGCTTCAGCAGGTCGTGCGTGACCGGTCCCGGCTTGCCCGAGCCGATTGGTCGACCGTCGAGCTTCACAACCGGAATCAGCTCGGCTGCCGAACCCGTTAAGAAGCACTCGTCAGCAACGAAAATGTCGTGACGTTGCAAAGTCGTCTCTTCGGTTTGATAGCCGGCTTCACGAGCGAGCTTCAGCACGATGTCGCGCGTGATGCCCTTGAGGATGCCGGAGTCTGTCGACGGCGTGCGCAGCACTTTGTCTTTGACGATGAAGATGTTGTCGCCAGTGCATTCCGCGACGTCGCCTTTGTGATTGAGCATCAACGCTTCGACGCAACCCTGATCCGTTCCCTCGATCTTCGCGAGGATGTTGTTGAGGTAGTTCAACGACTTGATGCGCGGGCTCAGCGCCGCCGGGTGATTGCGAATGGTCGCAGCGGTCACGAGGTTCAGACCGTTCTCATACATCTCCGCCGGATACAGAGTGATCGAGTCCGCGATGATGATGACCTGCGGGTCAGACGTCTTACGGATATCGAGCCCGAGCGAGCCTGCTCCGCGCGTCACGACGAGTCTCACATAGCCGTCGACAATGCCATTGGCAGCGACAGTGTCATTGAGCGCCTTTGTCATCTCGGCCTTCGTCATCGGGATCGAAAGGCGGATCGCGAGCGCGCTCTCATAGAGGCGATCAACGTGCTCCTGAATGAGGAAGACTTTGCCGCTGTAGACCCGAATGCCTTCAAAGACGCCGTCGCCGTAGAGCAATCCGTGATCGTAGACGCTGACTGTCGCCTCTTCTTTAGGGAGCAGTTTTCCGTTGATGTAGACCTTCACCGACATGACGCCTTCTCCGAGTGCCGCAGGGACGAAGAACAGTTCCAACAACCACTCAGCAGAGCCCGAACTCAACTGCCGAGGCCGCGTCGCAAATCGCAATCGCGCTGTTTGTGGACGGAACCATTCGAATCAAAGAACTACGAACGGCCGCTGCGGACACCAGCTGCGTTTTCGCGGTTCAAAAATGGAGCGGGATTCGACAGCCTCATGCAGAGGGTCGCAAGGCTCGCGCTCGCTGTGATGTTGAGAAGCTGAGCACGGTATTCGGCGGATGCGCCGAATTTCAGAACGGGCGGTTTCGCGTTTGAGGAGGACCGCTCTGCTCGATGTCGTCTCAGGCGTCGTCGAGGAAGAACTTCACGATTCTGCATCGCGTAGGTTGGACGCCTACGTCCGACAGCGACGCAGCACGGACGTAGGCGTCCATGCTACGAATCGGGGGCGGCTCTGCTCTGACGATCAATCGCTGAGTCAGAGCAGCGTTTTGCCCGCTGATGATCGGGATGGAATCCCAATCTACTGCTCGCGCACGATCTCAATCGCTCTGCGAACGTCGTCATGCAGTTGAGCTTTGAGGTCATCGACGTTGCTGAAGGGCCGCGTGTCGCGCAAACGACCGATGAGTTCGATGTCGATCGACTGGTCATAAAGGTCACCAGTGAAGCCGATGAGATGCGCTTCGAACTTGCGACGTCGTTCTCCGAAGGTCGGGTTCGGACCGAGATTGATCGCGGCCGGCCAATCTTGTCCGTTATGAGAAACGCGCCCGGCATAAACGCCGTCGCGCGGCAGCACGGTCGCGATGTGAGTCACGTTCGCGGTCGGGAAGCCGAGCGTGCGGCCTCGAACCGCGCCTTTCACAACGAGACCTCGCACCGAGTACGGATGCCCGAGCAGATCGTTCGCGACTTCAACATCGCCAGTGACGACGGCTTCGCGCACGGCACTCGATGACACCATTTGCGCGCCGACAAAGACGGGCGGCACGATGTCGAGCGTCAGCTTCTCGCGCTGACAGAGTTGTTCGAGCACTTTGATCGTGCCCGTGCGATTGCGACCGAAGAAGAAGTTCGGACCTTCAACGAGTCCGCTCGCAGCCAGTTCGCCCATCACAACAGTGCGAAAGAAGTCATCCGCCGAGAGGTTCAACAATCGCAAGTCGGTCTGATATACGATCAGCACATCAACGCCGCATTGCTCGATGAGTTCGGCCTTTTGCTCGGTCGTCGTCAAACGCGGCGGAGCTTCTTGAGGCCGCAAGATCTCAATCGGATGCGGCTCAAAGGTCAGCACAACCGACGGCACATTCCGCTCGCGAGCGATGCGCGTCAGCGTTGCGAACATCCGCTGATGCCCGCAGTGAACTCCGTCGAAATTGCCGATGGCCAATACGCCGCCTCGATACCCGGCGTTGTCATCGAAGCTACGCAGCAGTTTCACGATCAATCTCCGCAGTCAGTCGGTTGAAGTTGCATCATGCGGGGCGTGAATGAGGAGTAATACAAATGACAGAGAGGCGGAGCCTCTGACTAACAACATCGGCGAAAACGATGCGCGTTTCGCGAGTTGATTCGACAAGGCACGGTGTAGCTGAAATCGTGAGATTTCAGTCATTTCGACCGACCGAAATCTGACGATTTCGGCTACGGAAATGCGATGGCTCGCGCGACGAACAGAGCCTATCGGCCTTCGAACTCAACCGGACTCGCTGTCGCACCGGCGGGGATCAATTCTCCGTCTCGCATCTTGTCGCTGCGTTGTCCTCGGAACTTGCTGAGTTCCAATCGCATCGCGTCACGCATTGCAACTCGATGCTTCGCTTCGAGTCCCGCGATCAACTGCACGTCGTCGACAACCAATTGCTCGCCTTCTCGGACGAAGCTGACTTTGGATCCGAAGCGATCGTCACCGAAGACTGCGGTCGCTCGCACGTCGTCGACCTCCAACTTCGACAAAGGCAAGTTCAAGTGCTCGAGCGGATTCATGCCGATGTTCGGGACCGTTGTCGCGGTATGCCAAACAAAGCGATTGAGTTCTCGCGAAGACAGCCGCTGCAAGTCGTTGAGGTTCTCGTCCGCGAGTGCGTTGTTGAAGCGCTGCATCGAGACCATCACATCGAGCGTTTGCTTCAATGAGTTCGGACGCCCGGCGGTCGGCATCATGACGTCATCAATGAAGAGGCGGCCTTGCTTGTCGTGCAAGACGTAGATCATCACCCGCCCGCCTTGCCGCACCGAGATCTCCGTGACCGCTCCCGAGAAGACGGTCGTGATGACATGCGGCTCGGCTGCGTCCGAATCGAGCAGCGGTAATTGGCTCAGCAGCAACTCGTCGACGCGATTCCAAACGCGGCGTTTGAAGTCGCTCGTCGCGAGCAGCAAGAGCGTTTCAAGATCGCGCTCGCTGAGTGCTGTTGCGAACGCATCGACAATCTCGCGCGATGTGAAGAGCGCTGAGAGTCGCTTCTCTTGATTGTCTTCGAGGTCATAGATCGAGACGTCGTTCACGAGATATCGCACCGCCGTCTTCGAATCCTCACCTTCAACGCGCAAGAGGTTCATCTTCAAGACCTCCTGCGACTGAGTGACGATGAAGTCTGCAACGCCCGAATCGAGACGCAGTTGATAGCTCGGTGCCGCAGCACTCGCAGTGGGCAGACGCACGAGATTGAGATCGCTCGATTCCAAACTGCCCGAGAAGAAGTTCGGCTTCGACACGTTCTTCAATCGCTCTTTGTCACCGACGGCATAGGCATCGAGGAACTCGACCGCTGCATGCATTGCAATCGCAAGCTGACGCACTGACGGGATCTGCTTCTCTTTCTCAGTCTTGTTCTCGACCGCGACATCGCGAATCAGCCAATGACCTTGCTCCTTACGGAAGGAGATCAGCATCTGCCCGCTCTTGCGTGAGAGCTTCACAACTGCAGCGTCGTCGTCGATCTGCGCCTCGGGTTTGATCTTCTGATCGGGGGCTTTATCGCCGAGCGTCATCTTCGCGAGACTCGCGATGTACTCCGGCGGCAGTTCCTTCAGCACATCGGCCAATTCAGGAGCGGCCAATGCGAGCATGTCTGCCTTACCGCCTCGACTCCATGATTTGAGGAACTCGCGCACCGACGTGACGAGATCCATTAACTCGGTGACAGAGCGGGTCGAAACGATGTTGCCCTTCTTCTGTCGAATGTGAATGTCATCGACGACCCACTTGCGCGTACCGGCATCTCGCGTGAGTCGATACTTGATGCGTTCCTTCCGTTCGCCGACCTCAGCAACGACTCGCTTCTCGTTCTCGCTGATCTCTTCAACGCTGACGATGTTGATCTCACCTTTCGGCAATCTCAGCACGGCGAAGTCGTCGATCGACTCGTCGAGTCGCAGCGCCTTTTGCTCAAAGCGATCTGACGCCAAATCACGAGCCTTGCTGGTGTCTTGCTCCTGCAATGCTTGAGTGAAAGCCGTAATCGCTCGGGACTCGACCATGTTGGCGCAGCCGCATACCGAAAGCAGACCGCCTGCCAACAAAATGAGCTGAGTTCTCGCTGACCAAAGCGACGAAGACATGATCGAACTCGCAAAGGAGATGAGACCAGCGCGGGACTTCGGGCGCATGCCGCAAGTGAGAAGCCGCCGAACCGCAGGGATGAGTCGAGAGAGGACTATCGAAAGGAGAGTGAGCCATTCGGAACGAACGGCTCGGAAGGGGGCGGGCTTGTCTCAAATGTCGCGGAGACGGTCAATATCGAGTGTCTGCATCGCGAGTCGCGAGTGCGGACAAGCTCGCGGCGCATCGGTATGCCGGCGCGAGCAAGCGTGCTCTGCCGCAGCATCGCACATAGTTCGTCCGCGAATGCCGACTCACCAATTGGAAACTCGCTTGTTGTCGAGACAGGAGCCGTATGGAGCCGACTTGCATCTTCAAGACTTGAGTTTCGGGTAGCAGAAGTCGTGAGACTTCTGATCGAGCGTC
>CAZNMS010000151.1:0-17367 GCA_964573505.1 uncultured Planctomycetaceae bacterium | reverse complement strand
GTTTCAATTGCAGAGGCGAGTCTCTTTCCCGCCAATTTCCAAATTTCGTAGACCCGACCCCGCGTTTGAAGACGCTCTTTCGCGGAGCGAAAGGCGACGATCGGCCTACTTTCCGAACTCCCGCCGCAGATCATCAAACACTCCCGGCGGCGGCACGCAGGCGGGCGGCATGCCCTCGCTCCATGGAGTTCCGCGCGACTCTTCGACGACTTCGACCGGCACCGGCTTTGACCGCGCACCGAACAACGAATGCAGAACCCAAATGCCGATCATCACAGCGAGCCCGTAGCGCGCGGCTCCGATTGTCAGCAGCACCCATCCTTGATTGCTGATCGCGAAGCACGCGGCGACGAAAGCGGCGATCAACAGCAACGAGCCTTTGCGGTCCCATTTCCATGGCAACAACAAGACGGCGATCAGCACCGCAACTCCGCTGAAAAGCCATGTGTGAAATGGCCGGCTCGCGAACGTGACGACGAGTTCTTGCGCGCCGCCGAGATTGCTGTAGCGGTATTTGTTGCCCTCTTGCGGGAAGTCGATGATGCCCGTTGATGGCACGGCGACCCATTGCTCGAAGTTGAAGTAGTCGCGCGGCTGATAGCGCCGCAGGAAGAGGACGTCGTCGAGATACAGCAACGACTCGGACACAAACCCTTCGGGCTCACCGACGAGATCGAACTTGCTCGGCACCCAAACAACGGCTTGCGTTTGTTGGACCGCGACACCGGCAGCATCCACTCCGCCCAATTGAGGCAGCCGCAGCATGAGTCCGCCGGATGATTGCTCGTAAGGCGTCTTGCCTTTCTCACCGACCGGCGTCTGCGTCTGCAATGTGATTGAGAACGGTTCGTCCGACGGCTTCGTGCGCGACACGTTGAGGAAGTACGAATCCCATTCGGCCTTCTCTTCGTCACTGCGGCGTTCGGTGTTGTTCTCGGGATTGATCTGCTTGCCGTCGATGAAGACTCCGAGCAACTCGGACCCGATCGGCACATCAATCCGCAGCCGTTGTCGTTCGCTCGACTTGAGCCAGTACCGACAGCGATAGCTCGCTTTGACGTCTTTGCGAGTGACGACCTCAACGAGCGACCGCATCACAACGGTCTCAACGACTTCTTGAATGTCGTACTTGCGAGCATCGACTTTCACTGCGGCCGGTTGTCGGTAGTAGCGATAAGCCTGCGCTCCCGACTGCGGCAGCAATGTCAGCTCGCGAACGTCGATCGCTTCGAGCCCGTCGTCGAGCTTCTTTGCATCAATCGCGAGTGCTCGCGACTTATCGATCACCACTTCGCCAAAGATCGACGACAGCGGAACTTCGCGGCGCTTTGCATCGCTGCCATCAAGCCCGAGCACGCGTGCGACTTGCACGACCGATCGCAGCACGCGGTTCTTGTCCGCTTCAACTTTCGGAGCCGCCTTTGCCGGATCGGCTTTTGCGTCGTCCTTCTTCTCGGCTCCGTCACTGTCGAGCGACGTCGGCTTGAGGTCGTAAGTCACTCGGAAGCGATAGGTGCCGGTGACTTCGCGCTGCAGCGTGATCGTCCATCCGACCCATCCATTGACCGCTTCTTTGTCGCGAACCTTCTGTTTGATCGGAGGCAGCGGAGCGGACTCAAGCGACACCACTTGCACGTCACCCGCGACGGACTCGGGCACTGAGAAGCGGAACGTATCGAGCCCCGCATACTGCACGACGTATTGCAGTTCGGTAGCGACTTCGGTCGTCTCTTCTTTGATCGTGATCGTCGTCGCGGTATTGGCCGTCAGCCGAGTCGGCTTACGCACCGTCTTCACCGGGATCGCGACCGGCCGACGATTGAACTGCCATGCGGACGCGAGCCGCAGGCCGGCTGCGACTTGCACGGCTTGCTGCTCGAGCGGCAGCGGCTGAGCCCCCTGCACCGACGTCGGATCGGTGATGACTTCGACCGAGTCCGATGCCTGCACGAAGACCGTGCCGTTCTCGCGTTCGATCGCGAGCGGTGTCGGCAACGGCATCGACAGTTCGACCATTTCATTGGCCTCAGCGAACTTCAGATGCCCGTGCAGTTCGACGCTGAGTTTCGTCTCGGCCGCCGTGCGTTTCGCAAAGGTCACGCGCAACGTGCGAGGATTCTCGCCCTCGATATGAAACTCGCGCAACACCGCGCCATGAGTCACGTTGACCCGGTCGATGTTGAGCATGTTGGGTAAGTCAAATTTCACCTCGAAGACGCCCGCGCGAGTGACGTCATACAGCACGTCCGCTCGCAGCTTCACTTCGTCCTCATGAATCTCGAACGAGTACGTCGACGCCTCGACCTGCAATCGCGGCTCGACAGGCTTTGCTTTCACGCTCAGCAGCGCGTTCGCTCCGTAGAACTTGAACGCCGTCGTGCCGTCTTGCTTCAGAGTCGCGACGACTTCCGCTTGATCAATTCGCGACAACCCGCGCACCGTCTCGAAGGTGACATCGAGATCCGCACTCTTCGCGATGACGATCTGCCCGGACTCGCGTACGGCATCGCTCGAATGAATGCCGAGCACCGCGCCGTCATCGGATCGACCGAGCACATTCACCGCGTCGGTTCCGAACTCGCGCTCGGTATGCACTTCGAGGTTCGCATGACCTTTAACCGGATTGAGAAACTCGACGCGCACTGTCTGCTTCTTCTCGCCGGGTTCTGCTTTCCAACTGCGGATCTTCGCGTCGTTTGACGTCACTCCGAGCACTCGTTGACCGACCGGCACAACGAGCACGGCTTCGTTCAACTCACCGCGCAGCACTTCGTAAGACAGCAGCGCGTCGGTATGGACGAGACCGTCGCGGAAGGTGACGCGTTGCAGATTCGTGACCGCCGTCAGCAGATCCATTTCGGGCTTCTGACTGGTCCGAGCGTGCCAACTGGCGGAGACCTTCGTCGTCGAACCGAGATTGGCTTTCACGCGAGTCTCTTTGGCGTTCGCGTTCTCAACGGGCAGCGACACCACTTGCGGCACGAGATCAACCGTTTGATCGGCTTCGGGCACGGCGAGTTCAAACGTCGTGATCGCGACGGGGGGAACATCAAACTCCGCGCGCTTGCCATCCGGCGACGTCTGAATGGGAGCGGCCAATTCGAGATCCACTTGATGCTCGCCCGCCGACCCGAACAGCAGCTTGTAAGAACCATTACCGGTGCCCATCAGCAGGACATCGGCGTCCTTTTGAGCGGTCAATTTTCCGACCGCCGCCGCGCCAAACTTCACGGGCACTTCGACCCATGCTTTGCCGAGCACCTTTACTTTGAGAGACGCCTTAATACGCAGCAGCGACTTTTCTGCCGTGCCGACGTAATGCGCTTCAGTAATAACGGCTTCAATACTCTTCGTCGCCGGTTTATCACCGTCCTGCCATTTCTTGAGATACTCGGCATACGGCATAAATACCGTCGACCCGTGCTTCTCAAAGACGTCCTTCAAATTGCGATACGGCAAATAAATCAGCCGCTCCCAATTCTCCCCGGCAGCCTTAGCTTCGTCGGGAGTCATCGGCTTCTCTTGCCCGATCGCCGACTGCGGAAGCAGGCCGACGAGTGCGAGAACAACCGCAAGCAAGCCGCAGCGCAACCTGCTGACACCGAGCATGCTCGCTGCATCCGGCTCGTACCGTTCCGGGCGGAGCGTCATCGCGGAGTTGCTCGATCTCGGCGTGCTTTCAAGAGGCTCTGACCGGAAACCGGTTTGCCGACAAATCGTAGCGCCGAGAGACGCCAACAAGTGCCAACAGCGAAGGACGTTGCTGCACATATTTCGTACCTATGAAGAAGATGGGCGGTCGCAGTTAGAAGCGGTCAGCTTAGGCTGATGGCAACGACTGTGCCATTTAGGGCGAATTGGCAAAAAGCAGGCGAGAGTGCCTCGTCCGGGCAATTCTAGGTTACGACGCCGGTGACACCGTTTTGTTTGTGAGCTTTCCCAAATTTCCTGTCAGGCCGGCTTCGACGGCACCGCCAGAAACAGAACCGGAAGGCGTCACCGTTGGCGCCTTCTGATCGAGGCCCTCTCGTTCAACGGCAAGTTGGGGGCGACGGTCGTCGTGCAGGTTGCGATTAAGCGATATCCCGTCGCCTTCGGTATGCCGTTAGACAAATGAGTTCAGCCCGCGTGACGGATAATTGACTATATAAAAATCGGAGTTGCCGTTTTCGACGCGTGATCAATGCTTTGCTTCGATCAGTAGCATTGTTGTGAGTAGAACGTCTCGCTGTCGGTCCCAGCGTGCGACTGCGGCGAACTCGCCCGACTCGGTCAGCAAGCAGACATTCTGTGCGTCTTCAGGAAGTGGCTGAGTGCGACTTACAAAGTTCCCAGTACGAACGCGCGTTACTTCTAACTCGGTCAATTGATATCGCGGCAAGCCGGGGAGCGCGACGAGTGGCGAGTCGAGTGCAGACAAAATGTTGTCCATCGTCAGATCTGCGAGAGCATGAGCTTTATCGACGGTGAATGGCCCAATCGCCGTGCGTTCGAGCGCGGTCATCATTGCGCCGCAGCCGAGCTTTGCTCCGATGTCGCGGCCAATCGAACGGATATATGTGCCCGTGCCGCATTCAATTTCGAGTTCGAAATGAGGGGGCTCGAAATTTGTCAGTAGCAATCGGCTGACGACGACTTCTTTTGCGGCGATCTCGAAAGTCTTGCCGTCTCGCGCGAGGTCGTACGCGCGTCGCCCGTCGACATGCACCGCCGAAAACTGCGGCGGGACTTGCTGAATCACTCCCGTGAATTCGGGTATCAATTCTTCGAGATCAGCCTGCTGAATAGAGCCGACTTTTTCCGGCGCCTCACTAGTGACTCGGCCTTCGGTGTCGTCGGTATCAGTCGTCTTACCGAGTAAGAAGCTGCCGCGATAAGTCTTCGCGTGCTCTTGAATGAGAAGCATCAACCGCGTCGCAGTGCCGACGCAGATAATGAGCACTCCGGTTGCTAGAGGGTCGAGCGTGCCGCAGTGTCCGACCTTAATGCGCTTGATCCCCAGTCTTCGTCGCAGCAGCCATGAGATGCGATTCACAACATCCGCCGACGTCTCGCCGATCGGCTTATTAATACAAATAACCCCGCAACGTGCTCGCTCCGTCATATGCTTCTTTCATACTCCTTAATATTTGTCGCGAGAATTATGCGGCTCGACACTTTGCGTCGCGCGGGCTGAAGTCGAACGTACTACTTGTTCGCGATTTCTTGTCGGCTGGCGCGCAGTGTGGTGCGACGCTCCGCGTCGCGACTCCCGACGCGGAGCGTCGGGCCACAATGGTTGCGGCTTTGCCGCGTCGTATAACCGCGAGCCGTATCTCAAATCAGATGACCCAATTCGGAGTTGCGAAGTCGAACGTCTCGTTTCGCTCGGCGATATCAAAGCCGAATGAGTCGCTCGGATTCGCTACTCCGTTCGGGCCGCCGTTTCCGCCGACGAGTGTGTCGGTGCCCGTTTGACCGGTCACGGTGTCGTTGCCGTCACCGCCGAAGCAGAGGTCGTTCTCGGTGCCGCCGATCAACGAGTCGTTGCCGAGCAGTCCATACAGCGTGTCGTTGCCGGCGCCGCCATTCAGGAAGTCGTCGTCTGAGCCGCCGCTGAGTCCGTCATTGCCCGAACTGCCGTTGAGCGTATCGCTGCCGACGCCGCCATTGAGGATGTCGTTGCCGGCGCCGCCATTGAGCAAGTCAGCGCCGTCGTTGCCGTAGAGAGTGTCATCACCGGCTTCGCCTTCGAGTCGGTCGTCTCCTTCACCGCCGGCGAAGATGTCGTTGCCGATCCCGCCGAAGACAGTGTCATTTCCATTACCCCCTGTGATTGAGTCGTTGCCGGAGTTTCCGAGGATCGAGTCGGCTCCGTCTTCGCCATTGAAGGCATCACCGAATGCGCTGCCGATGATTGTGTCGTTGCCGGCTCCTGCGTTGATCTGCACGGCAAACGGTGACGCTGAGACATCGATGAGATTCGCGCTCGCGAGAGTTGCGATTTGTCCTAGCTCGACGTTGCTGAACCCGTCAGTGCCGAGTCCGGTGAGCGTCGTCGCTCCCAGTGTGAAGTTCACATCTCCGGTTTCTGAGATGGTGTCGGTCCCGCCTTGCCCGTCGAGCGTATCGTTGCCGGTGCCGCCGACGAGAAAGTCATCACCGTCGCCGCCAAAGAGTTTATCGTGACCGGCTCCTCCATTGAGCGAGTCGAACCTCGCACCGCCGATGAGCGAGTCGTTGCCGCCTGCACCGAGGATGTTGATGCCGCGCGTGAGCGTGCTGTCTCCGCCGCTCGCGTTCACGGTGTCGTCTCCGCCGCCAGCGTTGATCGTCAGTGTCGGGATCACGTTTTCGTTTGCGCTATAGGGAGTCGTGAACGTGACGGGCAGAACTCCGGCACCGGTGACGCGTGAGCGGGCATTGCTGGCGCCTTCGTCATCGACAAGTAACAGCGAACTCGAAGCGGCTCCGTATTGGAGAGTTCGGTTCACGGCGATGAGATCATCAACAACGCTTTCAACGGTTGAGTATGCGATGACGCTGCCATCGACCGTCATTGACCCGCGATTCACGGCGGGGATGTTGTGAGTCACTGATTGCACGGCGGCGTTCATGATCTCGACGCGATCCGTTCCCGCACCGCCGTTGATGGCGAAGCCGCCACTCGGCAGCGGATCGCCGCCGCTACCGTCGATGATGAAGACGTCGGCATCGTTTGAACCGTTGAGCGTCAACGTTGTGATTGAGGACTTGAGGACTTCGTAGCTCAGCGCGTTGTTGATGAAGACTTGAATGTTGTTGACGCGCGCCTTGATGCGGAATTCGTCCGGCTTACCGTCGTTCGATTGATTGATTGCCGGGTGATCGGCTCCTGAAACCGACAACGGTCCGGCTGCCGAGACGATGTCGATCTTCGCTACTTGATAGTCGAGCGTTGAAAACGTGACGCCTGCCGCGACGGTGAAGGGCTGCAAGCCGGTCAGACCATTGATCGGATTCACCGACACTCCGCCCGATGATTGGCCGACGCTGTAGCCGAGATTTGCAGGAGCAAGCTGCGGGACGCTGACGTTTGCCGACTGCAACTGAGATTGTCCGACATACCCGACCGAATTCCCTTCAACGTCGACGCCTTGCAGGTTGAACTGGAAGGGAGTGTTGACGAGCGTCCGGAGCTTCGGGACATCCCGCAAGAACGGAGCTGAGTTCGTCGTATCCGCGGTGATCGTGATGTTGAACGACTTCGTATCGACATTGCCGTTCGGGTCTCTGACGGTCACGTTGACCGTCGCCGTTCCCGTCGTGCCTTCGGGCACTTTCAGCATCAGCACGCCGTTCTGAGTGTCATTGAAGACCGAGACGTCGTTCATGAAGACAGCAGTGTTCGGGACGCTCGACGTCACCGGTGTATTACTGATTGCATCTCTGACCGATTCGCCGGTCGTCAAGAAGCCGAAGATCGAATGGTTGAAGTCGAGATGTCGTTGAGGCCCTTCGGTGATGAAGAACTGCGAGTCGTTCGTGTCATCACTCGACTTCGCCATTGAGAGAATGCCCGTTTGGTTGTGCTGCAAGTCGACATGAAATTGATCGTCGAACTTCGTGCCCGATCCGCCAGTTCCGTTGCCGAGCGGATCGCCGCCTTGAATGACGAAGTTGTTGACGACGCGATGAAACTTCAGGCCGTTGTAGAAGTCGCTATCTGCCAGCGCGCCAATGCGATTGGTGACGCGCGGCGCGAGGTCATCGAACAGTTGAAACGTCATCGTGCCGAAGTTCGTGACGTCGATCTTCATGCTGCGGTTGCCCTGCGGGATGACCGCAGTCACATGCTTTTGGTCGGTGGGGATATTGACGTTCGTGAGATTCTCGGCGGTGATCGTCGCCTCAAACGTGAGTGCTTGATTGTCCGCATCAGAGCCATTGAGCGCGACAAGCAATGGCGATCCCGACAAGACCGCTTTGTTCGTGATTGCTGCCAATACAGGAGCAGCGAGCACGACTCGGGACTCGAGCGCCTCAGTCAAGTTGCGTCGCAGAGAGCGACGGCGGCGACTCATGCGATTCGGAGAGAAAGTTCCGACCAATGACCCCAACCAATTCTTCACGGGCGAGAACAGCTTCATGAGCAGCTTCCTATAGGGACAAAGCAAGACCGATGACCGTCCGAGTGGGGCGGGATGCTAAACACCGAGCACGCTTCGGCAGAGATCAGTTTTGGGTCAGCGAAGCATCGAGTTGCGGGGCGAACGACGCTATCCCCAAACGCGTTCGCCGACGGTGCGAGAGAGCGTCATCACATCGCTCGTCGTTGCGTCGATGTCGGCTTTGAGCCGCGCTGCTTCGTTGCCGTAGCCGAGTCGCATTGCGAGTGATCCGAACTCTGCCGACTCCGGCAATGGCAGCGTCAGATCGCGAGCATCTCCGCGCACCATCCGCAGCGCATCAATGACGCGGCGCAAGAGGCCGTAAGCGCGCCGCAACGTTTGATGCTCGTCATTGCTCAGCAGTTCCGCTGAATGCAAAGCGTCGATCGCTCGGCACGTATTGGGAGTGCGCAGTTCCGCGTGCTTCAGTCCGAAAGTGATCTGCAAACCCTGCACGAGATACTCGACATCGACGAGTCCTCCGGCGCCGAGTTTGACATTGAGCGAGTCACGTTCGACGAGTTGCCTCAGTTGTCGCTCGCGCATGGCGCGCATTGCTGCGAGATCAAACTTGCGATCGGTGTAGACGAAGCGATCGCGCAACTCGCAGACGCGCTCTCCGAGATCTTCATCGCCGGCAATGGGCCTTAGCTTGACGAGTGCTTGCCGTTCATAGGGCCATGCGGGGCCGCTGAGCCCGAAGTAGTTCTCGAACGCTTCATAGGACACCGCGAGCGACCCGGCGCTGCCGTAAGGTCGCAGGCGCAGATCGATCTCGAAGATGCCCTGCCGCCGCGCTTCGATCGCGTGCGAAAACTCTTCGACGAGCTTTGCGTAGAACTCGGCCGCTCCGATGACGTCGGGGCCGCTCGTCCGACCGGAGTGCTCGTAGACGAACATCAGCTCGATATCCGACGCGAAGCCGAGTTCGCGCCCGCCGGCTTTTCCGAGAGCGAGCACCGTCATGCCGTAGCGACCGTTCGTCGTTCGTAAGTTCGTCTCTTGCCGGTCTTCGATGTTCCGCCTGATGTCGGGATTACGAACCTCTGCCGAAGCGACATCTTCGCTCTGCGGCGCGCCATGCTTCTTCTCAAGGTGTAAGAAACATTGCTCGAACATTGCGGCGACGACGCTCTCGGCAACGTCAGTGAGTTCCGCTGAGAAGTCATTGAAGTCGCGGCAGTGTCCGATGATGTGCCGCATGTCGACGCGAAACATCTCACGGTCTTTGAAGGCGTTGATGACCGCGCGCGACTCAGCAGACGTTGAAGATGTCGATAAGAGAGCGGCCAATTCACGCTCAAGCTCGGTTCGCGTCTTCCGCGCTTCGAGCCCCGTCACATCGCGCAGCACGGGGATCAAGTTGTCGTACTGCAACCTCAAGAAGTCTTCCCACAAGAAGTCGCTGAAGCCGAGCAGCCGCGCGAGTGCATCAAGCACGTCGCTTTGATCGAGCGACGCTAACTGAGAGGCCCAGTCGGGTTGATCGAAGAGTCGTTCGACGAACTGCCCGAAGTGCAGCAGCGCGGCTTCGGGATTGGGCGAACGCGGCAGCAAGTGAGTGAAGTGTTTGACGAACGCAATCGCGGCTCGCAGTCGCGCTTGCTCTGCGGGGTCCGTCACGCGCTGCCCGCGCGGATCGCGGATGTAGACAGTGTCGACCGCGCGATTGCCGAGCGATGCCGCAATGACGCGCTGAATGTCAAAGCCGACGAGCGAGAGCGCGTTCGTCAGTTCGTAAAGGAAGCCCGGCGAATCGTCGGCACTGACTTGCAGGACGGTGTAGCGCTCGGACTGTTCGTTGTTGATGTCGATCGTGAGCGGCGGCAGAGCACTCGCATTCAAAACGGTCCCGCGCATCATCGCTGCAACGCGCGACGCAACGCGGGCTTGAGCTTCACGAAGCTGACCTTTGACCGCGAGTTGCAGGACTTGCGCGAGTTCCGCTCGATAGCACGCCCAAACGTCGCTCGCCGATGTCTGCGAATGGTTCGGCAGTTGAGTTGAGTCGTCGTTCGATCGCGCAGTCGGTCGCAGCACGAAGACATTTACGAAGCGGCGTGCTTCAGTCGTTGTCCCTCTTTGAGCAGCAGCCTTTGCACGCTGATCGACTTCGCGGACTTGCTCGGCGGTGAAGACGTTCGCCAACACGATGTCGAAGCCGTATGCGAACAAGAGCCCGCACATCATCGAGAGGTCGCCTTTTTGGTCGTACCCGCAAACGGTCAACTGCAGGCGGTCGCCGAGTGTCGGCATGACTTCGACTTCAATCGGGTTCGACGCACTCAAACGCGACAGCAGGACCGCGTGCCGTTCAATCTGCTCGGGCAAGAAGACTTTCGCGTACGACGGCTCCATTAACTCGGCATGCGGCGGGAGCTTTGATGCTGCCTCTGCATCCGCTTGCTGTGCATCGACCGGCTCGATGTAGCGCTCGTAGATCGTGCGCACGTCTTCGCGATGTTGCTGATAAGCCTTCAAGAATGCGGCGGCACTCGGGAAGTCGAGACGTCCGGCGAGAAACGCAAGCTCGCGCTCATCCGTCGGCAGCGAGTGCTCTTGCTCGTTGTGCATCAGTTGCAGCGCGTGCTCGATCGTTCGGAACAAAACGTAAGCCGCCGTCAGTCTCCGGTACTCGCCCGGCAAGATGCATTCGAAGTCGGCCAATCGGATCAATCCGTCGAGAGTATTCGCGCTCCGCACCGCCTTCTGATGCCGACCGTATTTGAGCTGTAAGAATTGTGTCAGGAACTCGACATCTCGAATCGAGCCGCGTCCCGACTTCACATCGACGAACAACCGACCTTTCTTCGACAGCTCGGCTTCGATCTTGCCCTTCATCGTGCGGACGTTGTTGCGAGCATCTTCTTCCGTCGCCTCGAAGATGATCGGCTCAGCCTGCTTCAGAAACTCGACGCCGAGCGACAGCTTCCCCGCAATCGGCCGCGCTTTGAGCAGTGCTTGCTTCTCCCAAAGTTGAGCACTTGAGCGCAAGTAATCGAGATAGGACTCGACGGTGCAGACGAGTGCTCCCGACTTGCCCCATGGCCGCAAGCGCATGTCGACGCGATAGAGGAAGCCCTCTGCGGTCGTATCCATTAAGGCGCGAATCAGTCGTTGTCCGAGTGGCCATAGTCGCGCCGCGTTGTCGCGACAGATGAAAACGAGATCGATGTCCGAGCTGTAGTTGAGCTCTTCTCCCCCGAGCTTGCCGAACGCGAGCACGCAGAAGTCATCCGGCGCGACATTGAGTTCGGTGCTGAGCACACTCAGCGCGGCTTGAGTGATGCCGTCGGCTAAGAGCGACAACTGCAACGTCACCGACTTGAAGTCCATCAGCCCGAAGGTGTCGCAAGCTCCGATCCGCAACAGCTCCCAGTGTTGATAGCGCCGCAACGCATCGAGCTTCTGAGGAAGGCTCGACTGTGCCGCGAGTCCCTGCAGAGCCGATTCAGCGAACTCTTCGCGCGCTTTGAATTCCGCGAGTCGCTTATGTTCGGTGAGTTCGCGGAGATAGCCCGGATTGCGCAGCAGCACCTCGGTCAGAAACTGACTGCCGGTAAAGAGCTTGATGAGGATCTCGACGGCGCGCGGGTGATCGCGCAGAAACGTCAGCAGTTCGAGCGGCTCTGCAACGCTCTGCACGAAGCGCTCGAAGTTGAGCACGGAGCTATCCGGCGTCGCGACGTTGCTGAGCACATCGAGCAACATCGGCATGCAGTCGGCGAGCACTTCTCGACAGCGCGGATCTTTCGCAAGTCCGACCAATCGCTGTCGCGCGGTCCGCCAATCACCGAACCCAATCGGCTCAAACGCCGCTCGGTCTTCGGAGTCATCAGCAGCGGTCAACAGACGATGAAAACTACGCGCCATCATGTCCCTATCGGGGCCTTCGCTCGTTCTTGTGAGTGCTTCTCATTCTGCGATTGAGCGTCTTGACTGGTACGACGGACTTGTAGTCCGTCGAAGATCGGGCGCGACGGACTGCAAGTCCGTCGTACCAAAAAATCGCGAGAGAAGCTGTTTGTGACCCTTTGCCTGCAATTTGACTTACATAGGCACATCCGCAGTTCGACTTTGCTATCCGCAGGAAAGTACGATCGTTGAAAAGCGGCTTCCTGCGGATGGCAGGCGCCGGACTGCGGATGAATGAGGAATCGGCGCGATGAGAATCTCGATCCGGTCTTACTGAAGCTCGTCGGTCTGAGCCGAAGTCTCACTGGAAGTACGACTCAGCTTACACCTCGCAGCGAGCTCGAGAGGGCTCGCGCGCGAATGAACCTCTTATCGCTCGCATCCCGTCGCAAAGCACTTGCGGAACGGGTTGCTCATTCGGTGCGATCATTGCAATCGGACTCAGCTCCCAATTGGTTGAGCCGCGTTAGTCGGCATTTCCTGCCAACTTCCTCTGAGCGTGATAGGTTTGAGGTGCGCGGGTACGGAGTCTCGCGCGGGTCGGAATTCATTCAATGTCAGCGTTCGCGTTGCAGTCGAGCTTCAGTCACTTCGAATCCAATTCGTTGACGGAAGAATGACATCCTCTGCGCGGATGCCGAGATTGACCGGCTCTTGTCTTCGTGCCTCAAACCCATTGGCAATCATGTGGGACTTGCGACGCTTGCGGACCGATGTGACCGGACTGGCGCTCTTCGCAGCCACTGTCTACATCGGTCTCAGCCTCCTGAGTTTTAATCCGGCCGATCCTCCGGCACGGCTGATGTTCCCGATGCTCTCTGAGCCGAGTAACTGGTGCGGCGAGAGTGGTGCGAAGCTCGCATTTGCTTTGCGCTCGGCGTTCGGATTGGGTGCATGGGCGGTGCTCGCGGCACTTGTGGCATACGACGCTCGACTGATGACGCGCGGACCCGATGAACGCGCGAAGCAGAAGATCTGCGGCGCGGCGCTCATCATTGGTGTGATTTGTATTGCACTGCATCTCGTCGCCCCCGGTTTGCGCGGCGGGCAGATTGTCGGCAGCGGCGGCTATGTCGGAGCATGGGGCGCGATCCTGTGCGAGCAGCACTTTGCCGGCTTAGGCACGCTCGTCTTGCTCGGTTCGATTCTGGCGGCGGGGTTATTGCTCGCGACCGATCTGCCGTTCGTTGTTTGGTCGATCAAGCTGACCTTCTTCCCTGTGTTGCTCATCAATCGCATCGCGTTCGGCAAGAAGCAGGAGGTCGAGCCGATTGATCGGCGCGGTGCTTTCGGGCACCGGGAGAGCACTGCAAAAAAAAAGAAGGCAGACCTCAGCGACGAGTCACCGTCGACAGTCGCGAAGCCCGAGTCCGATTCGATTCCCCGGAGCATCCCGTTGGCAGGAGACGACCCTTCTCCGGAGGAACCGGCAGCGGCATCCAAAGAGATTCGAGTCAACCCGCCTGTGACAGCTCCGAATCACGCGGACGAAGTGGCAGCGAAGCTCGAAGCAGCCAGTCAGACGACCGGCGAAGAAGTGCCGTTCACGCTGCCTCCACTGGACCTGCTCGAACATCCGGCAGAGTTCCCGTTCGAGCTCCTCGCGAAGAAAGCGCGCGTCGCAGCAGTGACTCTTGAAAAGACCTTTCAAGAGTTCGGGCTCAACGTCCGCGTTGTAGAAATTGATACAGGACCGGTCATCACTCAGTTCGAACTCGAACTCGAAGCGGGCTTGCGGCTGAATAAGGTCACTGCCTTAGCGGACGATCTTGCGATCGCGCTGCGCGTGCCTGCGGTGCGCGTCGTTGCTCCGATCCCCGGCAAGAACACCGTCGGCGTTGAAGTGCCGAACGACAAGCAGGTGATGGTCCGCTTGCGCGAACTCATCGAAGCATGCCCGAAGGAGCTTGAAGACAAGCGCATTCCGCTGTTTCTCGGTAAGGACGTCAGCGGCCGGCCGCTCGTCATTGATATGTGCAAGATGCCGCATCTCTTGATCGCGGGCCGTACCGGTACCGGGAAGAGCGTCTGTCTCAACACATTGATCTTGTCGATGCTGCTGACGCGGACGCCGGATCAAGTGAAGCTGCTGATGATCGATCCGAAGATGGTCGAGCTCAGTCCGTACAAGCGCGTGCCGCATCTCATGCATCCGGTCATCACGGACATGAAGAAGGCCGAAGCCGTGCTGGCATGGGCCGTCGACAAGATGGAAGAGCGTTACGACTTGCTGTCGCGCGTCGGGGTCCGGCATCTCGACAGCTACAACAAACTCGATCATGCCGTGCGACTCGAACGCATGGGCGTCGATCTCGCGTCTGAAGAGGCCGCTCAGATTCCGCAACACATGCCGTACATCGTGATCATCGCGGACGAAATGGCTGACATGATGATGACGTCGGGCAAAGACGTTGAAGGGCACATCATCCGGCTCGCTCAGAAGTCGCGAGCGGTCGGCATTCATCTCGTTCTCGCAACGCAGAAGCCGACGGTCGACGTCATCACCGGTTTGATCAAATCGAACTTGCCCGCGCGGATCTCGTTTCAAGTGGCGAGCCGCACGGACAGTCGCGTCGTGCTCGACGAAATGGGCGCCGACAAATTGTTGGGCAACGGCGACATGCTGTTCCTCGCACCGGGCACGAGCAGTCTGACGCGTGCTCAAGGCACTTATGTCAGCGACGAAGAGGTGAACTCGGTCATCGACTACTACAGCGAGTACGAGCCTGAATACAGCACCGAACTCGCTCGTATCAGCACGTCAGGCGGAGCCGGCGGCGGCATGAACTTCAAGGAGCGCGACGAGCTTTACGAGCAAGCGATTGACGTCGTTGTGCGTGAAGGTCGAGGCAGCGTTTCGTTGCTGCAGCGAGCACTCGGCATCGGCTACGGCCGAGCCGCGCGCCTCGTCGACTTCATGGCCGAAGACGGCATCGTCGGCGACTACAACGGCGCTCAAGCGAGAGAAGTGCTCTACACACCGGAGCAATGGGAAGAACTCCGCAACGGAGGCGGCTCACGAGTTGAGGAAGACGAAGAAGAATTGGTCAACGCATAAGGCGTCGTCTTGAGGCGCGGTCGCAAACAGCGTCCAAACTACCCGGCCGCTTCGTCGAGTGGTTCGTTGTCTTCATTGAGTGTCGGAAAAGTTACTCGCTCATAGATCTCAGTCAGGGGCAACGTGACTCCGAGGCGCGACAGCGACAGGGCGGCCTTAAGTCCTGAGAGCACGCTGTAGGTCCAAGTGCCGTTGGCGTTGCGATCGTACAACTCAATCAGCGGTCGGTATTGATCGACGAGCACGTAGTGTTGGAGTGATTGCAGATCTCGATAGTTCTCGAATTTCCGCCCTCGATCTCGATCTGATGTCGACTTTGAAAGCACCTCGACGATCGCTGTCGGGTTTAGCAATGTCTCTCCGAGGCGGTCTTCGAATTTTGGGTCGCCACAAGCGACGACGATGTCGGGGTAGAAGTAGCGACGGCCCGCCGCTGACGTGACACGCATCGTGTTGGCATAGACCTCGCACCCTTTCGTCCTCAATTCGGAATGCAAGCCACTCGTAATGTTGACGGAGATCAAGCTGTGCGATCGCGTCGCAGCCTCAACAGGGATGACGACGCCGTCTTCAAGTTCGAGACGTTCTTCCGAATCGCGATCCATTGCGAAGTATTCAACAGCAGAAACAAGTGGTTGCTTGAGAGCAGACATCGATTTGCTCTTTCATCGAAACCAGATGTGGAAGTCACTAGGTCTCCAATGCCGTTGCCATTGGCTGAATCAACAACGAACAGCGTGCGCGTTACTCGGCGCTTTCTTCGAGCGGCTCATTGTCTTCGTTGAGTGTCGGAAAAGTTACCCGCTCGTAGATTTCGGTGAGTGGCAACTCGCACCCAATGCGCGGCAATGACAAGACGGCTTCAAGTCCTGTGAGCACGCTGTAGGTCCATGTGCCGTTTTTGTTGCGCTCAAACAACTCGATGCGCGGCCGGTATTGATCGACGAGCACATAATGTTGGAGCGAAGGCAATTCCCAATAGCTTTCAAACTTGATCTTCCGATCTCGCAGTTCTGTCGACTTCGAGAGGACTTCAAAGATCACCGTCGCGTCGATCAGCGTCTCTCCCATTCGGTCGACAAACTCAAGCTCGCCACATGCGACGACGACATCGGGATAAAAGTAGTTGCGTCCCTTTGAAGGCATGACTCTCAAACCTTGAGCATGAGCCCCACACGGTTTGCCTCGAAGCTTCGCGTAAAGCATCCCAGTGATGTTTGTGGCAATCGAACTGTGTGCTCGAGTCACGGCTTCAATTGGAAAGACTTCCCCGTCAATGAACTCAAGACGGACTTCCGAATCTCGGTCCATTGCGAGGTATTCGACGGCGCTGACAGAACGCTCTTTGAGTGCGGTCATCGTAGATCCTTGAGTTTGAGCTTGCGGCGGCAGTGTTACGCATCGCGCACTCGTTCCCAAGCTCCGCTTGGAAACGACGAGTAGTCGTGAGTGAGTGGTCGCTTGTGAATGCGCGCGTGCGAGTCCTCAAATTCTTCGACAAGTGCTGCACCATCAATCAAGTCGCGATATATCCCCATGACACGAGAGGCATCGTGCGACGACCTCTCGAACCTTGTATGTCGTTGCGGCTGCATAAGAGCGAAGTTTCGTAGACCCCGATCCCGGCGTTCTCTCAGCCGTCTTTGACATTAGCTCTTCCGGTTGTGACGACGTCGAATCGGTAAGGCTGGAGTAGATAATACATGAGCGACATCTTTGTCTGTCTCGATCAGATTCGTCGTCGTCCTGAGATGTTTCTTCCGCAGGTCAGCCTGAGTTATCTGGAGCCGCTGATTTGGGGGTATGACGCCGCGCTACGGATGCACGGGCTCGTCGAAGACGTGCCGCAGATGAGTTGGCATTTCCTGAGTTGGTTGGAGCATCGCTTTCGGCAAGCCGATTGGAGCAGGGGATGGCCCGTCGGCATTCCCGAGTTGTTTCAGTCAGCAGACCCAGTCGCCACTTTCTTCGTGTTAGTGGATGAGTACCGATGCCTTCGACCAATTGTCGTTGCTCATGTGACGCTGGCGCAGAGACATCAACCGACTGGTGCTCGAGTACGAATGGGCTTTGATCAACGAATGGAGAAGCCCGATTCGGTTGCGATCGTTCAATATGCCCCCGAGCCGCTGCACTTCTTGCGATTTCAAACGGGAGTGCGTCGCGTCAACGACCATTTGCTCATGAATAGCGATTTCGGTTTTGCGACAACGATTGAAGCTGCGAAAGCATGGGTTCGCGACGAACTACAAGTCGATTTCGACG
>CAZNMS010000150.1:0-17438 GCA_964573505.1 uncultured Planctomycetaceae bacterium | reverse complement strand
GTAGCGCAAAGGCCGCTAAACCCCTGGGACAAGCCCAGGGGCGATTAAATCACAGCCTCGGAGCGAAAGGCGACTATCGGCGGCGTGAACGGCGACCTCGGGACTTCAGACGCTGACTCTCGACGAAGAACTCGCCGAGCAAGATCTCAAGCGGCTGATCGGTCGGCACGAGGTGATAGATCGCGCCGAGCTTCTCGCAGATCGTTCGTAGTTCGCTGAGGTGCGCATCGAGTCGTCGCTTGTAGTCCGCGCGAGTCGCTGCCGGATCGACATACAGCTCGCGTCCCGATTCTTGATCCACAAACAACGCAGCACTGTCGAAACCGAAATCGATCTCGCGCGGGTCGAGCGTTTGAAAGACGGCAAGTTCATGCCCGCAGGCCGAGAGCGCGGTGAGGGCTCGCTCAAGCCCGTCGGTTGGGGCGAGCAAGTCAGAGATCAAGATGATGAGCCCGCGCTTGCGAACCTGCGCCGCGACTCGCTCAAGCGGCTCAATCAAGTTCGTCGATTGCCCGCCGGTTGCGCGTTCGAGCGACACAAGAATCTGACGCAGTTGCCCGTGCCGAAACCGTGCGGGTAATAAGTCTTCCACTCGTTCATCAAACAGCACGAGCCCCACTGCGTCTCGTTGCTGCGCCATGCTGTAGGCCAAACAGGCGGCGAGCGTCTTGCCATAGTCGGCCTTCGAGTAACCGCTGCTGCCGTAGCTCATCGAACGGCTGTTATCGACCAGCAAGTGACAGCGGAGATTGGTCTCATCTTCGAAGCGCTTGATGTAGTACCGGTCCGACCGACCGACGACTTTCCAATCGAGGAACCGCGGGTCGTCACCATTCGTGAATTGGCGGTACTCAGTGAATTCGACCGAGAACCCATGAAACGGGCTGCGATGCAACCCCGTCACGAAGCCTTCCATCACCGCCTTCACGCGGAGTTCGAGCGACCGAATCCGCAGCAGGGCATTCGGGTCGATGTAGCGAGCGGTAGGAGAGGTTTGCGTCATACCGACATCATGCCCCAGTCGAGTTCAGGTCGTAAATGCAGAGCGGCGGGATTTGCGACGCAACTTGAGTACGGCAGACCGAGCGATGAGGCGACTCTCGAAGTCGCCGCCGCCCGAGCGAACGGCAGCCGAGAATGATCCTCAAGTACCATTCTCGGAGCGAGAATTATACTTTTAGGCTCCAAAGTATAATTCTCCGCCGCGCATTGGTCAGAAAGTACAATTCGATGCAAGTCGTTGATTTCAAAGACTCTCCGGCAGGACGGATTGCCAAACACGAACGCGGCTACTGGGCTTTCGTCCCGAATCCGCTGCCGCCGGAGCTTGCTCTCAGTTGGGAGCTGGCTGCGGAAATCTCGGCTGCCGATCGAGAGCTGAGCGAACTGGCGGGCATCGGTCGGACGCTGCCGAACCCGTACTTGCTCATCCGTCCGTTCATGCGCCGCGAAGCCGTGCTGTCGAGCCGCATTGAAGGCACACAGGCATCTTTGTCCGACTTGTACTACTTCGAAGCCGCAGAGCAGCCGCCATCAACCGGGTCCGACGTGCGCGAAGTCAGCAACTACGTCGCCGCACTGGAATACGGATTACAGCGACTGGAAACGTTGCCGATGAGTCTGCGATTGCTGCGTGAGATCCACTCTCGGCTGATGGAAGGCATCGCCGGCGAGCATGTCACTCCGGGTGAGTTTCGACGCTCGCAGAATTGGATCGGTCCTCCGGGGTGCTTGCTGAACGACGCAACGTACGTCCCGCCTCCGCCGGAAGAATTGCTGTCGGTTCTCGGAGACCTCGAAAAGTTTTGGCATGCGCCATCGCCGCTGCCCTTCGTCGTTCGACTGGCGCTGATTCACTACCAGTTCGAAGCCATTCATCCCTTCCTTGATGGCAACGGTCGAGTCGGGCGGCTGTTGCTAACGCTCTTGCTGTGCGCGGAGAAACGGTTGCCTCAACCACTGCTCTATCTCAGCGCGTTCTTTGAACGGCATCGAGACGAGTACTACCGCTTGCTGCTTGCGGTGAGTCAGCGCGGAGCATGGCTCGAATGGATTTCGTTCTTTCTTCGCGGAGTTGCCGAGCAAGC
This sequence comes from uncultured Planctomycetaceae bacterium, assembly GCA_964573505.1. Lineage (GTDB taxonomy): Bacteria > Planctomycetota > Planctomycetia > Planctomycetales > Planctomycetaceae > AM-0621. The sequence continues at coordinate 15,351 of CAZNMS010000150.1, read as the reverse complement.
GCAAGACGGCGTGCAGCGTTCCGAGTCGCTGCTCAGATTGTGGCGCGAGTACCGCAGCCAGTTTCAAACCGCGCGGTCATCGGCCCTGCTGCTGCGGATGATCGACGGTTTGTTCGATCGTCCTTACGTGACGATCACTCAAGCCGCGCGGAGTCTCGACATCACATATCGCTCAGCCAGTTTGAGTGTGATGAAACTCGTTGAGGTCGGCATTTTGGAAGAGCTTCCCGGACGAAGTTACGGTCGCATCTTCCGCGCGCCGCGAATTCTGGCTGCGCTCGAAAGTGCGACCATCACTCCTCCAACTGCGATGTGATGGCGCAGGCGGCTTCAACAGCGTTTTCGTTCTGAGCGGCGGCACGGACTGGAAGTCCTTGCTACGAGGACGCACCCCGATCGCTTGTCAGCAGGCTGCTATTCCTTCGGCGGCAGGTACTTTGCGATGTCGTCCTTTGTGATGGCGACGGGCGCGCCGCCGGAGGGGATCTCGACTCCCGATGTCCACAAGATGCTGTTCACGAGCAAGCGGCGGTATCCCTCTTCTTGCAAGCTCGCGTGCAGGTGCGTGCCGGTGAAGGTGAAGGAACGACCGCCGTTTGCGCGTTCGTAAAGCCATGCGACGATCGCGTCGTCGTTCAACTCTTGAGCGGCTCCTTTCGGATTGGCCGTGCGTAAGAGCGGAGTCACGCCTTTCATCTGCGGAGCGAAACGCAGCTTGAAGAGGTAGCCGTCGTCGATCGTGAAGGGCGTAACGCCGCGAGTCACAGCGTGCTCGGGAAAGGCTTTGAACTCATAGACCCAGTGAGCCCGGGCCGAATGCCCTTTCTCGAACGTCCCGCCAATCCAACTTCGTGCGCGCTCGCCTAAGTCCTTCGGGTAATCGCATAGCTGATGCAGATGCACGATGCCGACGCGTTGCTCGGCGAGTTCATCAACCTGCTTGAGCCGATCCTCTTTGAGCAAGCCGTGCTTATCGCCGCCATCAAAGAGCATGACGACCGACTTCGCTCCGCGCAGCGTTTCTGCCTTCTTCGGCCAATCCAGCGCCAGCACCGGAGCAACGCCCTTTGTCTGCTTCAACAGATCCCGCAGCACGGCACAACCTGCGACATACTCGTGCTCGCCCGGCTTGAAGCGATTGCTGCCCGCGATCAACACGATCTTGATCTGATTGCTATCCGCCGGCTGCACCTCGATCTCTTCCGCCGTCGGGAACTGAGGATTCGCCGCCGCAGCGAACGATGGAAGAAAAATTGCAAGCAACAACAGCGACAGCGATCGGAACTTCATGACGACCTTTCGAGGAATCGGAACAGAACTCACACCAACACGAAAACGACTCGGATGACGAGTCACGGAAAGAGAAACGAGGGCAAAGACAAACGAGCGCACTCGTTCCCAAGCTCCGCTTGGGAACGCACGCATTGGAAGCTCTGCTTCCCGAGTGGTTCGTCGTTCGTACTGTGTGGCAGAAAACCTACACCGTTCCAGAACGTAGAACCTGACGGGAAGCAGGAGCTTCCCGAAGGTGCGTTCCCAAGCGGAGCTTGGGAACGAGTGCGATTTACGAGTGCGCTCAGGCAACCGAGCAAGATCGCTACGCACTCACGGCGAAGCGAGGACGTTCAAGCCATCGAGATTCGCGAGATAGACCCAAACCGGTTTCGGGGGCGTTGCTCCTTCAACGATCGGCGCGCAGGTAATCGTGAGTTCGGTCGTTGCGAGCGCGAGATGACTCAAGCTCACTTGCAGGTCTTGCCATCCGGTCGGCGCGGTTGTGTCGTCGATGATCGTGCTCAGAACGCGACAGTGTGCGCCGTCGATGATGAGTTGCCACTTCTGACCGGCTTCATGTCCCGCGCGGAACTTCAAGATGGCGTCATCGACCTTCGGCACTCGCACCTGCTTCACGAGTCGCAGTGCATCAACCGGAGCGGCCGCTAGTGTCGCCTTTTGATCGTCGTTCAATGTGCGCGGAGTGAGCAGCACGGCTATCGAATCCTTCTGCCCTTTGACGTCCGCGCGGAGTCCCGCATCTTTCGGCTGACTGGGCGGAGCAACGGCAAGCCATCCTCCGAGTTGCTTCACAAAGGCGTCTCGCACGTTTGTTGGCACCGTTCGCCGCGCGATGTTCGGACGAGCGGCGACGTTCGCCACAAAGTTCGCGCGTTGAAACTCCGGCAACCATCCGGCCCACAATGATTGGTCGATCGAACGCACGAGCCCTTTCTCTGTCGACGGCGTCAACGCCAGCAAGTCACGTCGTCCGTCGACTCGGCCTTTGCCGGACAGGATCCATGTAACACTCGGCGTTGAGATGATCGGACCGAGGCGCGGCTCTTTGTCCGTGAGCGATTCGATCGGCAAGTACCCGGCTTCTTGTCCGGTGAGAGCATCGATCCAAACGAAGCACGGCACGGGCGCATTCGGCGCACCCTCAAGCAAGCGGCTCAACAAGATGCGCGGCGGCGCTGGCGGAGTCGCAGGGGTTGCCGGTGCTGCTGCGGGCGCAGGAGTGGGAGCAGTCGGCGGCGGAGCGACGGGCAATGCCGGCGCTGAAAGAAGAATTGCATCGAGCAAGTCCGCCGCGTTGTAGCGCCATGCGATTTGACCATTCGTCGGATCAATCGCTTCGAGTCCGCTCTGCGTTTCAATGAGCAAGCGGCCTTCACACAAACCGAGCAGGCGTCGCAAGTCCGGCGTCGAGCGAGTCCACTGCAAACGGCCGCTGCGTTGATCGAGCGCTTCGATTACGGGCACTCCCGGCTGAGTCACGATCAACAACTTGTCGATCAGCAGCGGCGGGTCATACGCATGCCGATAGCGATAAGGATCCATTGCCGGCGGCAGCCATGCTTGCCGTCTGAGCCAAATGGTTTGCCCCTGCGCGTCACAGCAACCGCTCACTCCCGACAGCGCGAAATAGATCATGCCTTCATGAGCGATCGCGACGCACGGATGCCCTTGCAGTTGCGGATCATCAAGCAAGCGCGTCACCGAGACGTCATTCAGCACATTGCCGGTCTCGGCATGCAGAGTGACCAATCGCAAATCGACCGGTCCCGCATACGACGTCTCCGCGACAAAGACTTGCAAGCGGCCTTGCACAAACAACGGATCGGAGACGACGACCGACTTCGGTTTGTATTTCCATAACGGAGTGCCGGCGGTCTTCTCGAACGCGCTCAACTCGGGACCGTTCTTTGTCAGCCGCCGACAGAAGACCCAGTTGCCGACAATCAGCGGTTTCATCGCGACGTTCGCCCAATGATGAGCGTGCCCGTGCTCTGCTCCGAGTTGCTGATTCCAGCGCACGACTCCGGTAGTGAGATCCATACTCGTGAGTTGAAAGCGATTGCTCATGAACCCGACGGGGCCATCAAGCGCGACCGCGAACTGCCGCGAGAACCAATCGACTTCGATGCTCGCCGCATGCCCGACATGCTCACCGAGATCACCGTCGAACTTGCCTTTCGCTTCGAGTTTGTAGGTCGCCATTTGCGGCACGCTCGCCGCGACGAGATGCGGATGCGCGACCGACAACGAACTGCCGCCGCTCGTCGCTTGCACGGCTCCCGACGTCTTAATGAGGTCCGCTGTCAGCACCGCGAGTTGCTCTTTTGGCAACGACTGCTCGCCGAACGACACATTCGCCGTCAGCGCGTCGGGCTCATTCACTCCGAGCATCGACGACGCCAATTGATAGCGGCCCTGCAAGTCGGTCATGTCTTGAGTGACGACTTGCGAGTTCGCTGCGAAGCCGGCGATCGCTCGACGATAGTGCCCGCGCGCTTCCGCAAACTGCCCCGCTGCCAATGCGCGATCACCGAGCCAGCGCTCGCTCTCGGCTGCGGCCACTGTGCCGAAGAACTGCACGCGAGCCGCTTCAAGCACATCAGCATCGCCAGTCTCCATTGCCTGACGAACTCGCAGACGACCGATCGCACCGAACTTGTCGTTCATCGTCGCCTTCAACTCGGGCAACTCGGACATCGCGAGTGCGACCGCATTCGGAAACGCGACGAGCAACTTGTCATCGTGCGAGTCCGGCAAGAGTCCGAGTAAGTGCCCCGTCCCCGCTGCTCCGATCACCTGACATGCATCAGCAAAAGCCTTACCCGAGATCGCTGCCTGAAACTCAGCCATCACGTTGTAAGCTTCCTTACTCAGTGGCTGAGCCAGTGAATGCGGCAGCGGCGCGGGCACTGCTTTCCATCGTCGCGGCATGTTGCGTCGACGCGTCTGCTCGTCGGGACTCAATCCCTTATGCGCCGATAGATCGGCCCACAAAACGGCGTTGTAGATCGGGTCCGCATAGCCCCACCAATAAAGCGACGGATGACTCGGAGTGTTGAAGAAGACGAGTCGATCAACGGCTTGCAGCACATCGGCATTACGACCGGCACCGACGAGCGACGTCAGTTCGCGCCGCACCGCATCGACCGGAGTGAGTTGCGGAACTGTGCCGGTCCACAACGGCGTTGCCATCATTGCTCGCAGCGAGTCTTCAACGACGATCGCGCCTTGCTCGCCGCCGCGCGCCTCATTCATTGAGACGAACTTCTCGATCGTCGCATGCCATAACTGCGAGAAGTGAATCGCGTTCGTTCCGTCATAGAGGTAGTAGAGCAACGCGGCTTCGCTCAGCAGTTTGAGATTCTGATCAAGTACCGCCTTGCGCGCGTCCTTCGGATCATTCGCACGAGCGCCATTGAGCGCGCGAGCTTGCTCGGGACGATTCGCATCGAAGTCACCGAAGAGTCCGTCGGCCAAAAGCCCGCTGAGCAACGTTTGCCCGAGCGCGAGATTCGATCCGACTTTCAAAGTCTCGACAGCACATGCTCGCCGCCACTCGGCAAACGGCACGTTCGCCGGTCGCGTCTTCACAACTTGCTGCAACCATGAGCCGACGTCGCGCACATCAAGCGGCTCAAGCTTCGCGATGTCGACTTGCCGACAGATTTCCGCAGATGCGATCGCTGCGATGTGCGGCAACTCATGCAGTGCGAAGTGCGAGACGCGAATCTTCCGCTCGGCTCCCGGCAGTGCATAAAGCCCGACGGTCCCCAATCGCGCTCCCGATCCGGCATACGGAGCTTCGCCGAGCCATCCCCAATTCACTCCGTCCGCGCTGACCCATCCGGTAACAATTCCGACACCCACTATGAACCGGAACCATTGCGACTCACCGACGAGCGGCGGAGTGAATGCGTTCGGATCGAACTGTCGCTCGATCGCGAGATCACCCGGCTGCTGCACGAGCACCGAGATCCGCCCATTGATTGGATCCCAAACAAAGCCCATTCGCTCTTGAGGCACTCCCGCCGCGTTGCCGAAATAAACGCCGGTGCCGGGATCAGCATGATCGATCTTGAAGATCAGCTCGCTCAGTCCCGTCTGCGGCGCGTCGACCGCCGCAAACCCGATCTCTTTAAGCGACGCTGTCGTTGCGAGTTCGACGGCGGCATGACTCGCTTGCCCCGCAGTCGGAGTCGCGCGGAACGAAAGCCCTTCAACTTGCTTCGGCTTCCATTGCAGCTCATCCGGTCGCGCTGCGGCCAATCGGTTCGGACCGAGTTCATGCTCGAAGCGCTTCGATCCATCTTCCGGCAGAGGATCGCTGCGATACATCGTGAGGTCGCGAATCTTCATCTTCGCATCGAGCACGACATCTTGAGGCGCTGCGGACATCGGCACCTTCAAGATCGCGATGTCGCCGCGACTCATGACGAGTTGCCCGCGCTCATGCCGAAATTCGATCGTCCCGAACTGAGTCTGCTGCCATCGTCCGCAATCCGTCGTCAGTAGCTCACCGACAATCGGAGCCGTATTGGCTGCCGGTCGAATGACGCGATGCGCCGACCATACTTGCGGCTGACGATGCCGGAAGAACATCAACCGAATGCCGGCATTGCCATTCCAAAACGTGACGCCGCAACGTTCGAGGTCATAGACCGACATCCTCAAGACTGCGGCATCAACCCACTGAGCCCGCAACCGGCCTTGCCCATCAAAGATCGTGAAGGTGCGGTTATCGACGCGCTCTTCATTCGCGGTGAATGGTCGACCGGGGATCGACGCGAACCACTTGCGGAACGTGTCCGGCACAAAGCTATCGGGGCCGTAACTGGCGGGAGTTGCCCAAACGCGATCATTCACCGCAACCGGCGGCTTCTGCAGATCGAGGGCGTCCTTCCACAAATCATCGACGACATAAACCGGCTTCGTTTCGACGGGCTTCTGCTCGGACTTCCCATCACCGGACTCCGGCTTCGCGTCGGACTTCGTGCTCGCATCCTGACCGGTCTTCGCAACGTCTTGCTGAGCCGACTCGGTTGTCTTCGTCGCGATCTGCTTCTGCTCATCCGCAGAAGCAGACACATTCGGTGCGTCAGTCTTTGTTGCGACGTCATTGGCTTCCGGCTTCTGAACCGGAGCCTGCATCGCGTTCTGCCCGATCCAAACTCCGACAACGAGGCACGCTACTGCGACAAGTCCTGCGATCGTCGCCGCCACTCGACCGCCTTGCTTCGCGGGCATGACGGGACCGAGATGCGCTCGCAGCCATTCATGTTTTGGCGAAGCAGTAATAGCGGCTTGCAGAGCGGCGTTGTCTTGAGCCCGGACGCGGAGTGCGTCGATGAGTTCAACCGGCACGTCCTCAAACGGCCCTTGCTGACAGAAACGCAGCAGTTCTTCGTCATTCCATTCGCGGCTCATAGATGCAGCTCTCGACGTTGCGGTGTCACGCAGAACTTCAAAGCGGACTCGGAGTCTGTCCGCCTCAGATACACCGATCAACCGCCGCCCCTCCCGTGCGGCATTGCTTGTCTCGTTTAACCGCGTGCCCATCGGGCCGCGCTTTTCGCAGCGCGAGCCTCCAGTCTGAGCGAGCCCGTCTCCGCGCGAGTCGGCAGGAGTCATGCAGATGAGTCGGTCGTATGGGGGCGAGCACGAGTGACGGAGCCCAGTCGCGCGCCGAAAAGCGCGGCCCGATGGGCACGCGGTTAAACGAGCACTCATCTGCGCCTAATCAGCCGCCCTATGCCCGCGCCGGCACCGCGTCGCCCTCTACGCCATAGAACCAGTTCGCAACGAGATGCTCGACGCAGAACGCGATCACGAGCAGCGTTAGCAGCCATGAGTACGCTTCGACTCCCAATCGCCCGGTTGTGACGTTGCGTTCGAGTCCCTCGATGCTGCTTGCGAGGCTGTAACGATTCTCACCCAGTATCTGATCGAGATCCGCAGCCGTCATGCGCGTGAAGTCGCTTTCCTCTGCCGGCGGATTGACCGCGAAGCCCGCGCTGAAGCTGATGTCCGGGGTTGCTGAGACGATCTCGAATGGACCGCGCTCATCGGTCTCTGAGATACGAACTTCGTTCTGACCGGCACGCACATCGCCGGGCAGTTGCAGGCCGCTCGGCTTACGGAGCAAGTACCGCTTCAACGGCTTCTCGCGATCAAGCGGCACGACGACTTCTTCACCGGCAATGAAGTTCGTTCGCGCCGACGAGCGGTTCGAAAGGTACTGGAGTAATTGATCTGACAGGGCGAGAAAGTGCCATGGAGGCGTGCGGGCGAGCTCGCTCCAGTCGCGCGTTAGATCAACTGCCGTCGTGAGCATGACCACTCGCCCCGTTCCGAGCGGACGTTCGAGCAGCGCGGGAGTTGCGTCGCGATCCGTAAAGCTCGTGATGACCTTTGAGTTCGCGAACGGCTCAACTTTCCAATACCGCCGCACATCGACCGTCATCAGATCCGCTGCGATGCCCGCGCCTTCGAACTTCTTCATGATCGGATGCGTTGTGTCTTTCAGGTCGAGCGACTTCGGCGGCGTGAACTTGAGAGGAGCAAGCAACTCACCCGGCAAGACGGCCCGCGCCTCATCGGTCAGATAGGCCGTCGCGATGATGCCCTTTGTTTGTTCGAACTGCGCCGAGCCTAAGAAGACTGCGACTCCCCCGCCGTTCTCGGCGTATGTCGCGAGCTTGCGCCAAACGGCGTTCGTCGGAGCAATCGCATTGACGAGACACACAACGTCGAAGCCGCGCAGTTCAGTCTTCTCAAGCTGCCGCTCGGCAACAAACGAAACTCCGTAGCCCTGCACTTCGAGCGCGGTCAGCAAGTAAGTCGCTTCGGCTTCCGTCGGAGCAACGATCGCCGCCTTCAACGCCGAGTCCACTCGCACAGCGAAGTCGAGTTGATTGTCCTCAACGAGCGGATCGGGAGTGACGAGCTTCAGTTTTCCGCGATGCGTCTTTCGCGTTAGTCCCCGCGCAACGAACTGCACTTCGGGGATCGAAGCGTCATCGAGTTCGACAGTGCGTTGATCCTTCTTCTGCATCTCTCCCGCTTCGTTTTCGAGATGCAGTTCAATGACTTGCTTCACTCCGTCTTGCCCGACCGACGGAACGGAAACAGTCAGCACCGCTTCGCCGCCCGTCGCAACGCTCTCGCGCGACAGACGCAACTTCGTAAGTCCGGCATTGAGTGACTGCGGCTCGCCGACATCAACGACATAGACGCCGAGCCATTCCAATCTCTTGAGTTCGTCATGCAGCAGCGTGCCGACGCTCTTCGACCATCCGCTGCGCGCGAGATCGGTGAAGACATAGACCTCGCGCACGAAGCGATCTGCGCGAGCGTTCTCAGCAACCGTGCCTTGACCGTCGAATGTTCGTTGTCGGTCATCCTCTTGAGCGACGAGCGCATTCCGCAGACGTTCATTGAGCGGATAGCTGCGCGCGGTCGGCTTGAGTTGCTCGATCCGCGCCTTCGCACTTGAGGCAGCGGCCAGAAAGATGATCGGATCGCTTGATGACGTATCACCGATCGCGATCTGACTGCGAGCAGGCAGCGACGACAGATGCGCATTCGCAATGTGTCGCGCGACATCGAGCCGCGTTTTGCCTTCTTGTGTGTAGGCCATGCTGAGCGACGAATCGAATAGGAACACTGCCGCCGACGGCAATTCGATCGACGCTGTCGGAACGGGCGAAGTGATCTCAGCCGCGATGCGTTGCTGATAGGGCCAACCGACTCCCAGTAGCGCCAAGAGCAAGCAAGCGGCGCCGAGCCCGCCGCGCAGATAAGTGCGTCGCGCGGTCAATGCGTGCTGAGGCAGCTTCTGCTTCTGCCAAAACTTTGAAAGCCCGAAGTACGCGCCGAGTCCGAGCAGCACGATGACAACGAGCGAAAGCATCTCTCTCATCGAGAGCGAGTAATCCGCAGCGGGCAGCGACGGTCTCGCGACTGCGGCGACAAGCGCGCCAATCACCGCCATTCTCAGCAGCAAGAGCCATAAGTGCCGCAACCGCATGCGCCGAGTGTTCTGCAAACGCCGCTGTTGAATGAGACGCAATGCCGGGAACAGCAGCTTCTTTGGCTTCGCGCGCATCAGCAGGTGTAACAATAACGGCACTGCGACAAAGGCGAAGCCGTAGATCAGTGCTTGATTGATGAGCGTCATGCGAGATCAACGGGATTCGTAGAACGAAGCGCAACAGAGCACACTCGTTCCCAAGCTCTGCTTGGGAACGCACCATCGGCAAGCTCTTGCTTGCCGTCAGTCCGGTTTGTGATGCAGGCCGCCCCAACGTGCGAGGGACGGGAAGAAAGCGATCTCTTTAGTAACTCAACGGTTGGAATCGCCCATCAGACCATATTCACGAGCACGCATTCTGAGTGAGAGACGACCTCGTCGTAAAAGTGTTGCAGGGCAATCAAGTTCTCACTGATCTGCGAAAACATTTCCGCTTCGTAATCTGGATCCGCAAAGAACTTGTACACGCCGACGGCCTCCATTGAGACGGGATCGTAGCGCCGCTGAAGATCCTCACTGGTCACATCGCGAAGCCAACGATGAATTTCCTGAGCACGATTCTGCGATGTGAAGTTAATTGGGAAACCTTGACAGCTCGTGCTTTCAGGGGCTGCCCGTCGCTCGCCGCCAATGGCATCCTTCGCGAGTTGTCTCTCTTCGTCGGTCTTCGCACATTGGATGAGCAGCCATCTGAGCCAGTCGTACCTGCGGTCCAAATCGACGTGCCGCGTTTCGATTCCAGGATGCGCTTCGATGATCTCATCAAGCACCTTTGCAACCATCGTGAGATCTTCATGCGCGCGAATGAATTGGTCGTACTGGGCGTCACGCAATTGTGGATCTTTGGAGCGTCGACGATGACGCAGGATTGAAGGGACGAACGAAAGCAACTCACCCTGTCCGGCGTCCCATTGAGTGACGACATCAATCAGCTTTGACTGCGCCGGGAGTGCGAGCAATTCAACATCGATTCCCATTATGGATCCGTTACTTCACGGCGCGACCCGCCGTCCGCCATTGCATCGAACGCACCGCCGACAAGCTCTTGCTTGCCATCGGGCCGGGTTGTGATGCAGGCCGCCTCAACGTGCGAGGGACGGGAAGCAGGAGCTTCTTGAGAGTGCGTTCCCAAGCGGAGCTTGGGAACGAGTGAGCTACCTGTTAGCGCCTCGCGCTTACTTCCCCTGCGTGCCTTCCGGCCGAGTCGCGAGCTTCTTCAAGTACTGCTCGATCGCGTTGCGATAGTGCGGCGGCAGTTCGCGATCGATGATGTTCTTCGCCTTTGCTTGCTCTTTCGGAGGCAACGCGCCCCAGCCGGCTTTGTTGCCGATGTCTTTCTTGTCGACTTCGCCCGGAGCAGTTTGCCCCTTCACTCGACTATCGCCCGCAGGCCCGCCCGATTGATTTTGATTCCCGCCGCCTCCGCCCCCGCCGCCTCCTCCGCCGCCTTGCTGTGCTTCGAGCTTCTTAATGATCTCGTCTAAGCGCGCGACGATGTCCTCTTCGACCTTCTGCACGCGTTCGCCGCCGCGTCCGAGATTCAATCGTCGCTCAGCATCCGACATCAGGCGCGAGACCTCATTGAGCGACTTCTCTTCGAGTGCTTCAAGGTCCGTCTCCATTAACTCAGCGAGCGTCGCATAACGCGTCGGCACGTTCGATGTCTGCTGCCGCAACTGCTTGAGCGTTGCGAGTCCTTCTTTCTTCATCAGCAGTCGATGCTCGCAAACGGCTTTGAAGAACAAGAACGTCGCGGGGTCGACGAGCGGAGCAATGTCGATGCTCGCCGCCAGTTGCTGTCCTTCGTCGTAGTAGCCCGCTTGAGCCATGAACTTCGCAACGAACGCTTTGAGGTTCTGCGTCATGAACTCATCGAGTTTGTCGGACTTGAGCGACTCGATCTCCGGCGCCGCGAGCGTCCCGAATTGGCACTTGTTGACGAGACTTTGCACGGCGGGATCAATCGCTGTCGCGGTCTGCACGACGCGCTCATGAATCTCGTCCGCAGTCAGCGGATCGGAACCCGCCGCCCACAACTTGCCGACGGAGTCGATGACGCCTTTGTCGGCAATGTTTTGATTGGCCGCCCAATCAAGAGCCTTTGCCTTCGCTTGCTCGAACGGCAGCGGAGCATGAAGCCGCCCCTCAGCAGCCGATGCAGCAAACGAAGTCAGCAGAACGATGAACCCAGAAAAGAGGATGCTGTGCTTCATCTGAGAGGCTCACTTGAGAAAGTCACAAGTTCGATCAGCCGACGACCGCAAACGACCGTAGCCGAAATCGTCAGATTTCGGGGCCGCAGTGACTGCGTCCGAAGTCTCACGACTTCGGCTACTAAGAGATGCGCACCGCCCGCTTAAGTTAGTAGAGAAGAATCCATTGGGCCCACTAAGTCCTCTCCGTCCTATTCTGAGGCGGAAACACTCGCAGACCGGAATCAATCGCCGCCGCTCTACCGCTAATCACACAGTGGCGAGTGCGCGGCTGATCTCTTTGAATACCCGCCCGCATTTTGGGTTTATCGTCCGACCATTCTCTCAACAAGGAGCCCTTCATGAGTCCCGAACAAAAGGCGAAAGAACTCGGCATTGAGTTTCCGGCACTGCCAAAGGGATATCTCAATCCGTGCGCGAAGTCCGGCAATCTGCTCTTCACGTCGGGGCAAGTGAGCAACATCAAAGGCAAGCTCGGCAAAGATCTGACGGTCGAAGAGGGTTACAAAGCCGCGCGAGAATGCGCGATCAAGGTGCTGCAAGCCGCGCATCATGTGCATGGAACGCTCGACGGCCTGCGCGTCATCAAGCTGCTCGGCTGCGTGAATTCGACTTTAGAGTTCACCGACCAACATCTTGTGATTAACGGGGCGTCCGATTTGCTACACGAGTTGTTCGGCAAAGAAGGCGACGGATGGCACGCCCGGAGCGCACTCGGTTTTGCGTCATTGCCGACTGGCCCCGCCTGCGAAGTCGAAGCGATCTTCGAGATCAAAGCCGCTTCGTAGGAGCAGGTTCGATCGCCCCCGCCATTGCTCTTTCGTCCCGCCCAACAAGAGGCCCCGTCATGAAGCCGGTCACATTAGCTCTCGCTGCGTTGCTTGCTGCCGGAGTGAATTCGGTCGTTGATGAAGTGCATGCTGCTCCGCCGAAGAGTTCGAAAAGCTCGGCGAACACGGAGGACATCAAGAAGGCCGGCGAAATCCTGCAAGCCGATCTCAAACAATTGGGCGACGCTCAACGAACGCTGATGCAGGCGCAAGCCAGTCTGAAAGCAGCGAATCAGAGTCTCGTTGCAGCGAAGGAGAAGGCAGAGGCCGCTCAAGAGCGATCGGTCGGACTCGACAAATTGCTGCTCGAGCAGAAGGCCGCGAAGAAGGATCTCAAAGACGGCTCTGAGCCCGTGCTCGCCGAGTTGCATAAGACTCCTCAGTACGAAGAAGCGAAGCGCAAGGCCGACGCGGCGAAGAACAAAGTTGCCGGCAAGTCCGGCGGGACGACGGCTGCTGACGCAATGGCAGTGGGACTGCTTGAGCGTGAGACGATCGAGAATGATCCCCGCACAAAGCCGCTGAAGGAGAAAGCTGCTGCGTCTGACAAAGCAGTCCTCGAAGCGCGAGCGAAGGTCAAAGCGAGCATCGCTGAAGACAATGGTGTGAAGACCGCTGAGATCGAGATCGAGAAGTACAAAGGCGAGTTGCGACAAGCTCAGCAGCACGTCGCTCAGCTCATGCAAAAGGCCGGCTACGATCAAGCCGTGCTCAATCGCGAGCAGCAGGAAGCGCAACTCATGCAATTGATGTCGCGCAGCAAGGGGGGGAAGGGCGGAAAAGGCAGCAAAGGCCGCCGCTAACTCAGCACATCAAAGTGGCTCGCCGGATTCTCGCCCGCCCTCGCTTAGTCGAGGGCGGCGTCGTTTTGCGACGCGAATCCCGACGCTTGTTAGCTCGCGCAGTCAGAGTGTCAGAATTATGACATCGCGCTGCGCTCGTTCTCATCCCGGCAACATGATTGGTTGCAGCAATCAATCGCGACGACGAACAATCGGGCCGAGCGGCACAGTGAGCTTGCCGCCGTCAATCCCCCGCTTCGGCAATGATGTGCCGCGACGATCGGAGAAAGCGCAATGTGGCAAGTACGAGGACGGCGTTACGAAAACGGTGAGCCCGTTGTGATCTCGATCGACGGCGAACGCATCGCCGGTATCGCACCGACAACGCCCGAGGGCTCGCTTGCCGATTGGCCGTATGTCGCGCCGGGTTTGTTCGACCTGCAGATCAATGGGCATGCCGGCATTTGGTTCGCGAAGGCAGATCTCACTCCCGATGAAGTGCTCACGACGCTGCGACATCACTTTCGTTTTGGCGTGACGCGACTGTTTCCGACGCTCATCACCGCGTCATACGAAGCTCTGCACGGCGGCTTTTCGGCCATTCGCAAAGCCTGCGAACAAGAGCAATGGGCCGACTTAATGGTGCCCGGCTGCCATCTCGAAGGACCGTATATCTCGAAGGAAGACGGCCCGCGCGGAGCGCATCCTTTGAAGCAAGTCCGCGCGTGCGATTGGGATGAGTTCCGTCGTCTCAATGACGCATCCGGCGGACGCATCAAGCTGCTGACGCTCGCGCCTGAAGCTGACGGGGCGATCGACTTCATTCGCAAAGCTGTCGCAGCCGGAGTGGTGATCGCGATCGGACATACCGGCGCGACTCCCGAGCAAGTGACCGCCGCCGTTGATGCCGGAGCGAAACTCAGCACGCACTTAGGCAACGGAGCGCACGGCATGCTGCGGCGTCATCCAAATTACATCTGGGAGCAACTCGGCGACGCACGTCTGACCGCCAGCATCATCACTGACGGGAATCACATTCCCGACTCCTTCATTCGCTCGGTGATTCGCGCCAAGACGCCGTCTCGAACAGTCATCACTTGCGACGCAGCGGGGCTCGCGGGATGTCCGCCGGGCGTCTATCAGATCGAAACCGGCGACGTCGAAATTCTGCCGTCCGGCAAGATCGTCGTTGCCAATCAACCGCAGTTCTTAGCCGGCTCGGGACAACTGACCGATCACTGCGTCGCCTATGCGATGAAGGCTGCGGGAGTGAGTCTCAAAGATGCGATCGATATGGCCGGTCGCATCCCGGCGAGCCTCTGCGGCCTCGAGTCAATCGGCCTGCGTCGCGGCTCGCGCGCTGACTTGATGCTCTTCCGACTCTGCAACGGTCAGCCGTTCGAAGTCCTCGAATCAATCATGGCCGGCCAATCTATGTGGAAGTCGGCGGAGTGATCTTCGCCGCGACCGCGCATTCGTAGCATGGACGCCTACGTCCGTGCTGCGTCGCTGTCGGACGTAGGCGTCCGACCTACGCGACGCCAAATCGGGAAGTTCTTCCTCGACTATCCTTGAGTGAATCGGCTTCTGCTCAGCCTTCAATCACGGCCGTCGCTTCGATCTCGATCAGCCAATCGGGACCGACTAAGGCTGAGATGCCGACGAGCGTGCTGACTGGCGGGTGCTCGGACCAAACGTAGCGAGCGCGGACTTCGCGGATGATCGGCACGTGCTCGGGCTTGAGACCGACAACGAAGAGACTCGTCTTCACAACGTCTTTGAAGGTCGCGCCCACTGCGGCCAATGCGATCTCGATGTTCTTGAAGGCTTGCTCGGTCTGCGCTTTGAGGTCGCCTTTGCCGACGACTTCGCCTTTCGAATTGATCCCCACTTGCCCCGAGATATGCACGGTCTTGCCGCCCGTTGAAGTCACAACGTGAGTCCATCCGAAAGTCGGACAGAGGTCGGGCGGATTCAAGAATTCGACGTTCATGCTGCGATCTCCCTCAGTTTGAAAAGCGGCCAATACGAACGGCGGAATCGTTGCGATCTCGCGGCGGTGAGCAACGAGACCGAACGCGTTGCGATGGCGCGGGCTGCGCGTCTGAGCTGACGTCGATAGTCGCCTTTCGCTCTGCGAAAGAGCGCGTCGGCTTTTGCTTCGCAAAAGCTTCCTTTCGCAGAGCGAAAGGCGACTATCA
>CAZNMS010000149.1:0-17471 GCA_964573505.1 uncultured Planctomycetaceae bacterium | reverse complement strand
CTAATTCAATCCACTTGGAAGCGCACTAGCATGGACTTCCAGTCCGTGCTGTCTTTGGAAGTCTTCGCGCGGCAAGGAATGAGCTATTTGACGTTTAACCGCGCCCCTCTGGGAAGCGCTTTTGGCTCGCTGCCTACGATCGAAACGCGCTCCCCAGAGTGTCGCGGTTAATGGTCTCATTGGAGACCGTGAGAAATGTAAACGGAAGAAGAGCACGGGCTAGAAGCCCATGCTACGACTGCGCGTTATCGAATCTTCAAGCTCGCTAATGCAACGAGCGCGAGCAGCGCGGAGACGATCCAGAAGCGGACAACGATCTTGATCTCGTGATGCCCTTTGAACCGGTAGTGATTGTGGAGCGGACTGCAGGCCAAGATGCGCGTCCTCGTCAGTTTGAAGTAGCCCACTTGCAGGATCACGCTGAGCGTCTCGATCACGAAGATGCCGCCGATCACGACGAGTAACGCTTCTTGTCGCGTCGTCACCGCTGCGAGTCCGAGCAACGCACCGAGCGGCAAAGAGCCGGCGTCTCCCATAAAGACCTGCGCCGGGTAGCAGTTGAACCACAAGAAGCCGAGCATCGCTCCGACCATTGCGGCCATCACAACGGCCATCTCGCCGCAGCCGTCGATATGCGGGATCACGAGATACTCCGCCATCTGCTTATGGCCCGCGAGATAACACAGCGCGGCGAAGGCCGAGCCGGCAAAGATCAAACATCCGCCCGCAAGTCCGTCGAGCCCGTCGGTCAGATTCACTCCGTTCGAACTGCCGACCAGCACGAGCGTGACCCAACCAATAAACCCGATGCCGAGCGGCACGCGCCAGTCACCGATCGGAAAGACGAGATCGAGTCCGTCGGGCTTCGTCTTATGTATGACCCAAAGCCCGATCGAGAAGCCGAGCGCGAGAACGCACTGCACCGCGAACTTTTGCCGCGCCGAAAGGCCGTTGCGCTTCGTGCTGAGCTTGATCCAATCGTCCCATGCACCGAGTCCGCAGAAGCTCAACACAACGCTGATCGAGAGGTCGACATAGGGGTTGCGAAGATTGCCCCACAGCAATGTCGCCAGCAGGATCGCGGCACACACAAAGACTCCGCCCATCGTCGGAGTGTTCTCTTTGCCCGCATGCAGCTCGTTGAGCTTCTGAGAGTCACTGGCGATCCGCTCGCGAAAATGCCGCTTGAGCCAGTTGATGACGATCGGGCCGAACAACAGCGCGACCAGAAATGAAGTCACGCTCGCCAATGCAATGCGAGCCGTGAGAAAGACGCGTGAGTCACCCGTCGTGATGAGTTCGACCCGCTCAAGAAACGGCCCAAACTGCTTGAGCAATTCAACCAGCATGAGAAACAGAATCCCTTCCGCCGAGAGGAGCATGTCGTCGCGGCTCGAACTTCCAGTCCGTGCCGCCATTTCGATCGCGAAGTCTGCAACGCACGAGCGTTCGACATTCCGGCTTCAGCCGATCATCGAGAACCCGAACGCCGTGCAACGTAGCAGCAAGGAAATTGAGGGGCACGCGCTGACGGGCACGCCGCGCGCTGATGCCCGGTGTGCAATCCAAATTACGGCATGCCGCTTGCCATTGCGTGCGGCTCGGTGCGTTCCTCAATTCAAACGATCGGACGAAAAGGAGTTCTTCCAATGGCGATGCTGTGGCGCGATGAGTACTCGGTGCATGAAGACCGAATTGACGAGCAACACAAACGGCTCTTTCAGTTCGTCAATAAGCTCGAAGATCAAATGAAACGCGGCGTGAAGAAGGACGAGATCGACTCGTGCATGACTTTTCTTTCAACCTATGTGCGAATCCATTTTCTCTACGAAGAAAGCTGCATGTTCCGCCACAAGTGCCCGATCGCCGACACAAACGTCGCTGCTCATAAGAAATTCTTAGAAGCCTTCGACGCCATCAAGGCGAAGTACGACGTGCAAGGCCCGACGCCGGATGTGATCACCGAGCTCTACAATGCAGCGAGCAATTGGCTCATCCAACACATTTGCAAAATCGACAAGCAGCTCGCGCCGTATGTGACCGGCGCCGCTTAAGTCGAGCGGGTGATGTAAGGCGTATTCCACAACGACGAGAGCGGCGATCCGACGACTCGCTGCGCGCTGAGACGCGCAGCTCGCGCGTCATCTTGCGACGATGACGCGCGCTCGCAGCGATGCAGTCCTATGACAGCAGCATGTCGAGATCATCGAGCGACATGCTTCTCAGCATGCTGTTGTTCTCCTGCAAGATCGCATCCGCCAGTTCGCGTTTCTGCTTCTGAAGCTCGGCGATCTTCTCTTCGACGGTGTCTTTGCAGATCAGTCGATAAGCAAAGACGCGATTCGTCTGACCGACGCGGTGAGCTCGGTCGATGGCCTGCGCCTCAACTGCCGGGTTCCACCATGGATCGAGTAAGAAAACGTACTCCGCTGCGGTCAGGTTAAGACCCAATCCGCCTGCCTTCAGACTGATGAGGAAGACCGGACAATCTTTGTCTTCCTGAAAGCGCTCGACGCGCGCTTTGCGATCGCGCGTCTGTCCGTCGAGGTACTCGTAGACGACCTTCTTCTCATCAAGGTGCTTCTTGACGATGTCGAGCAAGCTCGTGAACTGCGAGAAGACGAGCGCTTTGTGGCCCTCGTCGATGATCTCGTCCAACTGCGTCGTCAGCACTTCGAGTTTCGCCGACGCATCCTTGCTGCGCTCTTTGTCGAGCAATCCCGGATGACATGCGACTTGCCTCAAGCGCAAGAGCGCTTCGAGCACGTGCATCTGCGACTTCGCCAATCCTTGATCGCGAACCATTCCCAAAATCGAAGTGCGATAGTGCTCGCGCATTTCGTCGTAGAGTCGACGCTGCTCCGTGCCCATCTGACAGAAGATCGTCTGCTCGATCTTCTCCGGCAAATCATTCGCCACTTGCTGCTTCGTGCGTCGCAAGATGAAGGGCTTGAGTCCTCGTCCTAAGAGTTCGCGCGAACCTTGATCCTGTGCACTGCCTGCATAGATCTTGAAGAGCGAACTGCGGCCCAACATGCCGGGATTGAGGAACTCGAAGATCGACCACAAATCTCCGAGATGATTTTCGATCGGCGTACCGCTGAGCGCGAGTCGGTAGTTCGCCTTCAGCAAGCGCGACGCCTTCGCCACTTGAGAAGCGGCGTTCTTGATCGTCTGCGCTTCGTCGAGCGCGACGTAGTCAAACGGCTGCTCACGCAGTTGCAGCACGTCGCGTCGCAGCGTGCCATAAGTCGTGAGGATGATGTCATAGCGTGAGAAGTCTTCGCGCAAGTCCGCTCGATCAATGCCGGTGTATTCAAGGACGTTGAGCGCGGGAGTGAACTTCTCAGCTTCCTGCTTCCAGTTAAACAACAGCGACTTCGGCACAACGATGAGCGACGGCAAGCGCACTCGGCCTTGCTGATTCACGCGATCTTGAATCGTCGCCAAAAGCTGAATCGTTTTACCGAGACCCATATCGTCTGCGAGGCAGCCGCCAAACCCGAAGTTCTGCAAGAAGCGCAGCCATCCGACGCCTTCGCGTTGATACGGCCGCAGCTCGCCTTTGAATCCCGGCGGCTCTTGAATGGAATCAACCGCAGTGTCGAACTTGAAGCGGTCGCGCAGCGCGAGGAACTTGTCGTCGTATTCAACTTCGGTCTCGCCTTGCAGCAGCGCATCGAGCAAGCCTGCCTGAGTGGCCGAGAACCGCAAGCCGTCTTCATCGGGAGTGCCGAGTCCTGCCAGCAAGCCGTACTGCTCCATCCACTCTTCCGGCAAAATGCCGAGCGAGCCGTCTCCCAATCGCACGGTCGTCTCGCCGCGAGAGAGTGCCGCAAGCAATTCGGGCAGCGGCAATGTGATGCCGCCGAAGTCGACGTTCGCATGCAGTTCGAACCAGTCGATGGCCGAGTTCACGCGGAACTTCACTTGCCCCGCTTGTCTGACGTTCTTGCCTTCCGCCTGCACGACCCAACCGAGTTCGAGCAATTGGCGCACGGCGCCGCCGAGATCTTTGACGTCGATTTCAACGTCATGCGTGCCGCGTCGACGATCAAGCAACTTGCGAAAGCCGCGACCATCAAGCTGCTTCCATAGCTCGTGCTCCGTATGCCGATCGCGCACGAGACACCTTCCGAGATCTCGTTGAACGATCACGAACCGGCGGCTCGAACCGCGCACAACAACGCCTTCGTAATCGAAGTCGACTTCTGCTCGGAGTTTCTCGTGACGCCATCGTCCGCGCGGCGGATTGACAGTCAGAATGGGCTTCGGCGACGGGTGATACTCTTGCAGCTTCAGCGACTCAGGCAGCTCCAATTGAGGCATCGACGGCATATCGAGCAGCACGTCGACAAGCTCAGACTCAGCACCGTCCGGCACCGAGATGCGATCCTGCGCGGTCAACAGCTTGATCCACTCGTAAGCACCGAAGTCTTCGAGTCGCGCAAGAGTTCGTCCCTTCAAGACGAAGCCGCCCGAAACGATCATCGTTGCTTCGCGAATATCGAGCTTCTCGGGATGTCCTTCGCGCGTGAGATGCCCGTGCAAAGTCCATCCGGACAATTCTTCTTCGAAGGCAAGCGACATTGTGACTTGCCACTCGGGCCCGTCGTCCCACTTGATCTGCTTGCCGACTTCGCCATCGGGAGCCATCAGATAGAACCGCTCAGTCGCGCAGATCTTCGCAAGCATTTCATCTGCAAGTTCCGGCGGCAGCTTGAAGCGGAAAACGGCCGTCTGAAACTCAGACTGATTCGTGAACCAGTTCGAGCGGTCCTGAATGCCGCCACTAAACGCCGCGAGAATCAGCCGATCGTCCGCGTGATCGATCTCGTCGAACTTGCCCGGCTTCAGTTTGAGTTGCTTGAGCTTGCCCCAATCGCCGCCGGTTCGTCGCTGCCTCTGCCCAGTTTCGATCACGATCAAACCGGCTTCGCGACTAGCTTCAACATCGAGCTGATAAACGATCTCACGATCGCGCGACGTCGCGCTGTTGATGTCTCCGTCTTCGAGTTCATCGCGGAGATCTTTGAGTCGGCGTTCCCACTCGGACAACGGGCGCTCGACCTTTGCCTTTGCGGCTCGCTCAGCGCGCGCGGCATACGCGTCTGAGTTCATTAAGTCCGCGAAGATGTCTTCGGTCAGATCAAGCGGGCCATCAACTTCCATCGGGTTGAATGGCGGGTAGCTGCCGATGCGGACTGCTTCGTCGATGTAGCCGGCGGCATCTGCAGCCAGAATGGTGCCCCAAACGTGCTTGCAATTGATGTCAGTTTGGCCGGGCTTAGCGCAAGTGCAGAACGAAGTCAGCGTCGTGTCCGTGCGAACGACCTGCGTCTGATATTCGTCGCCGTCCTGCACGACGCCAAAAATGTGATCCTCAGTGACGTGAGTAATCTCCACTTTGTCAGTGGAATGAAACGCTGCCCCACGATGACGAATATCCCCGCGGAATCTCGATTCCAGAACCTTTGAAAGCGACACTCTGCACCTTATTGAACTCGATCCATCGGACTAAGGCGGGCACCTTGCTCACCTATTGCGTCCGCGCTCCGATCGGTCATCGGGATTCCGTCCCGAATCGTCCGATTCGGTTGTCATCAGTCGTTGATTTCTCCAGAAACGGCCCGGAGCTGACTTCAACCGACGCGGAGCGGAGCGCAGTCCCCAACGTTACCGGATGCCGAGTTCGTTTCGCTAGCCGACGCAAGCCCCTTCTTCATCCACTTCTCACCGAGAGTTCCTATCGCATGCTCAAACTGGGAGTTATCGGCCTCGGCCCCAATTGGGAGACGTACCGCACGGTTCTCAACCGCTTGCGGCATCCACTCGCAGTGAGCGCGTTCTTCGAACTCAATCCACTCGTCGCTGCCGAGAAGTCGCAGGAGTTACGCGCCGCGATCGCTCCGGGAATTCAGTCATTGGCCGAACGCCCCGACGTGCAAGCGATCTTGCTGACTGATCCCGGATGGGTCGGAGCAGCCGCCGTCGACTTGCTCTCGCAGTGCCGCAAGCCCGTGCTGATCGCCTCATGGCAGCCGACAGACTTGCCGACTGCGACTCACTGGTACGCGGCCACTGAGCAGCACGGAATCACGTTGATGCCCGCAATGTGGCGCCGCTTCATGCCGGCGGCACTGCGTCTCAAAGAGTTGTTAGCGACAGATCTCGGCGAGCCCACTTCGATCTCCGTGAAGCTCGATTTGCGGTCGTGCCCGACGCCGGAGTTGTGTCACGAAGCCGTCGTCGGATGGCTCGACTTTGTCTGGTATCTCGTCCGCCGCGAGCCTCAGTTCGAATCACGACGCGCTGACTCGAACGAATGGCAAATCCTCTTTCCCCCGCGTCAGCCGCATCCGGTTGAAGGCGCATCGTCAGTCGCACGTTCCGTCTGTCGTTTGAAGGTGCAATGGGAATTACCCGTCGGGATTGAGAGCTTGCAACAATTGCTACATCGAGCGATTCGACGACCGGCTGACGCGACTCCCGTACTCGCTTTCGACGCGCAGCCGATTCCTCAGATTAAACTGGAGTGCGAACGCGGCTCAGCGACGTTGATTGATCGCACGACCCTGCAATGGAAATTGCAGGGCAGCGAACTGACGACCGAGCAACTCACTGAAGACCGCCCCGAGCGACTCATCATGCTCGATCACTTCAGCCGTCGAGCGGTCGGGGGATTGATTCCCGTCGCGGACTACAACGATGTCGCCCGCATCTTGAAGCTCGTCGCGGCGAGCGATGCGTCGTGAGTCCGGCGTTCCGGGCGTAGCATGGACGCCTACGTCCGTGCGGCGTCGCGGTCGGACATCGGCGTCCGACCTACGCAACGAGAAATCGGGGAATTGCCCCGTTCATGACTTCTGTCGGCAGCGGCTTCCTTGCAGGACTCTTCGATGTATTTCGCTAATCCCTTCGGGCTCTTCGCTCTGCTGTCTCTGCCGACGATTGTGATCATTCACCTTTATCACCGGCGCTTGCCGCCGGTGTTAGTGGCGGGACTGCATTTGTGGGGCGGCGAGATCAAGCAGCCGACTGCCGGTCGAAAACGCGAGCGACTGCCGATCAGCAAGTCCCTCATTCTCGAACTATTGGGCGCGCTCGTGCTGAGTTTGGTGCTGAGTCAACCGCGCTTCGGCGAACTCGACAACGTGCAGCACGTCATCGCCGTGCTCGATAGCTCGGCGTCGATGTCGGCAGTCGGCACGGACGGAGTGACGTTTCGCGATCGGGCTCTTGAAGGACTCGATCGGCGAATGGCTGCAGCGCCGCGCGGAAGTGTTGTGACGGTCATCGCCACTGGACGACGGCCCGAGTTGCTTGCCGGTCCTGCTGTCAGTTGGAGCGACGCGAAAGGCAAGCTCAGCGATTGGCAGCCGAGCCGAACGAAGCATGACTTCGCGACGGCTCTCGATATGGCGACTCAAGTTGCCGACAAGACGGGGAGTGTCGTTTTTCTGACAGACGACTTGCCGGGACCGAAGTCGCGCATGGCGGAAGACGTCGAAGTCATCGCCGTCGGACAGTCGCTCGGTAACGTCGCGATCATCGCGGCGCGCTGGAGTCATCATCCCGAGACGCTCAAGGGCACTGTGTTCGTGCGACTTGCGAACAAAGGAGCGCGAGCAACGAAGTCAAAGGTCGTCGGAACGAGCGGCAGCGTGACGGTGTTTTCGAGTTTCGTTGATCTCGCAGCGAATGCGGAACGAGCCGTCGAAGCAGAGGTGAGCGGCGGAGTCGGACAAATTGTTGTGACGGTCGAAACGCCGAACGACCCGCTCGCGATCGACAACACTGTGACGCTCATCGAGCCGAAACTACGGCCCATCAGTTACGCGAACGAGTTGCCGAAAGACGACCCCGCTCATCGCGCGGTGCAGCGTGTGCTTGCTCAAGTTCAAGACGTAAAAGCCGTCGACGCGCACTCGGCTCAATTGGTCTTCGGTCCGTTTGGGAGCTTGCCTCCGTCGCAGCGCGATCTTTGGTGGGTCGGAGTCGGACCGCTCGATCGCACTGCAGAGTCAAAGAAGGCCGCGAAGGATTTGCTCGGCCCGTATCTCATCGACAAACGGCATGCGCTCTCCGACGGCATCTCATTGGCCGGTGTTGTTTGGGCGGGAGTGCAACCTCTGTCGCTCGACGTGACGCCCATCATTAGCGCCGGAGATCAGCTTCTCTTGTCGCGATTGAATGGCACAGCAACGACGGCGCTCGTGCTGAACCTCGACATCGGCAAGTCGAATCTCACGGAGACGCCCGACTGGCCGATCCTAATCAGCAACATCGTCGAGCAACGGCGCGAACAACTGCCGGGCTTGCGGCGCTGGAACTATCGACTCAATGAAGACATCGCGTTTCGGTTGTTCGAAGGCCGCGAAGAAGCAGTCGCTGCCGAGCGATCCTTGAGCTTGAAGTTCGGAGACGGCTCGCGTCCGCTCACGCGCACGCCGATCGTCGAGATTCCGCCGCTCGATCGCAGCGGCGTCTACATCGTGCAAGACGGAGCGACGGAGTTCGGTCGCTTTGCCGTCAACTTCTTCGACCCCGAAGAGTCGTCGCTCATCACGCTCCGCTCGGGGCGCCGCGAAGCCAGTCGTTCAACGAGCGATGATCAGTACGAAATCGACAGCACTCTCACATGGTTGCTGATGGGGGGCATTGTCTTGATCATCTTCCTGTCTTTGGCGAACTGGCGAGAGTTAAGTGCGCGACGAGCGGTCGCTTGAAAGCGACGCTTTCAGCATCGGCACAAAGAGCTGTGCTTTCAGTCGTAGCATGGGATTCCATCCCGTGCTGTCTTTGTCTTTTTTTGGCAAGGTTTATTTTGGACTCGAAGTGGGTCACAGAGCCGCGCCCGTTCGGAAGCGGTCTTCTGACAACTTCGTAACGGATTCCGCTTCCTGACAGGCGCGGCTCTGCAACTTCACGGTGAACGGTGCCGTTTTCTCGAACGAACTCAACCTGCCAATCAAAGAGCACGGGATGGAATCCCATGCTACGACGACGACTCAGACACGCTTCGCGCGAGACGCACTCGCGTTGATTTCCACTCGCAGAGACCCCGATCGAAACCGCTGTTTTCAGAGGAGAATTGCATTGAATCCATACGCCCAACATGGGGCTCAGGCGCTGCCCGATCCCACCATCAAAATGTCCGAAGGATGGCACTGCCTGCATCTCTATTATCGAGTCGATCAAACGGCACTCAGTCAGGTGCATGAGCATCACCGCGCTGAAGGTCGCGACCAATTGGCTCAGATTCTTGATGCGACGCGCGACGGTGCTCCGGCTCGCATTCAGACGTCGGTGATCTCCGGCGGCAAAGCGGATCTCGGCTTAATGATCATGGACCCGGACCCGCTCAAGATCGACAGCGTCAAGCACGCGATCCGCGCGAGTCGCTTCGGTTCGGCTTTGAAGCCCGAATGGTCGTTCGTCTCGATCACCGAAGTCTCTGAGTATGTCCCGACGGTCGAGCAGTTCTCTGAGCGACTCAAACGCGAAGGCGTTGATCCGTCCGATCCGACGTTCGCTCCGAAGGTCAAAGCCTATGAAGGTCGGCTGCCCGCGATGAATAAGCAGCGGCTCTATCCCGAGTTCCCGGCGAACTATCCCGTTTGGTGCTTCTATCCGATGAACAAGATTCGGGACCCGCACGCTAACTGGTTCCGACTTCCGTTTAGCGAACGCAGTCGTCTGATGGCCGAGCACGCGACAAGCGGCATCAAGTTCGCGGGCAAAGTGAGTCAGCTCATCACTGCTTCAACCGGCTTCGACGATTGGGAATGGGGCGTCACTCTTTGGAGCCGCGCTCCCGAGCACATCAAAGAGATCGTGTATTCGATGCGATTCGACGAAGCCTCGGCGCGATATGCCGAGTTCGGCCCGTTCTACATCGGCTATGTCATGAGTCCTACAGAGGCCATTGCTCACGTGAAGTTGTAGGAATCGTTACTCGCTCTCGCGTGAACCCGCACGCCTCGCAGCTCAGCGAGCGGGTTCCCGCAGGATGCGGTTCTGCCGGGGAAAGCCCGTAATTCCCGTCTTGTTCCAACTTCAGGCAATGGTCTAAGAGCACTCCACGCCAAAAAACGGTGCGGGCAAACATCGTTTCGAACGTGCGTAAGACAGGTAGCCGCTGACTCGGGCATGCCTATGACGATCGCGTTGATTCAACGAGCCGATATTCTGCGCTGAGGTCGCTTCACGTGAAGCACTTCGAGAACGGGAATTTGGCACGATCGGTTTTCGCATGCCTTCGCCTGTCAGCGATGAAGTGGCACCCGTTGAAGAAGGAAGAGCTGTGACTAATCCGGTTCGCATTCTGTTGGTCGACGACCATCCGCTGGTCTTGGAAGGACTCGCTGCGATTGCCTCTTTGGATCCCGACATTCAAGTAGTGGGCAAGACGATCTCAGCAACTGAAGGCGCAAGGCTCGCGAAGGAATTGAAGCCCGATGTCGTTGTCTTCGACGTCGACTTCCCCGGTGTCGATGCCTTCGACATCGTCCCGCGACTCATCAAGGAGTGCCCGAACAGCCGGTTTCTCTTCTTGACCGCTCATCTCAGTGATGTCTTTGTGCATCAAGCCGTGCAGATGGCTGCAGCGGGCTACCTGCTGAAAGACGAGCCGGGCCAAGCGGTGCTCACGGCCATCAAACGCGCACATCGCGGCGAGCAAGCCTTCTCGCCCTCTGTGCAGGAACGCTTGCAGATTGATCCGAAGACTGGGCGAGCCTGCATCAAGCAGGATCACAAGCTCTACGAACTGTCGATGCATCAGCTCGCGATCCTGCGCCACTTAGCCCGAGGCGAGAGCGTCAAGCAGATCGCATTGGCGCTCGGTCGCTCGGAGAAGTCAGTCGACAGTCACAAGTACCGGATCATGCACAAGCTCAACATTCACGATCGCGTTGAGCTAACTCGCTACGCCATTCGCGAGGGACTGTCGCTCGTTTAGGAGTGTGTTAGGGAGTCGTAGCATGGACTTCTAGCCCGTGCTCAACGGCAACCAGTTACGGAACGCGAACAATCCAGAAGGCAGCACGGACTGGAAGTCCATGCTACGCGTACAAACTCTTCGGCGCGATCCGCTTCACCGCCCAGCGGCATCCAATCAGATGCCGATCGAGAAATGCAGTCTGCAGCGCCCCTACGCCAGCAACTCTCTGACCGGATGCATGTCGTCGTGCGCGATCGGTAATGGCTGACCGCCGTTGTTGTACTCGGTCTTCTTCGAGTCGATGCCGATCGCGTTGAACCATGTGTGAAACATGTGCCCGATGTCATACGGTTCGGTCTTCACATAGGTGCCATTGTCGCTCGTCTCACCGACGACAATGCCCTTCTTCAAGCCGCTGCCGGCCATTGCAATCGACCATGCTTCGGGCCAATGGTCGCGACCGAGATGCCCATTGATGCGCGGCGTGCGTCCGAACTCGCTCATCGCAATCACGAGCACATTGTCGAGCATGCTGCGCTCGGCAAGATCTTCGATCATCGCGCCGAACGCCTGATCGAACTTTGAAACGAGGCACAAACTGCCGTTGAAGTTGTCGCCGTGACTGTCCCATCCATACGAGTTGACCTTCACGAAGGTCACTCCCGATTCGAGCATCTTGCGAGCTTGCAGCATGTGCCGACCGATGTCGTGAGTGCCGTAGCGTTCGACGTCTTTCGGCGAGAACTTCGTCGTATCGAACAAGTCCTGCCGGCGCATCAGTTCGAGCCCCATATCGAACACGAACGAGTTCGCATCAGTCGAACCGGCACGACGATTCTGCGAGTACCGCTTATCCGCGAGCGTTCGTAATGCCGCTCGTTCCTTGAGGTCTTGATCGCTGACGGCGGCGTGCTGCAAGAGGTTCTCCGGCGGCTTGCCATCACCGAACGCGAGCGATCCGAACTTCGGTCCTAAGAACCCGGCGTCCTTGTGCATGAAGCCGCCGCTTAAGGGTTTGATCCAAACATAAGGCGGCAAGCCACTGTCGTTCGGACCGAGCAACTTCGTCGCTGCGGCTCCGAAGTACGGATAGATCACGCCGCGATTCTTCGGGTCACCGCGCTGAATGCGATCGACTCCCGACGAGTGCGCATCGTCCTGAGTGCAAACGCTGCGACAGATCGCGAGATGATGCATCTGCTTCGCCGTATGAGGCAGCAACTCGCTGAAATGGATGCCGGGAACAGAGGTCGGAATGGCTCGGAAGGGACCGCCGAACTCAGTGTTCGGTTTTGGATCCCATGACTCCAATTGAGAAACTCCTCCATCTAGCCACACGAACAAAATTTGCTTGTATTTTCGACGAATTTGATCAGCAAGCACCGGCATCGGCAGTCCGCCGAGACCGACAACTCCGGCTGCACCCGCCGCCGAACCGAACCATTGTCGGCGAGACA
Organism: uncultured Planctomycetaceae bacterium; assembly: GCA_964573505.1. Lineage (GTDB taxonomy): Bacteria > Planctomycetota > Planctomycetia > Planctomycetales > Planctomycetaceae > AM-0621. Next base: position 5,069 of record CAZNMS010000149.1, on the reverse strand, counting down.
TGCGGTGCTCCCAAGATTTGCATAATGGGTTTGTCATTGGAGTGGTTCCTTCACCGGGAACGGGTTGAATTCGGGAGTTGACTTCGCCGCATGCAATAGGACTTACAGGAACTTCAGAGGACGCTTCAAATGACCGGTCTGAATCCTCTTCGTCCCATCCGTCTTATCCGTCCTATGTCTTCGACGCAGCTCAAACACTGCGTCGCTCTAATGGTTCAAACAGAACTCGGTCGACGCCAACAAGGACCATGTAAGATTCGTGACAGCCGCTGCTCGACGATCAGAGTTCTTCGCGAGGTACTCGGTCACGGCGGCTGTCTCTTCCGCCGTCGGTTTGCGAGTGAGCACACTCAAATAAAGTTCGTTCGCGACAGCTCCGGCGTCGACAGTTTGAGTGAGTCGCTCAACGAGATTGCCGGGCTTCGGCTGCAAGCACTCCATCACGAGCGCGTCATTCAGCAAGAACAGCGACGACTTCAGCGACGGAGTGAACTCGACTTCGGGATCAGTCGGCACGTTACCAAAAGCCTTGATGAAGGCTGCTCGGTTCTTCTCCGCATCACCGCCGAGAACCGTCGGCTTCTCGCGCGTGCCCGTTGCGACGAGCAAGCTGCTCATCACTTGCTCAGCCGTCAGACGCTTTTCATTGGCAACGCGATAGGACTCGGCCGGCGGAACATCTCCGCCATTCGGCAAGACTGAGTCGCGCTGATAGGTCGCGCTCAATGCAATCTGTCGCAGCAACACCTTGAGATCGAACTTTGTGTCAGCGGTTGCTTGAGCCAATGCGTCGAGCACTTCGGGATGCGATGCGGGATTACCGACATGCTGCTGATCGAGCGGATTCACGAGTCCGCGCCCCATCATCACGAACCAAACGCGGTTCACGAAGTTGGCTGCAAAGCTCTTGTTCGATGGGGCAGTGAGTTCTTGAGCGACGGCATGCATCGGGCTGAATCGCGGAATGCCGGGGAAGTTCGTCTTGCGATCGGGCGCTTGCAGGTATTCCTCGTTCTTCTCGAACGTCGGGATGTCAATTTCCTTACCCCCCGGCACTCGCGGTCCCGTCGTCATCGCCACTTTCTCAAACACCGAAGAGAAGTCTTGCTTCTTCGTCAGCAACTTCTCGCCGACTGCCGGGAACTTGAGGTCGGTCCGAATGAAGGTGTTTTGATAGACCGTGAAGAGCCCCTGAAAGTCCTGCTGTTTATAGGCTTCAATGAAGAGATGGTTGTGACACTGAGCACACTGCAGATCCATTCCCAGAAACAGTCGCCCGACATCGCGAGTGAGACCGGGATAATCAGTGTCTTGCTGTCCGACCTTTTCGAGTCGCTTCGTATGAAAGAACGCAGCTCCGCGATTCACTTCATGATTCGAGTCGGGATCAAGAATCTCTTTCGCCAGTTGGTCCCATGCTTTGTTGGCCTCGAATGAAGTCAACAAGAACTTGCTCCATTCGGGATTGTCACCGCGTCGCTCCATCAGCATTGAGTGAAACTGATCGGCCATTCGACGCGGGTAGTCGGGACTTGAGAGCAGCTTGTCGATCAGCGCCGCTCGCTTGTTGGCGTCTTTGTCTTCGAGGAACGCGGTCGCCTCTTGAGCATTCGGAATGCGACCGGCGAGATCGAGATAAGCCCGCCGCGCGAATGCGAGATCATCGCAAGCCGGTGCGACAGCAGCGTCTTTCACCTTCGCAATGATGAGATCATCAATTCGTCTTGCGAGTGCGTCTTCAGCGTGAGCAAAGGAACTGAGAACCGAACTGGCAGCAGCAGCGCAGAGGAGCCCGAGCGTTCTGAGTGTAATTCGCATGACAGGTCGCAATGAGAAGGGAGTGCAGGCGAGATGGGGGCAGAAAGTCGCATCGCATTGTGCCGATCGTTTGTAGTCAAACAAGAGGGCATCTCTCGGAACGGTCTCGATCAAACTGCCGCAATTCGCTGCACTGATTCATTCAGTCTGTCGGTAACGTCCGGCGATGCGCGTTGCACTCTTTCCAACTTTCTTCGAGAAGTCAGCGGAACTTCGGCATGCGCGTGCTGTTTCAATTTGAGCCGCTCGGGTCATGTACCGCGTCTTACATCGGTCCCTTTTCATTCTCTTAGGACTCACTCATGAAGCGTTTCTCTTTCATCGCCGCGCTGTTTGCGACCGGCTCAGTGGCCTTCGCACAAGATGCTCCGAAGCCAGACGATCTCTTCAAGCAGCTCGACAAGAACAACGACGGCAAGCTCGTTCGTAGTGAGATCCCCGAGGATCATGTCCGTCATTTCGAGCGACTCTTGCGAGTCGGCGACGACGACAAGAATGGCGAACTCTCAAAGGCCGAGTTCGATAAGGCGACGAGCGAGAAGCAAGACGAGCCGCGTCGACCGGAAGGTGCACCCGGCGCAGGACCGGGCGGACGTCCGGGATTCGGCGGCGGCATTCCCGATGCGAAGCAAGCCTTCGAGCGAATGGATCAAAACAAAGACGGCAAGCTCAGTCGCAGTGAGTTGCCGGAGTTCATTCGCGAGCGACTCGGTCGCGTCTTTGATGAACTGAAGAAGGACGAGATCACACTCGAAGAATTCGAGAAGGGACGCGAAAAGCTCGGTGCTCCTGAAGGCGGTCGTCCGGGCGGAGGTCAAGGCGGCAGTCCGGAAGAGACCTTCAAGCGTCTTGATGCCAACGGCGACGGCAAGCTGACACTTGAAGAAGTCCCGGAGCGAGCTCGTCAGTTCATGGCGCCAATGTTTGAACGACTCGGCAAGAAGGAAGTCACGAAGGACGAGTTCGTGCAAGCCGCCGAGCGTTTCCGTCCTCAAGGCGGCGGTGATAACGGTCGCCGGCCAGAAGGTGCTCCGGGCCGCGAGGGTGAGCGTCGTCCGGAAGGCGCCGGCCGAGACGGTGCTCCTCGTGACGGACAGCGTCCGCCAGAAGGCGCACCGCGCGATGGCGGTCCGCGACCTGAAGCCGGACGAGGCGACGGTCCGCCGCGAGCGATGCCGCGCTTCCTGCAGTTGCTTGATAAGGATCGCAATGGCCGCATCAGCCGCGACGAACTCGCTCGGGCTGAGAGCTTGTTTGCCGAATTGGATGAGAACAAAGACGGTGAACTCGATCCTCGTGAGTTGATGGGACCGCCGCCTCAAGGTGCAGGCGGACCGGAAGGTATGCGTCGTCCTGATGGCGATCGTCGTCCCGAAGATGCTCCGCGCGGAGAACCCGGACGCAGACCTGACGGCGACCGTCCAATGCGTCCTGAAGGCGATCGACCGGCAGACGGGCAACGTCGTCCCGGTGCCGATCAACCGCGTGAAGGCGCTCAACGTCCGCAAGCTGACGGCGAGTTCTTCAAGCGAATGGACGCGAACAACGACGGTAAAGTCAGCAAGGAAGAAGCACCCGATCGTTTGAAAGAGAACTTCGATCGCGTCGACACCAATAAGGACGGCTTCGTGACTCCGGAAGAACTGCGCAAGTTCTTCGAGCAGAGCCGACGTCAATAACGCATTCGATTGGCGCCACTGAACTGCGATGCGAGTTGACGCCTCTCTTCGACCTCTTGAAAAGCGAAGTCTTGCTCTTGTGCCCACAACAAGAGCGAGACTTCGCTTTCTTGTTGGATGGTGCTGATGGTCGGCTTATCCATTGTGGCCCGACGCTCCGCGTCGGGAGTCGCGACGCGGAGCGTCGCGCCATACAGCGAGCAAACCGACAACAGATTGCGAACGATACGCCGAGGTCACTTCGTGCCCCTCGACTCAAGCATCCGCACGTTGTTGCGTTCGAGCGCATGAACTATCCCACTTCATGACGAGTCGTCAGATGCTGCTACGTTTGGGGAACGGGATTCATGTCGTCGCTTGATCGAGTTGTTGACCTGCTGAAGACAGAGTTTTCGTTAGACGCAGCGAGCATCGAGGCCATCGTTCTTGAAGCGACTCGTTCCGGCGAAGCAGCCAGTCAAATTGCTCTGAAGAAGGGACTGCTCAGCGCGACGCAGGCCGACGTGCTTGAGATTTTGGAGCGTCCCGATGATGTCTTGCCCGACTATGAATTCATCGACTTGCTCGGACGCGGAGCAATGGGCGTCGTCTATCGAGCACGGCAAAAGAGTCTCGATCGAGCGGTCGCGATTAAGACGGTGATGCTCGGTCAAGGCCGCTCGAACACGCTGTTTGGACGATTCGAGCAAGAGGGCAAAACGATCGCGCGACTGCGGCATCCGAACATCGTCGCGGCACATGATCTTGCTCAAAAGGCCGGGCGGATGTTTCTCGTGATGGAGTTGCTTGAAGGGCAACCGCTCGACGAATGGCTGAAGGGACGCGGGTCGATCGACGAGTTCGTTGTTTGGTGGCTCATCCGACAAACAGCGGCGGCGCTTGCTCATGCTGCCGAGCAGCGCATCGTGCATCGCGACATCAAGCCGTCGAATCTTTTCGTGCTGCCGCCGCCGTCGGGCTATCCGCTGCCGCCCGGAGTACCGCTCGTAAAGCTCACCGACTTCGGTCTCGCGATGCTGCATGAAAGCATTGAGACCGATGCCACTCGGCTGACTCAAGACGGCACGACGGTCGGTACTCCTTCTTACATGGCGCCTGAGCAGATCGAGAGTTCCGAAGTCGATCATCGCGCCGACATCTACGCGCTGGGTTGCACGGCCTTTCGACTGTTGACGGGAACGCAGCCGTTCTCGGGGACGATGCTGCAAATCATCAATCAGAAGACGACTCGCGGACTGCCGAATGTCGCAACGATTACATCGAGCGTCAGCAAGTCGGGAGCGACACTCGTTGCCGCGATGACACAACGAGACCGCGATGCGCGACTGAATTCCTATGAGGAACTGCTGCGACGCATTGATGACGTGCTGACATCGCTCTCAACGAATCCGTCCGATCGTTCGAGCACCGCTGCTCATGACCCGGATGCGACGGCGACATTCGAAGCGCTGCCGAACTCCGACACTCAGATCCTTTCGCCGCACCGACAGTGGCGACCGATCGGGATCATCATCGCAGTGCTGCTCATTGGAGCGATCGGTTTCTTCATGACGCGCAAGCAGGCGGTCGTCC
>CAZNMS010000148.1:0-17614 GCA_964573505.1 uncultured Planctomycetaceae bacterium | reverse complement strand
ACGGTGCAGCCGAACGCGACGACGTCTTTGGGCATCGCGGACTTATCGACGATGATGCAGTTTGCGAGCTTCGATTTCAGTTGATTGATCTTCGCTTGCAGCATGCCCTGATTCTCGCGCTGCCCGTGATACTCCGCGTTCTCACGCAGGTCACCTTCGGCGCGCGCTTCCGCGATCTTCGCGGCGATCTTCGGCATCTCTTCGAATTCGAGACGGCGGATCTCTTCTTTGATCTTGTCATAACCCTCTCGGGAAATGGGATCAGCCATGATGGGGCTCCTTTGAATCGGTCGCTGTCTGTTATCGCTGGATTAAGAAGAACTGGCGGTCGAACCTCAGATGAGCTTCAACCGCCAGTCAGGAATGAATCAACCCGAAGCATCAACGAGGGGCTCGGTGCGAGCACTCACTCACGCTTCGGGTTGATAGCGATCGTGCTTCGGCTCGCGCCGATTGAGCACGGCGTTGAACTTAGATGTTATGCCACTGACGCGACTTCGCGCTGGCGAGCACTGCGTCGCAAACCTTCTGAGTCTCAAGAGCATCGCGGAAGGTCGGGCCAACTGGCTCGCCCTTCGCATAGCCCGCCATGAAGTCTGCGACTTGATGCACGAAGCTGTGTTCGTAACCAATCTGCAGGCCGGGCACCCACCACTTATCCATATAAGGCTGCCCGCCGCCGTGATCGGAAACGTGAATAGAGCGCCAAGCTCGGAGCTTGCCTTCGTCGTTGTGATCGAACCACTGCAAGCGATGCAGGTCGTGCAGATCCCAACGAGCGGATGCTTTCTCGCCGTTGATTTCCAATGTGTAGAGAGCCTTATGGCCTCGGGCATAGCGAGTGGATTCGAACAAACCGAGCGAGCCATTGTTGAAGTGACACATGAACGAGCAAGCGTCGTCGATCGTCACCTGCTGAACCTTGCCGGTCTCGGTATGAGTCCGCTCCTTGATAAAGGTCTCGGTCATCGCGTTGACGTCTGCGATACCGCCATTCAACCAAATCGCAGTGTCGATGCAGTGAGCGAGCAAGTCGCCGGTCACTCCGGAACCTGCTGCCGCTGCGTCCAATCGCCACAACCCATTGCCGCCTTGCGGAAGGTCAGCCGAGATCGTCCAGTCCTGCAAGAAGTTCGCGCGGTAATGGAAGATGCGACCGAAGCGACCTTCGTCGAGCAGTTGCTTGATGAAGGTGACCGCGGGCACTCGGCGGTAGTTGTACCAAACCATGTTCGGCACACCGGCCTTCTCGACCGCCTGACACATCTCTTCGCCTTCAGCAACGCTCATTGCTAATGGCTTCTCGCAGAGCACTGCTTTGCCAGCGGCGGCACAGGCATTCGAAATCTCTTTGTGGAGATTGTTCGGAACGCAGATATCAACGGCGTCGATGTCTTTGCGTTCGACGATCTTGCGCCAGTCCGTTTCGATCGAGGCATAGCCCCACTTGTCTGCGAACGCCTTGATGCTGGCTTCGTTACGAGCACACGCTGCTTGCAGTACGACTTCATGCTCGAGATCGAAGAAGTTGCCGACCTTGCGATAGGCATTCGAGTGCGCTCGGCCCATAAAGCCATAGCCAATCATGCCGACGCGAAATTGCTTCTTTGCCACAATGACTCCTCAAAGTGATTCTGAACTTTGCTTGTTCTGAGTGTGTAGTTCGAATTGCAGTTCATAGGACCGATAGGACATAGAGGACGAATAGGGGCAATGCCGTTTCCTATCCGTCTTATTGGTCCTATGCGTCCTATTAGCTCTTGTTCGTCGGCCTGCTAGTTCCATCCATGAGCGTCGCGGACCTTGATCATCGCACCCAAGATGGTGTTCCAAGTGGCGGGGTTCTCGAGCATCGCGTTCGGGAACATGCAGCCGTCCCAGCAGATGTGACCGATGCCGCGATCCTTCGCATTCTTCAGCCAGTAGCCAGCAGTCGCAGTGATATCGAGCTTGCCGTTCGGATCATCCGCCGGGCAGTGGCGTCCCGTCTTGTCGTGCGAGCCCGTGCCATGCACCGAGCCGTCGTTCTGAGCCACATGGAAGTCGATCGTCCATGGACGCAAGGCGTCGGTCATCGTCGTGTAAGCGGCATCGAAGTCCGCTTGCGAGTAACCCGGTTGCAGCAAGGCATGCTCGGGAGCGTTGTAGCCCAGCAAGTAGAGATAGGTATGAGCTTGATCGGCTTGAAAACCGACCGTGCCCGGCATGTCAACCGTCTCCAGCAGGTTGAGCATGTTCTTCCACGAGTGCATACCGGCCCAACAGATCTCGCCTTCCGCAGCCAGTCGCTCGCCATTGGCGGCTGCGACGATGCCTGCTTCACGGAACGTTGCGGCGATCTTCTTCGTGTTGCCGACGGGGTCCGCTAACCAATGTGCCGGGCCATCGGCTGCGTCGATGCGAATGATGCCGGTCTTGCGCACGCCGTGCTGATTTAGGATCTTCGCAATCCGGCAAGCCTTCTTGACTGCCAACACGAACTTCGCGCGCTGCTCGGGATTACCCATCGAGCTGTCGCCGACCGTACCCGGCCAAACGGGAGCAACGAGCGATCCTACCGCCAAGCCTTTACTCGCGATCTTGTCGGCGAGACGACGGACATCGTCATCGCTGAGGTCGATGTTGACGTGCGGGTCGAACAAGAAGAGGTCGACACCATCAAACTTCTGACCGTTGACGCTCGCGTTTGCAGTCAGTTCGAGCATGCGATCGAGGCTAATCGGCGGATGATCGGTGCCGGTTTCCTTACCGACCAAACCGGGCCACATCGCGTTGTGCAGCTTCGGAAATAGATTTGCCATGACAGGAATCCTTCAATGATGAATGCGCAATGCGCTAAGAGTGCTCCGAGCCCCGTCTCAGTGATGCAACGGGCCAGCCGCTTAATTTAGGACGCAACTCATTCGTCCCATCTGTCTCGTTCGTCCCATGAACGCACCGCAGTCTTAACGCTGCTTGTAAGCGCCAACTGCGGGAGCGTTCGGCTGTGCTTCAGGGCCGAAGTAGCGCAAGCCGACGAGCGGCTCGGTGCCAGTGTTCTCGATCGTGACGCCTTCCTTCGCGGCCTTTGCTGTGACGAAGACTTCGTCTTCGGTCATCTGTCCGAAGCGAATCATCGCCGGTGTCTGCAGCTTCATACCGTTGATGCGGCCTTCGCCCTGCACCGTAATCCAGCCGTAAGCGCCGCCATCTGAGACCTTCACCTTCACGCCGGGGTTGATCGTAAGTTCCTTCGCCGTGAAGAGCTGCTCGCCCTTGATGCGACCGTAGACGATCCAGCGATCGACCCAGCCGTCCTTCGACGTATCAGCAACCGCGATCGGCTCGAGGTAGTGCGAGTCCTTGAAGTCCGGATTGACGTTGCCTTCCCAATCGAGTGCGTCAACGAGGTATTGGTTGTCGCCATGCTTCTCAGCCGGGAAGTCCTTCGTGAGCAGCGCACGCGGCACCGCACGGCCTTCGACCATCGACTGGTACATGCCGAACACGTCCGAGCCCCATTGCGGTTCGTATGTCAGCAGTGAACCGGGAGCATGCAGCACGCACGGCGGAATCAACCAGCCGGTGCCGACCTTCAAGCGATAAGCCTTCGAAAGGTCGAGGATGCCGTTATCGCCATCGTTCCAACGATCGAGGCAATCGACGACTTGCTGCTTCGTCGTGCCGGGCTCAAGTCCCATGAAGGTGTAAGGAAAATTATTCCCGACGTTGTTGAGCTGCGGCGGGAAGTAGTAGCTCTCGGGCTTACCTTCTTGACCGACGAGCTTTGCTTGCTCGGCGTTTTGATGCATGTGATGCGGGATCGGGCCCATGTTGTCGAAGAACTTCGAGTACACCGGCCACTTCTTGTACTTGCCCCAGATGTAGTCGCCGACGATCTCCGCTCCGAGTTCCGCCACAACGTCGCGAAGCAAGAATCGCTCAGTCCCGGCAACGCAGTAACTCAAACCTTCGTCATGAGCACGGTTGTCGTTCGCTGCTTCGGTTGTGGAAGCGAACCAGCGCTCGTCGATGCCGCCGCGATGAGTGCCGAGGGCGTAGTAGTCAGCCGGATGGAGCTTCAGTCTTCGGCCCGGTTGGAGAAACGATCGCGGGACCCATGTCGGAGCCAGTCGCAACACACCACCAGTCGCGGACAATGCCGCAGACGCCAAAGCCTTCACGTTCGCCATCGACGCAGCCTCAAGAAATGAGAGTTTTTGTGAGAAGGGCCGGGCGCAACCCGACCTCGGTTATCGGTGAGGGGCGGGACGATAGGCAGGCAGGACTCGTTGTTCAATCTCGCGCCATGCCGTCATGTGCATCTCAAAACAAGCAGTCTCAATCAGCGCGTTAGCGTCGTCTGAAGGAGATTCATTCGTCGCAGACCTTCGATTCGCGCGCTGCTTTCGGGATCGGCTCCGTGCCTCTGAACTGCATCCCAAAGATCGACGAACACTCGGCCTGCGCGCAGCGCGAGTCCGCGTTCGAGCACCTCTTCCAGCGCGTCCAATGACGGCGGCGAGAAGAGTCCGTCGTCTGCAAGCTGTTCCATGATCCCATTGCCGCCGCGCGTCGGGATGACCGAGCAGCAACTCACGCCGCTTGCGAACGCAAACTCGATCGACCGCAGTGCCCATTCGATGCCGTCTCGCTCATTGAGGTACGGCGGCTTGAGCAAGATGAATGCGCGCGTCCGAATACCTTCGCTCTTGAGGAAGCGAGCGGCTGCCGCAAAGTCGTCAGCGGTCATCTGCTTATTGAGCTTCGGCAAGACTTCGGGATGAATCGTTTCGAGTCCCATTGCAATCTCGAACTCGATGCCATCACATGCGAGCAAGTCGCGGAACGGCAAGCAGCGAGGGCCGCTGAGCTTCGGATGATTCTCGACGATGACCGACTTGAAGCCGCGACAACGCCCAGCGATCGCCGGGTGATCCGCCGGCGGGATTGCTTGTGCGTCGAAGAAGTTGCCGCTGTTGTAGAGTTTCAAATGCTGAGCCGGTCCTAATTGGGACAGCGCGAAATCAATCTGCTGCGGGATCGCTCCGAGCGGCACCGTCTCTTCGGTCGTGCCTTTCCAAAGGTCGCACATCAAGCAACGAAAGGGGCACTCGCGATTGGTGAGAAAGATCGTCGCGACGTCCTCAACGAGTCCCGCCGCTGAGTGCTCGGGCTCGACAAAGAACGCCTGAGGCCGATCAACCCGCAACCGCTCGCGCCGAGGCCGAGCGGTCAGAATGTCGTGCTCCGTAATCTCAAGCATGCGGGAAATTCTTCCTACAGCAATCGACGTTCGCGGCTCCGCAAGTTGGCATGACTTGCTGCGCTGAAGACATTGTCGATTCGCTAAGCGATTGGTGACTGTCGAATTCGAACGAAGAGTCGATTGGACTGCGAGCCAGCTTGCCCGGGCGGCGTGCTTGCTTCGGTCTTGGCGTTGAGTCAGACATCTCTTGCTGATGCTGCCTCCTCACGGACTGCGATGTCGTCTTTGTTACATCGTTAGTTCTGTCGGAAGGTTCGGCGGCGCGGTTCGGCGAATTGCGTTCTCTCTTCTTCCTGTTTGAGTCACTCACTCATGCGCTACTTGCTCTGCTGCTTGTTGTTCGTTGTCGCGTCTAGTGCCTTTGCCGAGCCGCCTCAGGCGCGGATGGCGGAGAAACATCGGGCGTTGTTCAAAGAGTTCTGTGTTGAGTGTCACGGACCCGAGAAGCAGAGCGGGAAGTTTCGCGTCGATGATCTCTCGTTTGACATCGCCAACATCGAGACCGCTGAGAAGTGGCAGAAGATTCTCAATGCGCTGAACTCGGGTGAGATGCCGCCGGAGGATTCGAAGCAGCCGCCGGTTGCTCTGAAGACGGACTTTTTAGATGAGCTTTCCAATGTGATGGTCGCGGCTCGCAAGCGGCTGTCGGATCAAGGCGGGCTCATCACGATGCGGCGGCTGAATCGGCGCGAGTACCGCAACACGTTGCGCGAACTGCTCGGTGTCGAAATCAATGTCAGCGGCTTGCCGAGCGATACCGGCACCGGCGGCTTCGATACGGCAGGGCAGAATCTCTTCATGTCCGCGAATCAGTTCGAGCAGTATCAGGTGCTCGGTCGCGAGGCGCTTGATGAAGCTTTTGCATGGCACGCGGCTGCCGGGCAAGAACGCAAGCTGCGAATCGAAGTTGAAGAGAACAACAAACGCATCAAGCAGAAGTACGAAGAGCAGCTCGATGCGCTCGATCGCGCGACGAAGTGGGTGAAGGCGGTCGATGCAGCGATCGCTCAAGCGGAGAACGCTGAAGTCGTTGAGAAGCTTCGCAAGCAACTCAAAACGGAAAACCTCGTGCGGCGCGAGTGGGCTCAGTTCAAAGGTGCTCCGGCTCCGGAAGACTTCGGCTTTCGCACCGTCGAGAACAATGCCGACAAAGCACTCGGAGCAACCGCTTACAGCACATCGGTCGGTGCCGGTTACATGCGGCCCTATCACGAGCGTTATCTCAAGCAGCCGCATCTCGAGACCGGTGCGTATCTCACGATCATGGCGAATGATTTCGGCAACGACGTCTTTAGTTTGGTCGTGCCGCATAGTTGGCCCGTAGGCAACTACATCGTTCGAGTCCGCATCGGAGCAATCGACAACGCGGCTCCCGAACGACGCTTCATTGAGTTCGGGACTCATCCGCGCAACGGGCAAGTGCTGAGCACTCACGAAGTCACCGGCACGATCGCTGAGCCGCAAGTCATCGAGATTCCTCTGACGCTGACGAAGGAGCATGCCGACACCAGCAATCGCACGATCTTCATTCGCGAGAAAGGCACCAGCGACCATTACACACAAACGCGTCGCGTCTTCGGCGAGGGCAAAGCGAAGAACGGCATCGGGCCGGAATTGGCGTTGTGGGTCGATTGGCTTGAGGTCGAACGTCAGACCGGTGACACAAAAACTACAGAGCCGAAGCCGCCTCGTTTCGGCATCGGCGACAATCGGCAAGTCGGTTCGGCTTCAGCGGCGGGGCATCGTCACGTCCGCTTCGAATGCGAGGCCGCGAACGAGAAAGTTTCGAAGTACGTCGCGGCTCAGGTTGAAGCTCGCGAGCGTGCTCAGAAGTGGGTCAAAGCCGTCGAAGAAGCGGCTGCCTTGCCCGAGAACAAAGACGTTGTCACCGAGCTAAAGAAGGCATCGAAGAACGACGCGATCTTTCGGCGTTCATGGGACAAGATCAAAGGCGCGCCATCGCCGGAATCGTTCGGCTTCAAGACTGAAGAGAACAACGCGGACAAAGCGAACTCGGCACTCGGCGAGAATTGGCAGAAGTATCACGAGTACTACCTCTCGCGACCGGAGCTTGATCGCGGTGCGTATCTCGGCACGCCGACGATGCACCCGGCAGTGATGGCGCTCGGCTTCTTGCAACTGCCAGTGCCGAATGAATGGAGTAGCGGAGATTACATCTTTCGAGTGCGCATTGCGGCAGCGAAAGAGGCTCGGCCCGAGCAACGCTTTCTCGAAGTGGGCATGCACCCGCGCAACGGAATGGTCCGCGCGACCTACGAGATCACGGGCACGATGGAGCAGCCGCAGATCGTCGAAATGAAGTTCTCGTTGACGATGTCGCAAACGGACTCGGGCGATCGCACGCTCTTCATTCGTGAAAAGGGAGCATGGGACAACAACGAAGAAGGCGGTCGCAAACGCAGTGCGGCGGTGAAACGCAACGGCATCGGTCCCGAAGCGGTCTTGTGGATCGACTACATGGAGATCGAACGACTGAGCGACGCCGTTAAGCCGCTGCCGCCGGGACTTGCGGCGATCGAATTAACGCTCGACGACAAACAAACGAAAGCGCCGCCCGTCGAAGAAGTGCAAGCGGCAATCGCGCGTTTCGCGCAGGTCGCGTTTCGCGGGACCGAGCCGACTGAGAGCTATTTGAAGCGGCTCGCGACCATCTACGACGCGCACTTGAAAGCCGGAGCAAAGCCCGCCGTCGCGCTGAAAGACACGCTCGCGATCGTGCTGTCGTCGCCGATGTTTTTGTATTTGGTCGAGCCAACATTATTAGTGCCATCGGAGTCATTGGTCCCCTCGGACTCAACCGTCCCATTGGTCGCAGCGAAGGGCAATGGGACCAATGCGACGAAGGGGACGAATGAAAATGCCGGCCCGAGTGCGGGCAACTCAGCAGCAACAAGCAGCAAGCTTTCGTCGAACGAACTTGCTGTGCGGTTGAGCTATTTCTTATGGAGCGCGCCGCCCGATGCGGAGTTGCTCGCAGTGGCCCGTAGCGGGGAACTCTTGAGGCCGGAAGTGCTCGCGGCACAGACAACGCGATTGCTCGACGATCCGCGTTCTTACGAGTTCGTGAAGGGTTTTGTGTTTCAATGGCTCGGAATGGATCGGCTCGACTTCTTTGAAGTGAATCGACCGAAGTACCCGCGCTTCGACGACAGCACCCGCTTAGCGGCGAAGAATGAGGTCTATGAAACGGTCGCCTACATGCTTCGAAACAACGCTCCGCTAAGCGATCTGCTGAAGTCGGACTACGTCGTCGTCAACCGCGTGCTCGGCGATTTCTACGGCATCCCGAATGTGTCGGGTGATGCCTATCAAAAAGTGAGCGTCCCGGCGGATTCACCGCGCGGCGGTTTGCTCGGAATGGCGGCGATCAACGTGATGGGCGGTAACGGAGATCGCACGAGCCCCGTCGAGCGCGGCGCATGGGTGTTACGAAAATTACTCAACGATCCGCCGCCTCCGGCACCGGCAAACGTGCCGCAGATCACTCGACTAGCCGGCAAAGTGCTCACAACGCGCGAACGCTTGATCGCGCATCAAGAAGACGCACAGTGCGCGAGCTGTCATCGCAAGATCGACCCAATCGGCTTCGGTCTCGAGAACTTCGACGCGGTCGGCCAATGGCGGATCGAAGACAGCTATCAAGTCATGGACGAGAACGGCAAACCGGTCAAAGGCGCGAGTAAAACATGGAAGATCGAAGCGGCCTCAATTCTGCATAAAGGTCCGTCGTTCAACAGTTACTTCGAACTTCGCGACATCATTTCCTCAAAGCGAGAAGACTTCGCGCGCGGCTTCAGTTCGGCCTTAGTTGAATACGCACTCGGTCGCCCGACCGGCTTCCGCGACGAACCACTGCTCGACGCAATGCTCGCTCGGTCAAAGGCTCAACGACTCGCCATCAGAGAGTTCATCTTCGTGCTCGTCGGGAGTGATGCTTTTCGGACGAAGTGATTGGTGCCGACGAGAAGACGGATGGCAAAAAGATGGCGGACAAAAAGATGAATTGCAGAAAGGCAAATCAGGCGAGGTAATGCACGAAGATTGGCGCGGTTTGGGCGCTTCGCCGTCGTGCGTTGATTTAAGACTGGCCTGAGTAAGAGTCTTATAAATTCGGCGATTGAATTTGTGTTATAGGGTCATTTTCCTTCGGTGATTCCTTATGCCGATTACTGTTGAGCATGACATTGCTAGTCTGACGCAAGAACAATTTGGGACCGTTGCGTTTGAGGTGATGGCGCATGCTTTTGAAATACATGAGCAATTCGGGCGATTCTTTCGTGAGGATATCTATCAGAACGAGCTGCTCCGCCGTTTGGGCTCGAGAGCGACAGAGGAATTAAGAATTCATGTAAGTCTCGACGACTTTCAGAAGGTGTATCGCGCAGATTTAGTGGTTGATCGCGGCGCCCCTTTCGAACTGAAGGCTGTCGATCAATTGCACGAGCAGCATCGCAGCCAATTAATGAACTATCTGATGTTGACCGGGATGAATCATGGCAAGCTAATCAATTTCCGGTCGGCGCGGGTCGAACATGAATTTGTCAACAGTCACGTTTCGATACAGCAGCGCCGATCTTTTCGGCTTCAGAAGGATCGCTGGCATCCCGCGTCTTCCGAAGCACAGCGTTTTGAAGAATTATTGGTCGCAGCGATTGCGGATTGGGGAACGTGTTTGGAGTTGGATCTCTATGTTGAAGCAATGGTCCATTTTTTCGGCGGCCGTAGCATTGTTGAATGCGACGTAGGAATCGTGTCGGCCGGAAGCGTGATCGGTACGCAAAAAATGAGACTGCTCAATTCATCAACGCTCTTCAAAATCACTGCCCTGCAGCAGAGCCTAGAATCGTACGAATCCCAGTTGTGGCGCATTCTACAGCATTGCCGACTGTCTCAGGTGTTGTGGGCTAACATTACGCTCGGCGAAGTGTCTCTTGTATCTCTTGCTAAGTAATTCATTTTTTTGCCATTCATGTTTTTGTCATCCATTCATGCTGCGATCGTTGCTTGGTGTGAAATACAAGTTGGCAATCTTGTTGGCTCGCCTTTTTCGCATCTGCTGTTCTTCAATCTGTGACATCTATTGAGAGACCGTATGCACTCACTTCTTAATCGACGTCGTTTTTTGCATGACATGGGGCACGGGCTGAGTGGCATTGCGCTTTCGGCGCTATTGGCTCAAGAAGGTTTGCTGGCCTCTGAGGCGGCTGAGTCGAAGGCGCCGATTCGACCGAAGATTGATCCGAGTCGACCGTTCGGGGCGCGGGATACTCACTTTGCGGCTCAAGCGAAGAACATTTTGGTCGTGTTTTGTTCCGGAGCTTGCAGTCAGCTCGACACATTCGATTACAAGCCGGAACTCATTAAGCGGCACGGTCAGCCTTTGCCCGGCGGGGATAAGCTCATCACGTTTCAAGGGCAGCAGGGCAACCTCACTCAAAGTCCATGGCAGTTCAAACCTCGCGGTCAGTGCGGCAAGTATGTGTCGGATCTCGTGCCTCATTTGGGCGAACTCGTCGACGACATGTGCTTCATTCACTCGCTGACGAGTAAGACCAATACGCATGCGCCCGGCGAGAACTTCATGTCGACCGGCAACACGCTCGATGGCTTCCCGAGTCTCGGAGCATGGGTTGCATACGCGCTCGGCAGCGTGAGTCAGAACCTACCGGCCTACATCGCGATCCCCGATCCGCGCGGGAAGCCTCAGAACAGCGTCAACAATTGGGGCTCGGGTTTCTTACCGGCGGCGTTTCAAGGCACGGACTTCAATGCCGCGAGCCCGATTCGCAATCTCGCTCGGCCTGCGGGAGTCGGTGCTCAGACCGATCAAGCGACGCAAGCATTCCTCAAGCGATTGAACGAACGGCATCTCGAACGCTTCCCCGGCGACACTGAATTGGCGGCGCGAATTTCGAGCTATGAACTCGCGGCGCGCATGCAGGCGAGCGTGCCTGAGTTGACTGATCTCACTTCCGAGCCCGAGCACATCTTGAAGCTCTATGGAGCTGACGATGCGCAGAACGCGACGAAGGCTGCTTACGCGCGGAATTGCATTCTCGCGCGGCGCTTGATTGAGAGTGGCGTGCGGTTCGTGCAGCTCTTCAATGGGGCTTATCAAACCGGCGGAGAAGGCGTCAGCAATTGGGACGGGCATAAGTCGATCGCGAGTCAGTATGCGGTGCATGGCCCGATCCTCGATCAACCGACGGCGGGGCTTTTGAAGGACTTGAAGCAACGCGGGCTCTTGAAAGACACGCTCGTTGTTTGGTGTACCGAGTTCGGTCGGATGCCGACGTTTCAGAAGGGAGCAAGCGGTCGCGATCACAATCCGAGCGGCTTCACCGGATGGCTTGCGGGAGCGGGCGTCAAAGCGCCGTTCTCTTACGGAGCGACCGATGAGTTCGGCTACAAAGCCGTTGATAAGGTCGCGTCGGTCTATGAGTTTCACGCGACGATCCTGCACTTGCTCGGCCTCGATCACGAACGGCTGACGTTCTACTACAACGGCCTCGAGCGCAAGCTGACCGACGTGCATGGCCGCGTGCTGACGGACGTGCTCGCGTAGTGCGACATGGACGCGACCCGGATGTAGGACGGGCACTCTTGCCCGTCGATTCGCAGCATTGATCGCGACGGCCAAGAGTGCCCGTCCTACAGCTGCGAGTTGAAGCTGCTACTCAATCGCAATTCGCCCAACGTGCGATCTCTTCAAGGTCGACGAGTCGGGCATTCGGATCGGGGTTGAGGCAGCGGCGCATGAAGGCGGCGATGTCGCGCGGGAAATCGACGAATGAAGGCACTTCCCATTGCTCGTGCTGCTGACGCACTGCGAGGACGGTGCGACCGGAGATCAGCGACTTGCCGGTGAGCAGTCGATAGGCCGTGCAGCCGAGTGCGAAGAGGTCCGCTCGTTGATCAATCGGGTCGCCTCGCAGTTGCTCGGGCGCCATGTATTGCAAAGTACCTGAGATCGTGCGCTCGGCATTGGCGAGATCCTCAACGGGGTTCGCAAGCCCGAAGTCCATCAGCTTCACCAGTCCGGTTGCGGACTGCATGACGTTCGAGGGTTTGATGTCTCGATGCACGATCTGCCGCGAATGCGCATAGGCGAGCGCGGCGGCGACTTGCCCAATCGTGCGACGAAAGCCGCCTTCACTGAGTGCGCCCGAGTTGCGAACGATGTCTTCGAGACTGACTCCTTCGCAGAACTCCATCACGAGGAAGTACGACCGAAAGGCATCGAAGCGACCCAACATGCGAACGATGTGAGGATGATCGAAGGCGCGAATCACTCGTGCTTCGTTCTCAAACATGCGGAGTGCTCGCGCGTCATAGACGAGTCGATGACTCATCATTTTCAATGCGACCGTTTGCCCGCTCGCGAGTTCTTCCGCTTGATAGACGATCGCCATTCCGCCTTTGCCCAATCGCCGCGCAATGCGATAGCCCGCGAGCACCTTGCCGGAGAGTGCGTCGCGGCCATGTTGCCCGAGGCGATCTGCGAGCAGCGCGGTCAGCATGCGGCTCACGATCGGATGCTGAGCCGCAATGCGTTCGAAGGCTTGCTGCGGAAGAAACAGCGTTCGCACGTCGTCCTTTGCGATGACGTCCGCGGTCCGCGGTTCGTCAGTGAGCAGCGACATTTCGCCGATGATCTCTCCGGCGGAACTCGCACCGAGCGGTTGACGTTGCCCCGTTGCGTCACGCAGCGAGATCTCGACGGAACCGGCTTCGATGACAAAGAGGCCGTCGCCCTGCGCGCCTTGCTGAATCAAATGCTGGCCCGGCTTAAAGGACAGCTCGCGAACCTCTTGTTCGAGCTTGCTGAGGATCACATGCGGCAGCAGCGAAAACGGGCGGTACTTTCCCAATCGCACGGGCGACTCGATGACGCTGCCGAGAATGCTCGGTTCGATACTGCTCCAGTCAGAGCCGGAGTCGGATTCGGTGTCGATGCGCGTTGAGCCGCAGTTGTCGACGGGATCAATCGCGGTCGGCGGAAATGACGGCGCGGCGATCGAGGTCGTCGAACCGCTGCTCGGCGTTGCGGCAGGACGACCGAAGCGAGCATGCAACATGTCCCCGAGATCCGGGAAGCGAGCACAGTAGTCATCAAGCTGAGGCTTCGAGTTCTCAATCGAGCACGCGAGGTGCAGCGCTAACTCATGACAAACTAACTCGGCCATTTCGGCGACGAGTGCTCCGTCGAAGCGATCTCGCAAAGCGTCGCAGTAGACCTCCGCCGGCAAGCCGACTCCGCGATTCCAGCGCAGCAATTGGTCGGCCAAAAAGACATCGACGCAGTCTCGTTTCGAGAACTCTGCATGTGCCCCCACAAACCGCCGCGCGTCCGCGAAGCCGTCGTTGCTGCTGAGGCAAATCTGATGAAACACCGCCGCTGCCGGTTTGCCTAAGAGCGGATGATCCGAGCAATTCACGATGCGCGTGACGAGATCCGCATCAGCGGCGAGCACATCGGACTCAGCAATTCTCGAAAGGGACATGCAGACGACCTCAAGCAGCAAAGCGGGAATGGGCAGAATCGCGATCGTCCGTTCGGCTTCGTCCGAGAGCAAGGCCGCACGAGCGCGGCAGTGTCGAATGCTTGAGTGACGGACGTTGTTGATGCGGGATTGTGCTGACTCTGCAAATGTCTGACGCCGGATTGCTGTCACTGAAATTACAGCGCGTGCTGCCGGGGCTTTGTCTTCGCGTCGGTGTCGTTGCTACGGTTGAGTGGCCGCGAGGCAGAGCGTCCCTCCCTTGCGTTCCGAGGCAGTTCCGAATGTCCGAAAGAAGTTGGGCGGTCTTAAGACGAGACTGCGAGACCTCTCGTGACGACGAATTCAACGAGTGCATGTGAACGTCGTCCCGCTGCGGCTCGGGATGGAATCCCAAGCTACTTTTCGGGGCGGAGCCTCGGAACGAGCGGCTAAGCCGGCGTTTCGATGCCGGCGCCTCGATGCCGGCGCCTCGATGCCGGCGCCTCGATGCCGGCGGCTTGCAGCGCGGCGAGCAGCTTGTTGGCACGTTGCTCGGCGTCATCAGCTCGGCGAGTCGCTTGCTCTCGCGCCAAGCGTTCGAGTTCCAATGTCTCTTCGGTCTTTGCCAATCGCCCTTCGATTTCTTCTCGCAACTCGTCCATTTCAAGCACGGTGCGAAATCGTTCGCCGTTCGCGCCGTAGACGGTCATCTCTTCGCCGGGGACGGACTCGAAGCGAATGCCTAATCGCGGGCTCGTCCATCCATGCATCGCTTTGACTTGATCGAGGCACTGACCTTTGCGAATCCATCCGCCCCAAGTGCCGCGTTCCGGATCGAAGAGGTAGTACTCCTCAACGCCTTGCCAGTCGTAGATCCCGAACTTATTCGACATCTCGAAGACATCGCTGCCCGGATGAAGGATCTCGAACACCACTTGCGGAGCGATGCCTTTCTCAACCCATTGCATGTAAGAACTGCGATCACCCTTCGGCACGTCAAACACAACCATCACATCGGGCGCAGTTCGGCGAGCGTTGTTGCCTTCTTCCGGGTACCAAAACAAATCACCGGCAACGAAGACTTGCGGATCATCTTTGAACTGAATCTCAAGGTTCCATTCCAACGTCGTGATGGCGTTGAAATGTTTGGTGTCCTCGGCCAGTGGCAAGCCATCAGTGTCCGGATAGACGACGGCAGCAACAGAGGCAGTAGCGAGAGCGGAGTTCATTGTGGTCCTCGCGAGTGAGGAGTCAGCGAACGATCGGCAACGGCATAAGTCTCGACGACCTTGATGCGAGCGCCTCACTTACTTCGGCTTCAGATGCTGATCGATGAAGCGATAGGCGACTTCACGCACTTCCGGCGGGAAGTCGTGCGCACATTCGGGGTAGTTCGCCTGCAAGTGATCTTCGTGTCCGAGCAGTTTGTAGATCGGCTTTGCGGCAGCGATCGTGTCGCGCACGCCGCTCACTTCGAAGTTGCTGTCTCCCGTCGGTGAGCTTGCCAAGAACGGACGCGGAGCAAAGGCCGCGACGATCTCGGGGAAGTCGAAAGGCACTTTGTCGGGATTGTTCTCGTAGCGGTCGTTGATCAGCGGCATGTATCGGGGACTCGTCCAGCCTTTGAGTTTGCCGCCGTAGTACTTGTGAAACCGAGTGAAGCCGCAGTTCGAGACAATGACTTTCAAACGCGGATCAAAGGCTGCTGTGAACATCGAGTTGTGGCCGCCGAGCGAGTGGCCGATCACTCCGATGCGTTCGCCGTCGACGACATCCAATGACTGCAAGAGATCGACGCTCCGCATGTTTTCATAGACGGCCTTCATCGTCCCGCTGAGGTAGCCGTGCTCTTTCGGGAAGTCGTACTTGTAGTCGCCGAACGAGGGGTAATCGGGAGCGAGCGTGACATAGCCGCGCTGCGCGAGATGTAATGCATAATGCAGGTTCGGATTGCCCCCGAGTCCCGCCGGCTCGCCTTTGCCGATGCCCGTCGTCTGATGCAGGCAGAGCATTGCCGGCCTCTTCTTTCCGGGCTCGGTTGTTGGGACGAACAAGTACGCTCGAACTTCACGCTCAGCCGAGTCGGTGTGATACGCAATGAGTTTGCGGACATAGCCGTCGAACGCTTGCTCTTCGAGTTGTCGCAGGCCGAGCGGCACGGGCTGAGCCGGCTTTGGCAGCGGCCCCATCACGATCTGCATGCCCGCCAAAATGTGTTCGCGCCGCCGCTGCCAATCAGCCGCCGTTCGGATCGGCGTCTTCTCTCCATTTGCATTCATGACATACGAAAGGTCTTGATGCTCGGCGTATTGCGAAGCCGGTTGTTGCGCGTCTGCGAACGCAGCGGCGAGCAACACAATCGAGCACGCGATGAGATTGGCAATGCGCATGAGTGACCTTTCGATCGAGAGTGAGTGACGGCGCGTCTCGTCGCTTGATGGAGATCTCGACGCGCTTTGCAGTCGCGCTGCGAGCGGGTCTTTACGGCTTCAGAACGATCTTGCCGGTGAGCGTGCCTTTGCTGCCGAGTGTGTTGTCCTCTTGCAGTTGATGGGCGGCGGCGGCTTCTGAGAGGGGCAGCACTTTGCCGAGTTGCGGATGCCAGCCGCCGGTTTCGCAGAGCGCGTTGATCGCTTCGGCACTCTCACGCTGTTCGGCGGGAGTCGCGTTGAACATCGCGAAGCCGATCAGTCGCAAGTCCTTCACATAGAAGGGACCGACGGGGAACTCGGGCCGCGCTGCTCGTCCCGCCATGAAGATGATGCGGCCGCGCGGCGACATCAGTCCGACCGTGCGATCGGGAGTCGGCTCGCGCTGCGTCTCGAACCACAAATTCAATCCGCCATTGGCCGCAGCGAAGGCGCGGATCTGATCGTCGAGTTGCGGGTCTCGATAGTTGAGCACACAGTCGGCGCCCCAACTTTGAGCCAGTGCTTTCTTTGCATCGCTGCCGACAGTCGTGATGACCTTTGCTCCGAGCGACTTCGCGATCTGCACAACCGCCGCGCCGACTCCGCCCGTTCCGCCATTCACGAAGATGACTTCACCGGCTTTCAAACCGGCATGCAGCACGAGTCCGAGATGCGCGGTGATGCCGACGAGTGCTCCGGCTGCTGCGACTTCATCGCTCATGCAGCACGGAGTGGGATAGAGCCACTCTTCACCGACAGCGGCGTACTCGGCAAACGATCCGCGACGCCCGGCCAAACTTTGATTGCTGCCCCAAACTCGATCACCGACGTTGAAGCGACGCACGTTCGCTCCGACGGCCTCGACAGTCCCGGCGAGATCGCAACCGATGATGTAGGGAAACGTCATTGGGACTTTGACGATGCCGCCGCGGATGTAAGTGTCGATCGGATTCACCGCGATCGCGCTGACCTTCACGAGCACTTCATTAGGGCCGGCAGTTGGAGTCGGCACATCGCCGTATTGAATGACACTGGGAGCACCGACTTCTTGAATGAACGCTGCTTTCATGAGGATGTCTTTTCGCTGAGTTGAATGCGGACCGAAGGCTGCGAAATCGTCGATCGCTTGAACCGCGTCGCCGCCATGCGTCGGTCAAAGCGGGCGGCAAGATGTTTAGCCGCCGCGCGAGACGCAAGCTGTCGGAAGTGCGCGATCGTCGGACGCGCGCTTCGTCATCCGCGTTGCAGCTTCATATGTAGGAAAAGCTCCATCGCGGTTGCGCGTAGGATGGCCGCCCTCGGCCGTCTGTATTTGAGCGAGCGGACGACCGACGACGCCCGTCTTACGACTCAGCACAACTCACCGCCGGGCAATCAAGAAAAGCTCCTCAGTGGGCGGGTCGGCACAATGGTTGAGGAACACCGGTACGACGGACTTGTAGTCCGTCGAA
>CAZNMS010000147.1:0-17694 GCA_964573505.1 uncultured Planctomycetaceae bacterium | reverse complement strand
ACAAAGACAAAGACGGCTCCGCCGAATGGGAAAGCGGTGATAAATCACCGCACCCCATAGAAGTGCGCAACTTCAAAACGCGCGAGCATGGTCGAGGGCGGACAGCAAACTGACGTCGCAGAGTCGCGCCCATCAGAGAGCTGTTTTGGCTATTTCGTAATGAATTCCGCGTCCTCACGAGCAAGAGACGGTCACTCGTCCTGATAGTCGTCTTTCGTTCTGCGAAAGAGCGTCTGCGTTGCGGCGTCATCGCGAATTGACGCCGCACCGGCCCGCAACCCCTCTGGATCGGCCTACGCCGCATGCTCGACTAGTCCCGAACATGGCAAACCTTCGGCCCTGACGTACCCCTTTGAGTGGTGTGTCAATGACAGACGCCGAAGTCCGTGCTTCCCGTTGGTTGCGAGTCCGTGCGGGGCGCTCTCGGACATAGGCGTCCGAGCTACAGCGCCCCGGAACAGCGACAACAAATTGTCGATACGCTCACCGTAGGTGCAGAGAAGCCCCTGCTGCCGCAACTCAGTAGTCCGAGATTGATCCGTCCGGCAGACGGCCGCGGGTCGGCCATTCGGGCGGGGACGGCTTTTTGGCGAGTTCGGCTAAGACCGCTTCGTCGATCTCGCAGCCCAGTCCCGGTCCTTGAGGCAACGAGGCGTAGCCGTCTTTGTCGATCGACCAATTCTTCTTCACAAGACCCTGCGGCGAGATGCTCGGGTAGTACTCGTGAATCAGGAACAGCGGGATCGAGGCGCTGCAGTGCAGGCTCGCCGTTGCTCCGAGATCCGTCGTGACGCAGTGCGGAGCGAGCGGCACCTGATAAGCCTCGCCGAGCGTTGCGATCTTGCGCATCTGCGAGATGCCGCCGGTATGAGCACAGTCGACTTGCAGGATGTCCGCGACTCCTTCTTGCAAGTACGTGATGACGTCCCAAATGGTCCGCGCTTGCTCGCCGACAGCGAGCGGAATGTTGATGTGCTGCTTGAGTCGCTTGAAGACTTCGATGTTGCCCGGCACGGCGGGCTCTTCGATGTAGGTCAGCTCGTAGGGCTTCAACGCGGCGGCAAGTTGCATCAGGAACGGCGGCGGCAAAGCACAGTGCGCGTCGAACATCACCATTCCGTCGGGGCCGACTTGCTTCCGCGCGTTCTCAATCTGCTTCACGAAGTTCTCGATCTGCGGCGGAGTTCCGGAGAATGGCTGAGGACCGGCACCGACCTTCGTCGCTTTCGGTGATGGGTACATCAGAACTTTGTCGCGCGTCGGGCCTCCGAGTAAGCGATAGACCGGCACGCCCCACAATTTGCCCGTGATGTCCCACAAAGCCATATCAATGCCGGCGAGCGTATGAGTCATGAATGGCCCGCCTCGGATGTCGCGATGCGAGCGATAGACCTTCTGCCATAAATGCTCGATGCGCGTCGGGTTCTCGCCGTCGAGCAGTTCCCACAACGAGTTCACGAGGGTCGCGGCGACCTTCGTTTCGAGTTGATCAATCTCGCCCCAGCCGGTGACTCCGTGATTGGTCTCGACCTTCAAGAACACTTTGCGATGCACCGGAGTGGCAGTGATCTTCGTGAGCTTGATGGACGACGTCTTGTCGGCAACGTTGGCCGCCGGATTCGTCGCGTTATCTTGCCCGAGCACTTCACTGAGATTGCCGCCGAACGCTCCTGCTGCCATTCCTGCGGCAGCCACTCCGAACGACGTCAGTAACTCACGACGATTCGCAGCCATGTAACGACTCCTCCAGAGAGTGAATCCGAATGTTGAGCGGCTTCGGTCCGCTTCTGATCACGACCTCAATCACAGCATCGCGAACCGCAGCCCGATGACCAATCCACTCGGCCCCGAAGCACCGTCGCACGAAGAACCGCAGCCCGGCTGGCGCGAGTGGTTTGTCGGACTGCCAGCAGCGTTCTTGATCGCCGGAGTGCGGCTCTATCAGTTGACCCTCAGTCCGATTGTCGGACGCCAATGCCGCTTTCATCCGACGTGCAGCCACTACTTCATTGGAGCAGTGAAGAAGCACGGAGCCGTGCGCGGTTCGTTGAAAGGTGTTTGGCGGATCTGTCGCTGCAATCCGTTTTGTCCCGGCGGCAACGATCCGCCGTAAGGCGAGCGGCAGATGAGTTTCGACCAGTACGACGGACTCGTAATCCGTCGAAGACAAGGCCCGACGGACTACAAGTCCGTCGTACAAGAATTTGCTGCAGCCCCGATTGCTCGCTGCGAAGTGGCTCCTCGTTGAGATCTTTCTCGACGACAACGTCACCTCTGCTCGATGCCTTCTTGATTCAGTAAAGGCCCGCTTTCGAATGCTTCTCCCAATCTTCTCAGCGCTGCGACGACGCGTACTTTTCGTTACAGCTTTCGGACTCGCTGCAACGGTACCGACGGCTGTTCGAGCGGAACTGCCGCAGTCGTTCTTCAAAGCTCATTGCCTCGAATGTCATGACAAAGATTCGAAGCAGGGCGGCTTCGATCTGTCGGCGCTCGGCACTGATTTCGCGAATGCCGAGACCTTCTCGAAGTGGGTCAAGATTCATGACCGCATCGAGTCCGGTGAGATGCCGCCGAAACCGCAAGCTCGACCGAGCGATGCTGATAAAGCCGCGGCGCTCTCGTCGTTGAAGACGATGCTCGTGAAGGCCGAGCAAGAGAAGTTCCAATCAGAGCCGCGCACCGGAGTTCGTCGACTCACTCGGGCCGAGTACGAAAACACAATCCGCGATCTCTTCGAGATGCCCGGCATCGTCTTGCAGAACGAACTGCCGCCGGACGGATCAGCGCACGGCTTCGATAAGAACAGTGACGCGCTCGATATCTCGCACGTCAATCTCGCGAAGTACATCGAAGCGGCGGACCGGATTCTGAAACTCGCGATCGTCGTGCAGCCGAATGCTCCGACGGTGAAGACGCAGCGCATCTCGCTTGCCAATCCGCATGGCTTTGTGGCGCACGTGCTGATGAACGGCGACGGAGTGCTCATCAAGAACAAGCAGGTTGATCCGGAGTTCCCTGCCGCTGCCGAGCAGAATCATCTCGATCAAGGTGCTCACGAGCGAATGGGCTCGTTTCATAACGGCGCAAGCGTCGGGCTCTTTCGACATGAGGACGAATCGTTTCATCCCTACTTCAACGAGTTCGTCGCGATCTATCCGGCGAAGTATCGGCTGAAGACGTCGCTATGGAGTTTCCAATGGGACAAAGGGCAAATCCTGCCGGGCCGAGGCACGGAAGCAGCCCGACTCTCGATCGTGACGCTGACCGCTGACGGTCGAGGCGGCGGGCATCCGAGTTCGATGCTGACTCATCTCGATGCGCCCGTTGACGGACCGCAGCAGCATGAACTCACAACATGGCTCAATCAGAACGACACGATCGGCTTCAACACTGCGTCGCTCGCTCCGGCGCAGAACTACTACAAGAAGAAGCGAGCAATGGAGTTCACGGGGCCCGGAATTGTTTGCGACTACCTCGAAGTGGAAGGCCCGCTGTTTGAGTCATGGCCGCCAGCGAGTCACAAGCGACTCTTCGGCGACTTGCCAATCATTGAATTCAAGAAGGACGAGCAGCCGAACGTTCGCCCGCCGCTGCATGAACCGCATCGGCAGAAGATGTTTATGGGCAAGAACGTCGCCGATCCGGTGCAGGGATTATGGACCGTGAAGAGCGAGCAGCCGCTCGTCGATGCCGACAGGTTGCTCGCGAGCTTCTTGCCGAAAGCATTTCGACGTCCGGTCGCAGACGACATTCGCAAGATCTATGTGGGACTCGTTGACGAGCGTTTGAAAGCCGGCGACTGCTTCGAGTCCGCGATGAAGTGGGCTTATCGCGCAGCGCTCTGCTCGCCGGATTTTTTATTCCATGTTGAGGAACCGACTGGGCCGCTTAACCGCGCCCCTCAGGGGAACGCGTCGGCTAACGACATCAACTCGCAAGAACGCGCTCCCCTGAGAGACGCGGCCAAACGGCTAATCCTCAGCGACTATCCGCTCGCCTGCCGGCTCTCGTACTTCTTATGGAACTCAATGCCGGATCAGCGGCTCTTCGATCTTGCCGCAGCGAGCAAGTTGCACGAGCCCGATGTTCTCAATGCTGAAGTCGAACGACTGCTCAAAGATCCGAAGTCGCAACGCTTCGTCGATGACTTTCTCGGGCAGTGGCTCAAGCTGAAGCACATCGCCGCGACGGACCCGGACCGAAAGCTCTATCCCGAGTTCAGCGTCTACTTGCAGGACTCAATGGTTGCCGAGACCCGCGCGTACTTCCGCGAGTTGCTCGAACGAGACCTCAGCGCGAGTCATCTCATCAAGTCAGACTTCGCGATGATCAACGAGAAGCTCGCGGTTCATTATGGGCTCGACGGAGTAAGCGGTTCGCAGATTCGAAAGGTGCCTCTGCCCGCTACGTCGCCGCGCGGAGCGTTCTTGACTCAAGCCTCGGTATTAAAAATTACCGCGAACGGCACGACGACCTCTCCGGTACCGCGCGGCGCGTTCGTGATGGATCGCTTGCTCGGACAACCGCCGGAGTTACCGCCTGCGAATGTTGCTGCCGTCGAGCCCGATGTGCGCGGCGCAACGACGATTCGCGAGCAGCTTTCAAAGCATCGCGACAATCCCGCGTGCTTCGGGTGTCATGCGAAAATGGACCCGCCCGGCTTCGCGCTTGAAGCTTTCGACGTCATCGGCGGTCAGCGAGATCGCTATCGCTCGATCGGAGACGGCGATGCTCCACTACGAGGGAAGATTGATCCTTTCATTGGGCTCGGCTTCAAGCTCGGCAAACCGGTCGACTCAACGGGCAATCTCGTTGACGGTCGCACGTTCAAAGACGTGCTCGAGTTTCAAACGCTTATCGCTTCAGACAACGGCCGCTTGCTGATGAATCTCGCGCAGCGACTGTCGGTCTACTCGACTGGGCGACCGACAACATTCAGCGACCGCGACGCACTGCTCGCCGTCGTGACGAGAACACAAAAGCAAGGCGGCGGAGTTCGATCGCTGATTCATGAGGTCGTGCAGAGTGAACTGTTTCAGGCTCGATAAATCAGCCGCGAGACGGGGAGATGTCGGCGTCAATTCGAACGCAACGACATTATTCGCGTCACATTTCATGGAAAGGTCGTGATGTCCGATCTCGTCTCCACTAGCAAATTCTTGAGCCTCATCTTGCGACATAACCCCGGCAAGATTGGCATCAAGTTGGATGAGCAAGGATGGGTTGCGATCTCTGAGTTGTTGGAGCAAGCGGCTGCTCACGGAACAACGATCAGCCGCGCGCTGTTAGATCGGGTCGTCACTGAGAACGACAAGCAGCGCTTCGCTATCAGCGAGGATGGCCTGCGCATTAGGGCCAATCAGGGACACTCGGTTGAGGTCGATCTTGCCTTAGATCCGCAACAGCCTCCGGAGTTTCTGTTTCATGGCACGCCGTCTCAGAATGTGAAGTCCATTCTGCAGACAGGCATCAACAAAGGCGGCCGACAACACGTGCATCTTTCGCGCGATCATGCGACAGCGATCAAGGTCGGTCAGCGACGAGGCAAAGCAGTCGTATTGGCCGTTCGAAGTGGGGACATGTCGCGTGCCGGTCACGTCTTCTACTTGTCGCAAAACGGCGTATGGCTGACGGACTTTGTTCCGCCCGAGTTTGTGAATGCGCCCTCTTCGCATTGACCTCGTCAACGCATCGGCGCATCGAGTTCACTCAAAGCCGACTGAGACTGACGCTGACGATTGGCAGTTTTGAGAACAGCTCCAGATAGAACTCGCGCGAGTTGAACTGAGACCTCAATCGCTTAGTCGTGAGCCGGTGCCCGGCTCACAACAGGATGTCTAAGTCCCACTCGCGCGATGCATGTGTCGCAGAGGTTATCTGATTTCGGCACTACTGATGACGGTCGAGCATCATTACGTGCCGCCCTTCTGCTTCTTCTTTTCTCGTTCCGGCGGAGTCCATTCAGCCGGCTTCGGATTGGGGACTGTCAGCGAGCCTTTGTCGTTGCACTCGCGCAGTTGCTGATCGAGTTTCGCGAACATCGCCTTCACGCGATCGCGCTGCTCCGGTTGAGCGGCGAGATCCGACTTCTCAAACGGATCAGCTTGCAAGTCGAAGAGCTGCGTCTTGTCGATCTGCGGATAGCGAATGAGTTTGAACCGCTCGTCTCGAATGGCTCGCTGCACTCCTCGATAAGCGAAGATCAACTCGCTGCGTGCGGGCTGCTGAGGATCGTCGAGAGTGCGCGAGAACTCGCGTCCTTCGCTCGTCTCCGGTCCCTTCACGTTGCAGAGCTTGCCGAGCGTCGGCAGCACATCAAACAAGTAGCACATCGACTCTGTCTTCTGGCCCTGAGCGATGCCCGGTCCGGCAATGACTAACGGCACGCGGATCGAATGCTCGTAAAGGTTCTGCTTGCCGATGAGTCCGTGACTGCCGCGCGCGACTCCCGAGTCCGCCGCGAAGACGACAATGGTGTTCTTCGCATAAGGCGACTCATCCAATGCGGTCAGCACGCGGCCAATCTGCGCGTCGAGATGCGACACATAGCGGTAGTACTCCGCGATCATCTCTCGCAGCTTGTCCTCGGGGCGCGGCCACGGAAGCAATTGCTCGTCGCGCAGAACCATATCGCCGTTATCGAAGGGATGATGCGGCAAGAAATTGGGCGGGAGCGGGATCGACTTCGAGTCGTAGTTAATCGCGAAGTCATCCGGGACGACGTGCGGGTCATGCGGTGCATCAAACGGGACATAGCAAAAGAACGGCCCCGATTTGTGCTCCTTCAAAAAGCGAATGGCTTCGTCGGCGAAGACTTCGCACGCATGCTTCTTCGCGAGCTGCGGCGGTTCGAGCGTGCCGTCAACAACGTCGCTCAACTTCGCATTCAGAGGATTCGTCATGCCGCCCGCGAAGATGCCGCGTGCAATCTGAAAGCTCAGAGGAATCGACTTCGGCCCGTTATGCCACTTGCCGCTGATGAAGGTTGTGTAACCGGACTTACCGAAGGCTGCCGGCCAAGTGGGATCGCGCTGCAACTGCTCGTCGATGCGAAAGACCGATTGGCCCGACAGCAACATCGCTCGTGATGGCACGCACGTCGCACCGTTGAATCCGCCCTGCATATAGGCCCGCTGAAACGCGACGCCGGATTTCACGAGCCGATCAAGGTTCGGCGTCTTGATGATCGGATTGCCGAGCGCAGCAATCGTGTCGGCCCGCTGATCGTCGGCGAAGAAGAAGAGCACATTCAGCCGCTCGTTCTCGGCTGCGAAGAGGTGCGAGTTCGCTCCCGCCAGCAACGCTGCGGTCGCAACCATTAGCAGTTGCGTCAGCCTCAATCGTAATCGCACGCTGAGTCGCTCGGACGGAGCAGCCATATCGCCGCGCTGCGGATCTGTAATTTTCATGCCATCCTTTCAAAACGAAGAGTCGATGCCATTTGCAAAACCGTCGCGTGAGCCGATCTCGCATACGCCGGTAATGGATCGCGGCGAGTTGTAGACGCTCATCGCCGCAGGCTCGCTCTCGGACGAGAATTCAAATTGGCACGGTCAGTCGGTGCCGAGCGGTTCGCGTCATTCGCTGTTTGCGAAGAACTCAAGCAGCCACTTTCAATTGAGGAGCGACTGAGTGACGTCGGCGAGCGGCAGATGAGTTTCTACCGGTACGACGGACTTGTAGTCCGTCGAAGACAAGGCCCGACGGACTACAAGTCCGTCGTACAAGAATTTGCTGGTAGGTTCTCAACTGCCGCTCGCCTTACGAAGTCGATCGCTGAGCTTCACTGCGTCTCTGAGGACCGATGTATGCCGCCGGAACCGTCTTGAGCCTGCGGCGACGAACCGTTTTCCGCAGGCTTTGAGCGTAACTGGATTCGCCTTTTGGGCTTTGATAGGTTCCCGCCCCGCTGTTCAAGGCTTCGCACGGATCGCGAAGTGATCGCCCCTCTGTCATTGGATTTGAGCGAAATTATGCCGCAAAAAGTGCAGGCCATTGCCGGCCTTCATTCGTCTTCTGAGTGTGAAATTGCCGTGAGATACCCCTCGATCGCCTCGACGGGCGTCGGTCGCTTCTTGGGAGCGTTGCTCGAGTGCATCCCCATCAAGATTTGGGGCGTGAAAATCTCGTACTTGTTGTTCGGCCTCGCGGTCGCGCCGATTGCGGCTTTGTGGTACTTGGCGCTCAAGGGACTCGGCGAGCGATACGTGCTCTCGAATCGGTCCGTTTCGCGCTGGGCGTCGATCGGGCATCAACGCCTGCAAAGCGTGCCGGTTGTCGACATCGCCGACGTTGTCGTGCAGCAGCAACCCGGTCAGGGCTACTACGACGCAGGCGACGTCTATCTCATGAATGCGAAGGGCGACCCGCTAATGGTCCTGCACGGCGTCTCGTACCCCGAGATCATGAAGGCCAACATTCTTGAGACACGCGATGCAGAGGTCTCCGTGCTTGAGACTCAAAAGGTGATCGCGGCTCGACAGCCTGCGTAATGCGGTTCGAACGAGTCTCGCTCGCACCGATAAGTGAAAAGAAGCCCCGCGCTCCCTCAGTTGAGGTCGAACAGCGGGGCTTCAGTCATTTTCAGCGTCTGCCAATAGTTTGTAGTTGCGCCGCTTGAGTCTGCAATTTCGACAACGAGTCGAGGTTGATCCGAGAGAAATTTCGCGTTCGAAAGTTATGGCCAGTCACTCATCAAAGACGCGTAACTGCCTTCGATTGAGCGACATCCAACAAGCACGCGGTTGTGAGCAAACATCGAAAACGCAGAAGTCCTGAATTCGGGACCGACGTTTGCTTTGGCCGTCTCACGGCAATCTTGGCAGCAAAAGCCAACACGGTTGCTACTGCGGGCGTAACAGCAGACCGAAACAACTCCTATTGGAGGACGCGGAGCCATGACAGCGACACTAACGGCCGACGTCGCTAGGCCCATCAATGACGACTTCCTTGAAGACGCTGCGCTTTACAGCGACTTCAGTGATGCTCGACTCGTTGAACTGGCGCGACACGAAGATTCAATTGCCTTCACGGAACTCGTCCGACGCTACGAGGCCCGGTTGATGCGCGTCATCTCGCGCTTCATCTCGGACCCGACTGTCGTCGAAGACATTGCGCAAGAAGTCTTTTTGAAGGTCTACCGGCGCTTCGAATTGTTCGATCCGTCGCGACGGTTCGGGCCATGGCTGTTTCAGGTCGGCGTGAACATGACGCTCGACCATATGCGGAAAACGCGACGACGAATTCGTTGGTCGCTCTTCAGCCAAAAGCGAGACGAAGACGCGCCTGATCTCGATCCGGGCACTCCCGATCCTCGAGAACAGATCGATCTTTCGCAGGAGGTCCGCAAGGTCTTAGAGATGATTCCCGAAAAGTATCGCACCGTGATGGTGCTTCGGGATTTGGAGAACTTCTCGACGGCCGAGATCGCAGCCATCCTGAATCGCAAAGAAGCCACTGTTCGCTGGCGCCTCGCGGAGGCCCGAACCAAATTTCAAAGGCTCTGGACCGCACGCACGAACCAGCAGCCTCTTCCCGATTTGTCAGAGGTTAATGACGATGATTTGCACGACCGCTCGCCATCAACTGGCGCTGCTAGTGAGGAATGATCTCTCACCGTCTGACTCAGCATCGGTGAGAGGCCATTTGGCGACGTGCTTTGACTGTCAGCAGCACTTCGTCGAATTGCAGGTCGCCATGACCGCGCTTGACACGTTTAAGACGGATCAACTGCATGCGACTCCTCGCAGCGTTCTGCCAAAGCTCGAAAGGGCATTGGCGGCGCAGGCTGCACGCGTGCCCGCCGAAAGCCGATGGCGGGCCGCGTTTCGGAATTCGCTGATCCCCTGCATGATTGGCACTGCATTGTTCTTATTGGGGATTCAGTTGCCCGACGTTTCGCCTTCATCGCAAGTCGGCCCGTCGCTCGATGGCAACGCAGCAGCGATCGGTCAGCGACTCGACTTGAGCGGCCTGCCGCCGAACCTCGTACCCGTCTACTTAGAGTCGTCATGGCAGTCGCTCGAACGACTCGATCGGCCAGTTGATGACCGCCGATCGCTGAGGAATGTCAGTTATTAGCCGGTTACGGAGTTCAAGGCGGCGACATCTCTGACTGCTCGCAACTTCGCTTCAACCCGTTGTGTCACGCTCCTCCTGAACCCGTGCGTGACTTTGGAAAGGCTCCTCATGATGAGGAGCCTTTCGCGTTTCTGGCGTGAGGGTGAAGGCTCCGACAAATCTTGCCGCTCGTATCGAATTGAAGAGCCCCCTCTCTCACTGAAACGGGGTGAGTTGAGAGTGCGGCGCAGGTGATTCGAGAGCGTCTGCAATTTGCAATACACCATTGCACGAAGGACGACGGTCGGGGGCGGCCATCTTACAACGCCAGTGTAATCGCCATTACTCGGGTAGCTTCTTTTCGTCGCTGTTCTCGGTCGAGAAGTTGCTGCGGTACTTCAAGTAGAGGAACGAGCCGCACAAGACGAGCACGCCCAGAATGATGAAGGCGACGATGCGATAGAGCTGATCGAGCTTCGCGAGATCGACCGCAAAGATCTTGCCCGCAACGATCAAGAAGAGGCCGAGACCGACCAATCGCAGCGGTCGGAGATTCTTGCGAATGCCCGTCAGAATCAGGCTCAGCGCGAATAGCGTCCACAAGATCGAGATGCCGCCGGAACGCAGTCCCGGCACAAAGTGGAACAAGAAGGTGTTGAGTTCGAGCGTCGTGAAGATGAACAGCATGCCGATGCTGCTCCATCCGAAGATCAATCGGAAATCTCGCGCTTCAGCCGGGCCTCGCAGCCATGCAAACGCCAGTGTGAGGAACGCAATGATCGCGCCGAAGTCGAGCAATCTCAGCAATGCATCTCCGAAGACATAGCTCTCGCCGGCATACAGCAGTCGTTCGTTGAGCCCCCATGAGGCGATGTCGAAGAGGAAGAGCTTGAAGACCGTGCCGGTCACAAAGACGGCGAGCAATGCTTGCAGCGCGAAACTCCCACTGCGCACGGCTTGCAGGAGCAGCACGAAACACAGCGCGAGCCATAGCAGCGTCATCATCGGCAGACGCAACGGGTCATAGAGGAAGCCGAATGTCCGACTGAATTCGAGATTGAGGTAGAGGAACCCCATTCCGAATGCTGTCGCTATCAAGAGCTTCAATGCCGCGTTGTCTCCGAGAATGCTGCCGATGTCGTTGCCGGCGCCAAATGTCACCGGCCCCGCTGGCGCGTGCTTCTGCAGCAACTTGTAGGCACCCGCCATCGACGCCACTGGCACGCCGAAGATCACAACTCGTTCCAAAAGCATCGGCAGGTATTCGGACAGCGTCATGCCGGCTGACGTTTTGAGTGTGAATTGGCTGCCGAGATCCATCATTCCAAAGCGGAACAGCACGAGCGCATAAACAACGTAGGCCGCATGTCGCAGGAAGTTGCTGTCGAGCTTGAGCGAGATCCATAACAAGACGAGTGCCTGCACCGACCAACTGACGGTGATCCACTCGCGCGACAGCAGCAACGGGATCGTCACTGTGAGGAAGAAAGACGCGAGCCCCGTGAAGGTCAGCATCAGCTCGCGATCGAGCACCTTCTTCGCGAGGCAGTAATAAACGTGAGCCGTATAGAAGGCCGTCAGTCCGAGCGTCGCGACGGCAACCCACTTCGACGAATAGGTCTGCTCGATGACGCCGTAGCTCACCCCGAAGAAGATCATCGAGTTCAAGAACAGCACGATCACATCGAGCAAGTTCGACTTCGCGCGAGTCCTCAAGTTGAAGACGAACACCATCGTCGAAAACAGCACGAAGAAGCCCGTCAGGAACGGCATCACTTCGTTGAAGTACTCGGGCTTGAATTGCGACAGCGAAGCGACGGTCAGCAGCCAGTTGCAGGCAAAGGCCAAATAGTTGAGCAGCGGCCATTGCTTGCGACTGCAGACCCATAAGACGCCGATACCGAGCACGGTCATGTAGCCATAGAGGCCGAAGAAGTTCACCGCTCCGGTCGAAAGCATGATCGGCGTGCCGTATCCGCCGAGCACTCCCAGTACCGCAACGAGTTTCGCTCGGAAGCGAACGGCCATTCCGCCAGCTAACGCCGTAATCGCAGACATCAGCGCGAAAGCCACTGGCTGAGGAATCAGTTTGTAGAACGCCGTCGCGGCAAAGACGCTGAAGTAGAGCGCCGAAAGGCCCGCTCCGGTGAGCCCCAATCCGAGCAACTCGAACTTGCCGCCGAACAACCGCACTCCGCCAATGAGCAAGCCCAATCCGGTCGCCGCAGCCAGTCCGACGCGCGCGGTCTCGTTGAGGTATTGATGATCGATCGAGTACTTCAGGAAGAACCCGATGCCGATCACGAGCAGCAGCACGCCGACTCGCAAGAGCCACTGACTCGCAACGGCATACTCGACCGAGACGCCCTGCGGGATGTGCTCTTCACCGACGATGATCCAGTTCCAAATCTTGTGAAGCACTTCCTTTGCAGCGGCTTCAAAACGGCTCGGCTCCTTCGGGGTCATAACCGGTCGCTCGACAACGGGCTTCGCGGAAGACGGCGTTATCGGCCTCGTTCCCGCAGTGACCGGTCGCAGTTCGGCACGCTGTAAGAATTCTTCCGCGCGACCGACGACGGGACGATGCGTGCTCGGCTCTTCTTCCTCTTCGGCTTCGAAGACCTCGACTAATTCGACCGCCTCTTGTTGAGGCACGGTCGGTTCCGGTTGAGTCGGGACGACAGTTGCTGAAGTCGCGAGAGGAGTGGGACGCGCCACTTCAGGCGGCATCGTGACCGTCGTCTTGAGTGGGTCATACGACTCGGTCGGGCGCACTGGCTCAGCGGGCTTCGGCGGCGGAGTTGCTTCAACGTGAACTCCGGCGAATCGCTGCTGCACGGCATTCAGTCCGTCTTGCAGTTCGTTGAGTTGCTTACGAACTCGCTCGGCCTCGCGTTGCGCATCGGTTCGCAGTTTCGCGAAGTTGCTCTGCTGATCGTTCCGCAAACCACTGAGTTGAAACAAAGCGGCAATCGGTCCGAACACCACAACGAGCAGGGCGACGAGTCCCATGCAGATAAAAAAGCCTTCGTCCATTCTTGCCTCAACTCTCGATGTGAAGTCATTGCCGTTCTGCTGACAAACCTCGATTCGTCGTTCAGCACGGACACTGCTCAGTCAGGGATGATGCATCCGAAGCGGAACCGCAACCCGAACGCTCTTAGCAGGCTCGCACGCTTCGAATCTCGCACAGAGCGAACTTGCGGCGCGAGTATCACGCGGCATTTTCAAAGTCGTCGCGAGCGAGAGCGGCGCGGGCAGCACTCCGTCCGACTGAGAGAAACGGAAGCGGCGGAGAATTCGCACTCTCAATGCGATTGAACGCGCAAGCACGCTCTGCTCAATGCGGCGTGCCTATCTGCAACAAGAAATACAGGCAACGCGGTCCCGACTATTGAGCGGCCTCGCCGGTCGCAGGCTGATGAGCGGCGACGAACTCTTGAATGAAGGTCGCAATTGCCGGAGGCAGTCGGTCGTCCGCGTTGAGCAACGGATACTGAGAGTTCTTAAAGCCGGCTCGGATTGCTGCTTCTTGATTGCCGGTCGCGATCACTCCCCGGCTGATGAAGAAGGCAATGAGTTCTGCGGCTTCCTCATCGAGTTCCGGAGCGAACTTTCCAGCGTCCACTCGGATGCGCTGATCGTTGACCGTCGGCGCCATGCTGCTCACGGTCACGCGCGGCTCAAGCAGCATCACAATCTGCTTCCATGCGCGGCTCATTGACGCGAACGAGCGGGGCGAACGCTTTGCTTCTTCGCGGAAGTACTGCAATTGAGAGATCAGCATGCGGCGCGGGTCCGTTTCGATAACGCGCTTCTCAGTAGTGACGCGATCGAATCCCTCTTCCCATGTTGCCGAGCGACGATTGCGGATCTCATGACTCTGCACGCGAAATGCGTTCGCAACGTCACTACCGAGTCCAGTGTCGTACCCATTGAACGACCGCCGATTGACGATGTGAGTGCGGACGAAATGGTCTTCGACAAAGTTGCCTTCGAACAGTGGGACCATATCGCGCTCGAGAGCGATCACGAGGTCGTCACTCTTCACCGGAGTTTCGCGCGATTGCCGAATCGCGGACTTCGTTGCGTCGACGCGTTCCAGTCGGAAGACGCCAATCGGGTGATAGACCTTGTTGCGACTGCGGAAGATGGCCACTTGCTGAAACGGCTTCACGCGATGCGCATAGCCCATATCAATGAAGTTGTAGTGGTTGCCCGCAGACAGAACTTGCCCCTGCACGTAGCCATTGTGCGACCATGGATCGGCGAATGCGGACGTCGTGCCGCTGACAAATACGATCGCAAGAAGAATGAGGCGTAACGATGCTCGCATGATGGGCTCGCGAGATGCATTGAGGATCTATAAACGCGGGGCAACTTCACGCAGCCGCGCAAGACGAAGTCGGGCGTCGCAGAGTGGAAGTCGCAAGCCGCTAATTCAAGAGCCGTTTCCGACAGCAGCGAGGTTCGCTCGACAAGTTGTCGAAGTGAGTCAGGTTGTGCCGGTCGCAAAATGGTTTTCGCAGATCGAAACCAGGCGGCGACAACCGGCGCCCTGAGCCTGCACGTCAAGAGACGCTGCGAGGGATGCGACAGTCTAAAGGGTCACGTTTTCGCGAGATCGCGTTTCCGGTCCGTCGCGATGTCACGAGAGGCTGAATAGGATCGAGCCTCATGCTGTGAAATGCACTGATTTCGATCGGACTTCGAGAAACGCAGCAAGTCGCCCATTCTCGGCTTCGATCGCGCGTCAGTTGGAAATAGCTCGACGCGATTAAGAACGGATGAAGGACTCAAAGTGGCAGATGTAGCGACTCCTACAGCAGACGCAGAACGCGCGGGAACTTCTCCCGCAGCAAATGCAGTTATGGAGTCGGGAACACAACCGGGTTCAGCCGCGGTTCTCTCATCAGGAGCAGACGGAGCCGGTAGTGAATCAGCCGCAGCACAAACTGACGCAGCTCAATCTGAGACGAGCGACTCGCAATCGCCGGGTGCGTCGGTGCTCCGCATCCGCGAGTCAGTCATCGAGACTTACAACACTGACGTCGCAGAGACGTTCAAACGCCTGCATACGCTCGCGACCGGTCTCGATGAGTTACAGCGCGCGACGTTAGTGCGACTCGATACGACGACTTGCCCGCGCAATACGCTCTTCGAGCACGTAGTTCAGCAGTTTGTTTGGTACGACCCCGAAGTCGAAGCCGATCAGCAAACGTTGCCGACCGAACGCTGTCTCGGCGGAGTCTGCAATCTTGGTGCTGACGCCGAGAACCAGTTGTGGCTACGGAAGCAGACTGTTTGGAATCGGTTCGTCGAAGCGAAACGGCATCTTGAAGATCTCGGACGCGATCGCGCGTTGAAGCTGAAGCAACTCGGAGAGCTTGAAGAGCAACTGCAAACGATTCGGCAGAGCGAAGAGTTTGATCCTGCAGCCACTGGCATCGAATGGCCGCCGCATGCGACCGAAGACGACTTATCGGCGTTGCTGATTGATCCCGCAGGACTGCAAGTGCCGCTCGTGCTTGAACCCGTCGAGAGTCGAGCGGTTGACTCGCGCACGTCAGAAGACTTCGCTCGTGAACGGCAGCGATTGGTCGAAGCGATTGAAGCCGGCAGCTACGACGAGCAACTCGGCGTTAATTCAAAGGGCGCGTTCGATTGTCGGACTCTGTTGCCGCAAGAGATGCAGAACGATGCCGAAGTTTGGAAGGTGCTGCTGCGACGCTATCCCGATCAGATGAAGTATTTGCCCCGCACAACACTCGCGACGCCGCAGTTCGCGTTGCAGATGCTTGATGCCGGCGGCGCATTGTCTCAGCGAGTGTCAGAATCATTACCCGAGAGTCTTCGCAGCGATCCCGGCTTCATCTTAAAGCTCGTCGAGAAAAGTTGGCGGTCTGCTCGGGATACTGCCGGTCCGGAACTGCGAAACAATCCCGAACTCGCACTCAAAGCACTGCGGTACTTCGATCAAGACGTGCTTGAAACTGTGAATTGGATGGGGCCTGCGGCGCGGGACAACGGGTTCGTGATGTCGACCGCGATCATGATGTGCCCTCCGGCTATCAAGCTCGCTTCGGACCGACTCCGCAATGACCGCGATTTCGTGCATGACGTTTTGACGGCGTCGTTTGCTCTCTGCGAAGAAGTGACTCGACGAGAGATGTCGCGATCACGCTTTGCAGGTGCCGCGAATTTCGACTGGCGCGTGACTCGGCGCGAGAGTTCGCGGTTCCGAATGGCGAGCCGCAAAGACGCATGGAGCGCAGTGCAAGCGATTCTTGAGAACGTCTCTGAAGCACCGCGAAACGACGAAGCTGTCATGACGCTCGCGCTGCTGCATGACGGCCGCGCGATGCAGTATGCGTCGGCTCGATTACGGATGTCGCGCACGTTCGTCGCGACATCGATCGCGACCATCTCCGATCAGCAGTATCCCGAACATCGCGAAGAGACGATGTCGGTGCTTTGTCCGCAACTCGATCAATCGCTCTTAGAGGATGAAGAGATTGCAATACTCGCGATCGAAGCATCGAGCGGACGAATGGCAATGGATTGTTGGTCGGAGAAGCTGCTTTCGAACCGCGACTTCCTCATTCGAGCAATGAGTTTGTGCCTCTATCGAAAGCCGTTGCTCGCTGCTGCGTCTGCGGGATTAAAGAACGATGAGCAAGTCGTCATGACCGCTCTCGGGACCGACGGCAACGCGATTCAATCGGCGTCGAGCAAGCTGCAAGGCGATAAGCGTTTCATCGTCAAAGCGATCAACGCTTCCGCGACGGCTGAGAACTTCAATGAGACAGTGACACTGACTCGGCACCACTACGGCGATCATTTGCCGGCGGGGACTGAGACTTCGGACGATCGTTACTTCGCATCGTGCCGCAATCAGATTGCGATGAACGATCTCGCAGACAGCCTGCGAGCTGATCGCGATGTCGCAATGGCGAACATCGAAGTCGGCGGCTTTGCAAAAGGGATCGCTCCTTCTTTGCTGAACGACACAAAGTTCGCCGCAGATGCCATCAAAGCGTTCGCGCGAAAAGCTGCGTACCCGCATTTGCGAAGTCGCATTGGCGAGCGGTTGATGGCGTTCTTGCCTGATCGAGTTCGTGACAACGAAGACGTCATGCTTGTTGCCGTGAAAGAGCAGGGCGGACTCGCGCGGTTTGCGTCAGCTCGACTAAAAGCTGATTCGAAGTTCTGCGCGAAGGCCGTTGCTGTTTCTGAGAACGCATCGGCAACGGTCGAGCATCTCGCAAAGGCGATGCGCGACAATCACGACGTGATGGAAGCGATCGCAAAGGTCGATGCGGATCTTGCGGTGCTGTTCGCTTCTGACCGACTCAAGAACGACGAACTCTTTGCAGCAACAGTCCTCAATTCGGCAGCCGATCCGGATCGACTGCGTTCGAAGCTCGCAAAGCCGACCGTCACTTCTCAGCACGTTGATCTGTATCGCCCGACAAGCGCAAGCGGAATGACCGCAGCCGATTGGTGGGCGGTGCTCGTCGTTGTGCTCGGTGCGCTGCTCTTCGG
The DNA here is from genome assembly GCA_964573505.1 of uncultured Planctomycetaceae bacterium. Taxonomy (GTDB): domain Bacteria; phylum Planctomycetota; class Planctomycetia; order Planctomycetales; family Planctomycetaceae; genus AM-0621. The sequence continues at coordinate 87 of CAZNMS010000147.1, read as the reverse complement.
TTATGTGTTTGTCGCATTGCCCGAGTTCAAAGAACTGGCAACGGGCACAACGCTGCTGCAGGGCTCGATTGCCTTCTTGCTGGGAGT
>CAZNMS010000146.1:0-17854 GCA_964573505.1 uncultured Planctomycetaceae bacterium | reverse complement strand
AATTCGCCGGTAGGTTCTCAACTGCCGCTCGCCTAACGCGACTGTCAGCAGACACTGTGCAATTCTCGCTACATCCAAAACTCGGCGAAGCAGCATGCATTCCTTGATTGCGAGGACTGCAGTCGGCGTTGAGTTACGACGCTTTTTCGGAGATCGAAACTCCGAATGCTGCTCCGAGCTTTGTCACGAACGATTGCAGCTCGGGCTTTAGTTGCGATTGCCAATTGGTGAGATGCTCAGCGAACGATCGTTGCTCGTCGCGCGGGGTAAGTTTGATTGCAGTGACGGCTTCCCAGCCGGCGGGATTGGCTTCGAAGATGGGCAAGAGATGCGCGGCGATAATGGTGTTCTTCTCGCGCTGAGTGGAGTTCGTTCGCAGGCTCGGCAGTTCGTCGGTGAACCACTTTGCGAAGTCGGCATCGGCGGGCAAACGGTGCTCGGGTTTCTGAAGTCGCTCGTCGACGTACTCGGACAAGCGCGGAGCAAAGCTCTTCCAATTCGGATACGGCGGAGCCTCAAGCCATGACTTGCTCATCGCGCGCAACGCAAAGAGCGAGGCGGTCTCGCAGAGGCATTCATCGAGCCAATGATTCGCATGCTTCAGCGAGTGCCACTGCTTCTGTCGCTCCTCCGTATGGTCGATGAGCGCGTGACAGAACTCATGCGCGAACTGGTAGCTGTATTGAGCCCAAAACGTGTCCTTTGTGTTGAGCCCAATAACGATGCGGTTCTCTTCGTCGTGCTTGAAGTGCGTGATCGGGTACTTGTCGTTGCGGTAGATACAGAATCGCTTTGCCGTGAAGGTCGTCTTGCCGCAGTGCTTCCATAACTCGCGCGCGACCGATTGCAGCAGTTGCTCGATGTTGGAAGAGGAAGCGCCACCGAACTCGTTCTTGATGTCCACCGAACTCGTTCTTGATGTCGAAGTGCAGTTCGCGATCAGCCGGCTCAGCTGCGAAGCAATGACGCGAGTGCAAGTAGCCGGCAGTCAGCGCGAGCAGCGCGGCACGACGAGTGATTGTGAGTGCGAGCATGCGAGTGCTTTCTTGGAGTGCTCCGGCTCGACGGAGCCCTCCGACTCAGCGGCACGAGAAGCTCCTCAAGCTGCAAAACTTGATCGTCAGAGAACGGCACGAGTGCGAGCGTCTTCTTACCTCATCCCACTTTTCGAACGGCGTTCGCGGGGTGACGACTCAACAAGGAGCTCCTCCCCGGCGGCCCGCCACAGTGGGTGAGGCACATTGGTACGACGGACTTGCAGTCCGTCGAGCGTCGTCGTCGTGAGGAGCGACGGACTGCAAGTCCGTCGTACCCCCAAACGCATGTGTTCCTCAGGAGTTTGAAGCGAGTCTTTACTGGCGACGGATCTTCTCGGCCTATGAAGTCGCTGTGCCGCTCAGTCGGAGGGCTTCGTCGAGCCGAAGCACTCCGTGCGAGCCGCGTGGTTGTTGGCTCAGTCTTAAACGGTGAGGAAAGGATCAAACAGGATGTGTGACTGCTTTCCAAATCCTACCCGGGCGGGACCGTACTCGTTCGGAAGGTCTGTCTCGAAGTCGAAAGACCTACATGCCGGCCTCGTTAGGTAACGACGCGGGGAAAGGGGCTAGGACAGATCGGAGCGGGGGGAATCACGTTTCGGCCGAAGCGGCATCAGGCGCCAAGGTCCGGAGTGGTCTGAAGCGTGGGAGCCACAAGGCTCTCGCAGCCGAGTCGTGCGGTAACTCGTCTGTCCCCGAAGGTGTTTGGTGGTTTCACCTGCTCACAATGGCTGACAACTTGACCGGTGAGAGTCCTCAGTCGTCTGAGGGTCGGCGGTGATCTCTATCACCACCGAACCGCAGTAAGCGAGACCTATAAGGCGTGGCCGAAATGGTCGATGCGACGCGACGAATCAAGGTCGTTCTGTCCTGAACGGCGTTGACTCAGAGGATGGCAGCAGACCCGGAGTAGGAGTTCTTACACACAACTCCGAAAGGGAAAACCGACAGTAGGAATTGCTACATCGGTCGTGCGATGAGAACAGTTAGTCGCGACGCAGCGAGACCGACAGAGGTCCGGGGCAGCTCCTCTTGCAGCTCCCCCATCGCAGACTAAGCAACATTCTCCCAAGACGACCCGTGCGAGCGTTCCAGTTTGATTCTCAGCAGGGATCTTGGTCATGAACGGCACCACGCCGCTAACCCGAAAGTTCCACTCGTTGACCGGACGCATCACGGTCGACCTGATGCACCGCGCCTTCCTCAATGTGAAGAAGAATCGCGGGGCAGCAGGCATCGACCAGCAGAGCATCAGCATGTTCGAGCGACAGCTCGAACAGAACCTGATGGCTCTGATGCGGGGTCTCAAGCAAGGCTCGTTTCAACCCAAGCCCTCTCGGCGTACACACATCAAGAAGGCTCCGGGAAAAACGAGACCGCTGGGCATCCCCACCGTCCGCGATCGCGTCGCACAGGAAGTGCTACGACAGTTGCTGAATCCCTTGATGAAAGAATTGTTCCACGACCAGTCCTATGGCTTCAGGCCCGGACGGTCATGTCACGACGCGCTGAATAAAGTTGTTGAACTCCATAAGCGCCGCTACCGGTTTGTTCTGGATGCGGACATCAAGGGCTTCTTCGACAATATCCCGCATGGAGTAATTATGACCGGCCTGCGGAACGTGGTCGCGGATGGCAACATCCTCACGTTAGTCGAACGATTTCTCCAAGCCGGAGTGATGGAAGATGGAGTCACTTACCCCACGACGGTCGGGACTCCGCAAGGCGGTGTGCTTTCGCCTTTACTGGCAAACATCGCTTTGAACTTCCTGGACTGGCAACTCGAAGAAGCAGGCTATCGCTTCGTGCGCTACGCCGATGACTTCGTCGTACTGTGCAAGTCCCGCGAACGAGCTGAAGAGGCACGCGTCTTCGTCGAGCAACGCATCAGTGAACTCGGACTGCAACTCAGTCCGGAGAAAACCAAGGTCACGCGGTTCCGGGACGGCTTCGCCTTCCTCGGCTTCGAGATCACTCACCGAGCGCGTCGCATGCGAGCGAAGTCCGTGGAGAAATTCAAAGACCGAATACGAGAGCTAACCACCCGCAGCCACAACCTCGATGCTGAGGCGGTCGGAACAATTACATCCGTGATCCGAGGAGTGGCCCGCTACTTCGCGACGCCTTTCGCCACGATCACTAAGCAGTTCCAGAAACTCGACTCTTGGCTTCGCTCACGACTTCGTTGCATGAAGTACAAGCGCAAGAGCAAGACCGACAACTTCCGCCTGCTGATCAAGCATCTGCAACGCCTCGGAATGATCTGGCTGAGCGACTTCGTGCCCGCAACCAACGGCTGACATCAGGCTCCTCTCGCGAGGCAATACTCGTTGGGGTCGCCCATGCGAGAAAGACGCACCGTGGTAAATAAGGGGAATTGACCCCTTCGCGACAACGGGGAGGGAGAGGGTCGCCTCTCCCTTACCCACTAAGATTACGCGTCGCGGCTGAAGGTCATGATTGTGATGTCGTCGTTCTGCGCGCGGCCATTCGCGAAACGGCGCACGTCGGCCAGCATCGCTTTGCCGAGTTCGTCTGCCTGCTTCGGTCCCTTCAACACAAAGTCGCGCATGCGTTCGAGTGTGTAGAGATTGCCGTTCGGATCCATTGCCTCATCAACGCCGTCGGTGAAGAGTAAGAAAAGTTCCCCCGGATTCACGTCGCGTTCGACGCACTCATACGGGTAGTCCTCCATCACACCGATTGGCAGTCCGACGATCTCTTCGGAGAACTCTTCAATCGTGCCGTCGGGCTTATGAATCATCGGGCTCATGTGCCCGGCATCGACCATTCGCATCTTGTGATTCTTCGTGTCGAGCACGATCAGCAAGTACGTCACGAACCGGCCTTCGACCATGTTCGAGCACATGTGATTGTTGATCTTCTGGATGGCCTCAGCGGGGTCATGCACGAAAGGCATCACGTTCTGCACGCAGCTCGAAATGCGGGACATGATCAACGCACCCGGCACGCCTTTGCCCGCGACGTCGCCGAACGACAAGCAAATCAAATCGTCGTTCAAACGGAAGCAATCGTAGTAGTCGCCGCCGACCGCCTGAGCCGCGTCGTAGCTGGCGAAGAAGCTGTAGCCCGGCACCTTCGGCAATGTTGAAGGCAGCAACGCGTGCTGCACGGCCATCGCGATTCGCATCTCGCCGTCTTGCTTTTGCTTTTCGAGAAATGACTTGAAGAGCTTCGCGTTTTCGTAAGTGAGCGCTGCTTGTCCGGCGACCGTCATCAAGAGTTCAAGGTCTTCACTTTGAAACTGCGATACCGGGTTCTGAGTGTCGATGTTGAGCACACCAATTGGCTCGCCCTGCTTATCGAGCATCGGCACGCACATCATCGAACGGATCGCGAGATTGGAGATCGACTCGCTCGCGCTGAACTCATTCGCGGCATCGGCAGAGAGGATGCCCGTCTTCTCGGTCAGCACTTTGTTGACGATTGTGCGACTGAGCTTGACCGTCGCGTCTTCACCAGCACGCCGATGCTTGTACGCGCGCGGCACCATTTGACCGGCATCGTTCTTGAGCAGCACGCATCCTCGATCAGCCTGCGGGAAGATGCCGAACAACGTGTCGAGCACCTTCGGCAGGATCTTGTCCATATCCGTCTCGCCGGTCAGAGCCCGCGAGATGTCGATCATCGCTTTGAGCTTTGCTTCCGGGTTGACGCCCATCTGACCGAAGCCGAAGCCGACCGTCATGTTGCCTTGAATCATGTCGTCGACGTCTTCGTTGTCGTCGTCGTTCGTCAGATTCACAGTCGCTTCAAAGTCATCACCGCCGAAGTCGTCGCCGCCGAATTTCTGCTTTCCGGCCGGTGCCTTCGGAGCCGGCGCGGCAGCACGCGGAGCGGGAGCAGCAGACTCGTTCTCAAACCGCATCAACATCGGACCGAGCTTGATGCGATCCTGATTGTTGATCGCCACTCGCTCCTTGATCTGCTGCCCATTGACGAAGGTGCCGTTGCCGCTGCCGAGATCTTCAACGAAGTACTGACTGCCTTCGCGCGAGACCTTTGCGTGCTTGCGCGAGACAGTGTTCGTATTGAGCTGCACGTCGCACTCGGGAAGCCGACCGATGACGGTCTCATCGCCCTTGATATCGAATGGGACGGCTTTGCCTTCATGGAGGAGAACCAACTTGGCCATAAGAAAGATCCGAGGGAATGCGATGAAGAGGCAGTGTTTTGGGATGACGATGCGGCGGGTCGTTGAGAGTAATTAGTAGTTAGTAATTAGTAATTGGCGATAATTACTAACTACTAATTACCAATTACTTCCCTCACCTACACATTGAAGATGCGCTCGACGTTGCCCCGCAGCGTGAGCTTGCCGAGTTCGACGGCTCGCTCTTCCGACCAGCCGCGTTCCATAACGAAGTCTTGAGCCAAAACCTTCGCCAGAATCCGTCGATACATCCCAAATTTGGGCAACGCGAACTCGAGCTTATACATGTCCGAGTAATAGCCGACTTGCTTCGTCTTCGGCACAGCCTGCAAGCGGCTGCGGCAATCAAGCTCGATGTAGGCCGGGATGTTCGAGTACCACCAATGCCCATTCGTGACGACGTTCGGGAAGATCCATGAGTAGCTGACAAGCTCTTGATTGCTGGCTTGCGCCAGCACCGAAACGGGGAACGTCACCTGCGGGAACGCGTTGAAGAGGTCCTTATAAAGGATGAGCGACGTGCGCTGATCGAAGAGGTCTTGCCCTTGATGCACGCCATTGGGATAGACCCGGCGATTGACTCCGATCATCAGATCGAACGGCAAGCGGTACTCGGCACAGAACTCGGCGAGCGTCCAAAACACAAACCGGCTCAGCAAATTCAGCTCTTCCGCCGTCACATGCTTATTAGCGAGCACATGCTGAAGGACGCGTTCGGCGCCGAGCAGGCTGACCTTTGTCGGTGAGAAGTCCGGCGGCAGCGAGATCGCGCATGCGCGGCAGCCATTCTTTGTGAAGTGCGCGAACAGATTGCCGATCGCCGCCTTGAGCGACATCGCGTCAGTCACGCCGATTCCCGACGCCTTCTGCAAACGATCGCGAACTTCCGGCTTGCTGAAGTGGAAGACGAGATCGTCAGTCCTCAAGCACGGCACATAGAGATTGGTGTCGAAGCCGGTGAGCGGATCGTCGAAGTCATTCGTGAGGAAGACCTTTTCGAGATTGCTCTGCTTCAAGACCTGCTGCTCCCAATCAGGAGCGGCCATCTTCGCGGCGGCAGTGTCGTAGAGCTTTTCCCAGTTGCTCGTCGTAATGGCCGGCTCTTCGAAGTCGAAGAACTCGCGGCACATTTCGAGCAGCCAACTGTAATTGGCGGTGTTTTCGATCTCGCCAATCTTCTCGACGAGCCGCCCGACCTTCTCTTTAGGACTGATGCCGGGCTCTTCAATGACCTCTTTGGGCAGCCCCGCCGAGTGGCACAACTCGGTGTAGTAGTGGTAACCCATGATGTCAGCGAGAGTCTTCGACGCTGCTGAATGCGGGTTGATGTGAGTGTGAGGGTCAATGAGGACGAGAGCTTCGAGCTCTCCCAGAATTCGAAGCATCACCTGTTGCGGCACACATCACCTCGGGCAGTTGGCAGAGAGCGGGACACGAAAGACAAAGGCATTTCTCGCGAGCGGGCCGGAGTTTGTCGGCTGCCTACTGGCCCTTCAAGGAACGCCGAAAAACGGCTGCGTAGCATGGACGCCTACGTCCGTGCGGCGTCGTCTTCGAATCTGCTCGGGGCGACTGGACTCGGACTTTGGGGAGAAGACGGAAAGCAGCACGGACTGGAAGTCCATGCTACGAGGGCGCGTCGTTTCATTACGGACGGCGGCAAGCCATAGTCGCGAGACATCACATTTCGCACTTTGACTTCGCTCTTCGAGACGCCCTCATGCCTTCGCGCGATGACCTCGCTAATGCCTATTTCGAGCAACTGCCTTACGAGCCATACCCGGTTCAAGAAGAGGCGATGCTTTCATGGTTCACGGCAGAAGAGGGCGTCCTCGTTTGCGCTCCGACCGGAACCGGTAAGACGCTGATCGCGCAGGCCGCGTTGTTTGAGGCTCTGCATTCGGGCAAGGTCGCGTACTACACCACTCCGCTCATCGCCCTTACCGATCAGAAGTTTCAAGAAATGCAAGAAGCCGCCGTGCGCTGGGGCTTCAAGAAAGAAGATGTCGGACTTGTTACAGGCAATCGCAAAGTCAACCCGGATGCGAAGGTGCTTGTCGTAGTTGCCGAGATCTTGCTCAACCGACTGCTGCAAGAAGCGACGCAGCATTTCGAGAACGTCTCCGCCGTCGTGATGGATGAGTTTCACAGCTTCAACGATCCCGAGCGCGGCATTGTTTGGGAGCTCTCTCTGAGCCTGCTGCCGAAGCATGTGCGACTGATGCTGCTGTCAGCGACCGTCGGCAATGCGTTCGACTTCCTCACATGGCTGCGCATGTCGCACGGACGACGGCTTGAACTCGTGCAAGGCACCGAGCGCAAAGTCCCGCTGCGCTATCACTGGGTCGCCGATGAACTGCTCACCGAGCAACTCGAACGCATGGCCGAAGGCGATGAAGCGACGCGCAAGACGCCCGCGCTCGTCTTCTGTTTCAACCGCGATGAATGCTGGAACGTCGCCGATGTGCTGCGCGGCAAAGACATGCTCGCTGAGGGGCAACAAAAATTACTCGTCAAAGAGATCGAGCATTACGACTGGTCAAAGGGCATCGGACCGAAGCTCAAGACGCTGCTGCAACGCGGTGTCGGAGTGCATCACGCCGGTGTCTTGCCGCGCTATAAGCGGATCGTCGAAGACTTGTTTCAACGCAAGCTGCTGACGATCTGCGTTTGCACCGAGACGCTCTCGGCCGGCATGAACTTGCCCGCGCGATCGGTGCTGATGACAGCACTCATGAAAGGTCCGCCGGGCAAGAAGTCGCTCATCGACCCGAGCGTTGCGCATCAGATGTTTGGCCGCGCGGGACGACCGCAGTTCGACTCGGAAGGGCATGTCTTCGCCCTCGCACATGAGGACGACGTCAAGATCCTGCGCTTCAAACAGCGACTCGATCAGATCCCCGAAGACACGAGAGACCCGCTGCTCATCAAGAAGCGGAAGGAACTCAAGAAGAAGATGCCGACTCGTCGCAAAGGCGAGCAGTATTGGAATCAGGAGCAGTTCGAAAAGCTGATCGCCGCACCGCCGACGAACCTGCGCAGTCAGGGGCAAATTCCGTGGCGCCTACTGGCTTACCTGCTGACGATTTCGGCGGACGTTTCGCGCGTGAGGCAAGCCGTCAACAAGCGACTGTTGGACGGCAAGCGAGTCGTCGCTGCTCTGACAGAACTCGATCAAATGCTGCTGACGCTCGAAGCCGGCGAGTACGTGATGCTTGCGCCCGAATCGCCCGTTGCGCAACGATTGCGAGAAGCCGGCGCTGAAGCACCGACACTCTTGCAGCAGATCAAAGCGGCAGCCGAACGCGGCGGATGGAGCGAGACGGCTCAATGGTCGGGACAAAGTGCGGTGCTCGATGAAGGCCCGCCGGAAGAGATCGTCGCGGCTGATGAATTCGGCTTCGGACTCGACGACGAAGAAGCCCCCGCGCCCGCATCGCCGATCGAGACTCCCCCGTCCGCAGCAAGCAGTCCGACCGACTCTGATGCGGCTGTCGGCGAGCGAGACGCAGCGAGCGACTCGCAACCAGAGAATGTAACCGAAGCTACAACAGCATCGGCTCCGTCATCAGTCATCACTGCAACGGCTGCGGCATCAGTGCCTGCGGCGACGCAGCCCGCGCCGACAAAGCTCAGCGCGACTTTGAAATTCTTGCTGGCAGCTCAAGGAGTGCGGACGGACGGCTCGCGCGGCAGCGGACCGACGTTGTCCGGCACAGAAGCGCCGCTGAAGTACGAAGCCACTCAAGCCTTCGCGACCGAGAAGCTCGAATCGCTGCTGAGCTTCAAGAGCATCAACCCGCTCTACGGCAACTTCTTGCTCGACGTGCTGCCGTTTGCCGAGTGGTACGAGCGCGTGCAAGCACTCGAAAGCGTGCTGGCGTTCGCGCCGACAATGGCAAAGTTCCTGCGCATTCCGCGCGGCGAGTACCTGCCGCCGGGACGCATGACTGCGGAGTTCCTCAACATCGAACTCTTGCAACGCGGCATCGCCTCTCAAGCCGAACTCGCGGCAACGCTGTCGCCCGAGCAATTAGAATTACCCCCCGAAGAACGCATTTGGCCGCTGACGTTCCCCGACAAGTTGATGAGGCTCTTTCAGTCAGAATTCCCGAGCGTCACCGACGTGCCGATCACCGCCGTTTGGGCCGTCGGCGAAGTGCTGCATTTGGGCGACTTCAACATGCTCGTGACGAGCCGCAAGTTAGCTCGGCAAGAGGGACTGCTCTTCCGACATCTGCTGCGCTTCATCTTGCTGTGCGACGAGTTCATGCCGCATCTCGACGAGCAATCCGCATGGCACATCGAGATGACCGACATCTGCGCGCGTCTGACCGACATCTGCCGCGCCGTCGATCCGCAAAGCACCGATCAAATGATCGAGTCCGGCAAAGCCGATCTGCTGATCGAGTAGCCCTGCGAAGGATCAGTTGAGAAGCAGCATCCCGGTTTGTGCGACAACCCAGAAGCTCCGGTTTTGGGGCCGTGCGCAATGCGGGCTAAGGCGAGCGGCCGTTGAGAACCTACCGGCGAATTCTTGTACGACGGACTTGTAGTCCGTCGAAGATCGGGCGCGACGGACGACAAGTCCGTCGTACCGGTATCAACTCATCTGCCGCTCGCCTCAGCGAGCTACGACTGTTCGGCTCTGGGTTCGAGACGTTCCATGAGCTTGAGCACGGGCACTCGGCGTTCGGGGGCGAGGCGATGCAGGTGATTGCGATCGGCATGGGCTCGGAAGACATCATGCAGGACCTCAAACGCCAATCGCACTTCCGGCGGCTGAGCCTCCATCAACAGCAAAGCCGCCGCCGGACTCGCCACTCGCGCATAAGCCATCCAAGCCTCATGCGCGAACTCATTGACATCCCGGTTCTCCGCATGCTGACTGCTCCACAAACTCACTTCCGGCAAGGCAACATGCAGACTCTCGCGGTGTAAGAAGCATTGCTCACGGAAGACTCGCCGCACCCTGTCATCAGCGGGATCCAACCGCAGCGCCCGTATTGCCGCCAAGCGAGCGTCTTCCGAATTGCCCCGGTTCGACAGCACCTCTGCCAGAGTCGCCTGCGTTTTCGCGTCTTTTGGATTGAGTTCGATGGCTTTACGAAAAGCCGCCTCCGCTTCTGCGGGCCGACGAAGCTTGGCCATCAGTCTGCCGAGGTAATGCCACGGCCAAGCATTCTTTGGGTCGAGTTCGATGGCTTTGCGATACGCCGCCTCTGCTTCCTCGTGCCGTCCATCAAAGCAGAAGGTCAGCAGGATACCGAGACCGATCCATGGGCGTGCGAATCGCGGATCGTTGTCGATTGCATTTCGAAATGCCGCCTCGGCTTCCTCAAAGCGACTGAGATGTACTGCCAACAAACGCGCTAGGTTGAAATGCGCTTGTGCGTCGCCGAGGTTCTTGGCAATCGCTTCGCGGCAGAGCTTCTCTGCAAAGGCCGGATCGACATCGGCATCGAACTCCGGAGCGCCAACGAGTCGATCGAACAACATCCGCCGAGTGTCTTCGTTGCCGGCGTTGTCCAGTGCGGCGTGCGCCATAGTCAGCGCGTCGCGTTCGTCGCCGCCGTTCTTGGCGGTCTTTCGCGCGCTGTCGGCGACGGCGTCGGCAAAGCGTTCGTCGTCGAACAAGACGCGCAGCGTCATCACGAACCAGTGCATCCGCAGTTGGCCGGCTCGACCGTGACGCATCAGGTAATGGATGTTCGAAAAACGGTCCGTGAGCATGTACGCCTTCTTCTTCAGCGTACCCATCGCCGGGACTTCGCTCACTAAGCCCGCCTTCATCAGCATCCGAATCTGCGCGCTGACTTGATTGCTCGGCAACCGCGACTGCCGAGCGACCGTCGCGACGTCGCACGGGTTCCATTGCAACGCGATCGCGTCGAGCACCTGCTGCTGCTGTCTCGGCAACGCGTCCAAGATGGCTTTGAGATAGGGCGTGTAGTCGTCGATCAACCGCTCTAACTGCTGCCGCAAGTGCCCGTGCAAGCCCTCGTTCAACAAGCGGTAGAACGTGCGAATCAAACGCGGATTGCCGCCCGTCAGAATGTGCAATGCCTCGATGCTTTTGGGATATGTCGCCAATGCATCGAGCACCCGCTGATCGCCGCGAGCCTCCGCCACTCCCCGCAAGCACTCACACATCTCGTCGAAGTTCAAAGCCTGCAAATCGAAGTTGCGGAAGAACTCGAAGAACGGCTTGTCGACATTGGCCACTTCCTCAAACCAACGCGTCGCCGCGCCGATGATCATGACTCGGCTATCCGCCATCAGGAACGACCGCAGTCGCAACAACGCTTCATGGTCATGCACCGCCGACAACACATCGTTGAAGTTGTCGATCAGCAATAAGGCTCGCCGTCCCGAGTCATCAATGAGCTTCAAGAACGTCTCTCTCGCGCGGTCTTCCAGCTCGGCATCAGGCACATCAAGCAGCGCTTCAATGCGAGCACTCTGCACCAGCGCCGGAGCCGTCGTCGCTTCCCACTGCCGAATGCACTCGAGCCAGAAGTCTGCGAGATCGCCAATCCGCCGACTCTCCTCATCAAACAGGACCGGCAGCCACTGCTTCGCCAGCTCGGGCTCGCGTCTCAGAATGCTGGCCGAAATCGCGCACAGCAGCGTCGTCTTCCCCATGCCGCGCGGTCCGACCACCAACACATGCTGAGGCGGCTCACCGGGCAGATTCGATCGCACGATCTCCAACAGTCGCCGCAGCAACGGTTGCCGAGCCGTGAACTCCGACAACAACACTTCCGGCGGCAACAACGCCGGGTTGTAGAGAGCAAACGGCGGAGTGGTGTCAGTCATGTTGATGTCCTCAGGAACGTAGGATGGGCACTCGTAAGTCACTCGTTCCCAAGCTCCGCTTGGGAACGCCCGCAAAGGAAGCTCTGCTTCCCGTCCGGTTCTTCAAGCTTCATCTCCGCAACCGAGCGTCCCAAAGAAGCGCCCAATCGACTCCGAACTGCTCTCTGACGCGCAGAGCCAGATCGAGAGAATTGCTCGGGAAGCAAGAGCTTCCCGAAGGTGCGTTCCCAAGCGGAGCTTGGGAACGAGTGCGCGAGTGCGTGCGGAATTTCCATTACACCGTCCGATGGCGCCAGTAGTCCCGCAGGATGTGCGACGCGAATACGAGCCGACCGTCGATAGCAAGATCCTCGCTGCGCTGACGATGCAGATAGCCGTCGTGCAGCAACGTCTCGACGACAAACTCCAACTCCGATCGCAGCGTCGCTCGCAGCGTTGTGTCGGGGACAATCATTGAGTGCAGGGCGTCGAGATCGTCTTGTCCGAAGCCGGTCTTCGAACGACTCATGGCTCGCAAGATCTCCTGAGCAATCCGTCGCTCGGTCTCAACAAAGACGGCGGGCTTCGTGATTCGTGAGAACATCTCTTCGCAGTACTTGTTGCGATTGCCGCGCACCATGCGGTCCTCGTAGACCCGCTGGACGTCGTCGACTGTGATCTTGCGATCGTCGCATTGGTCTTGCAGTTCCGACACAAAGGTCGCCAACAGCATCGGCCAGCCAACACCGAGCCGCTCCAAGATGCGGTCCCGAGCATTCGCTCCCAACTTCACTTCTTCGCCCATCGCGACCGAATCCAAGAACTCGCGCGCCTCATCGTCAGTCAGCGGCTCGATCTCGACAGTGTCAAAGTCATTGGCTGACGAACTCAGATGGAGCCGTCGCAACAGTCCTCGCAGCCCGATGGATCCTGTGACCAAGAACCGAGCAGGCAAGTCCGTCAGTTCGATCCGCAGCGCGCGAAACCAATTCAAGGTCGCATCAACTTCAGCAGCCGTGTGATTCGCAGCGACATGCGACAGGAACCACGGAAACTCATCGAGCATGAAGTAGATCGGGAGCTGATGCTCCTTCAGCAGCTTCAAGAGTTGATCTGCAACCGGCTGCCAACTCTCGACCGCCGGGACACCATGAGTGAGCTTGATCTTCGTGCCGAGCACACTGATCTCGTCGACCTGCTCGCGAATTGCAGTGAGTGGGCTGCTCAACTTCTGGCGCCAAGACGGCACCGCATCGGACGTGTCCAGCAGCCGTTTCACCTCGGCCAGCATGCGGTTCAGCCAAGTTGGTACATCCCTCACGCCCTCCAAATCCAGCATGACTGCCGAGACCCCGTCAGGCGGATTGGCGACAAGATCCTTCAGAATCGACGTCTTGCCCGTGCGTCGAGGCCCCAAGAAGGCGACATGATCACGGCTCAATGCCCGCAGCAAATTCTTCCGCAACTGGTTGCGAGGAAAGTAGTTGCTGCCAGTAGCCGGGCTACCAATGCGGATTTTGCGAGTAGTTTTCATGGCCGGAGAGTAGGGCAATTTATTTATTGTGCAACAATTAGATTGCACGCCAAAACAATTGCCTGACTGGCAATCGCCAGTCTCGCTTTAGCGGGCGGGGGCGACACTCGTTCCCAAGCTCCGCTTGGGAACGCATGCCGAGGAAGCACTTCTTCCCGTCCAGTTCTTCGCGTTTCTTGCCAGCATCCGCGCGTCCTCCAAAACGCCAATGCCCAATACCTTCGGATGCGAAGTTCACTCCGACCTGCAGATCGAAAGTCCGGAAAACCGCTCGGGAAGCAGGAGCTTCTCGATGATGCATTCCCAAGCGGAGCTTGGGAACGAGTGCGCAATCGCGAACTCATCGCTCTGACGGACGGACTCAACGAGGCGTGATTTCCGAGGACCGACGACTTAGGGAAAGTTGAGGAATAAGATCCTGATTCTGCGTCGCGTAGGTTGGACGCCTACGTCCGACAGCGACGCAGCACGGACGTAGGCGTCCATGCTACGAATTCGGGAAGTGATTCTTCGACGATCCCGATCCTCGGTTCTCTCATCGCACCTCTTGATTACGGACTCTCAGGATGAACTTCTCGCGACGCGTTTGGCTGAAGGTTTCGGCGTTGTTGTCTTGCGGTTGGCTGGCGCGGAGCGGGGTCGCTCAGGATGCGGCGGTTGATGCGCTGACGGGGACGAAGGGGGTCTCGGCAGGGCAGCCGTTTGGGACGGAGTTTCCCAATCTCGATTCGCTCGCGACCGGCTCTTGGTGGAATAAAAAGTTCAAGGGGCAGAACGCGCCTCCGGCGATGGATGTCCCGAGGCATGAGGTCGTTGCGTTTGCTGTCTACACGCACGATCGCGGAGTGCTGAAGCTGACCGCTCAGCTTTATCCGCTGAAGCCGGATGAGTCGCGCGACGTGCGGCTTGAGTTGCAACGCGACGGGCAATGGGTCGAAGCGGCTAAGGTCGCTGTGACGTTGCCCGGTTGGAGTGCTCACTTCCGCATCGAGAATTGGGACAACTTCAAAGACGTGCCTTATCGCGTGCGGCACGGAGTTGATGCGAAGTTCGAAGGGCTCATTCGCAAAGACCCGATTGATAAAGAAGAGATCGTCGTCGCGAACATGTCCTGCAATTCGAGCCGCACGACGGGACTGCGGCCGGAGATCATCGACAATCTCAAAGCTCAGAATCCCGATCTGCTGTTCTTCGGCGGCGATCAGACTTATCGGCACACCGAACATACCGCCGGTTGGATCGAGTTCGGCTTGCAGTTCCGCGACATCCTGCGCGACCGACCGACCGTCACGATTCCCGACGATCACGATGTCGGGCATCCGAACTTGTGGGGAGAGAACGGCAAACGCTCGACGCTCAGCGGCAATGCCGACGGCGGTTATTTCTATCCCGTCGAGTACGTCAACATGGTGCAGCGGCATCAGACATGGCACTTGCCCGACCCGGTTGATCCGGCTCCGATTGATCGCGGCATCACGGTCTACTTCACGCGGCTGCGCGTCGGCGGAGTGGACTTCGCGATTCTCGAAGACCGCAAGTTCAAGACGGGACCGGCCGGAAAAATCCCGAAGATGGGGCCTCGTCCCGACCATATCAACGACCCGAAGTACGATCCCAAAACGATCGACGTGCCGGGGCTCGAACTGCTCGGTTCAAGACAGATGAAGTTCCTGCGTGAGTGGGGCCAAGACTGGCGCGGGGCCGAGATGAAAGCCGTGCTGTCTCAAACGGCGTTCTGCGGCGCGGTGCATATGCACGGAGGCCGCAACGATCGCTTGCTCGCGGACCTTGATTGCAATGGCTGGCCGCAGACGGGGCGCAACAAAGCACTCGAAGAGATTCGCAAAGCATGGGCCGTGCATCTCTGCGGTGATCAGCATTTGGCGGTCGTCGTGAAGCACGCCATCTCGGAGTTCGGAGACGGTCCCTACGGGTTCACGAGCCCCGCGCTGGTCAACACGATCTACGGGCGCTGGTGGCATCCTGAAGACGAGAAGCCGGGACCGAACCCCGTTCCGAATACGCCTTTGCCATGGACCGGCGACTTCAAAGACGGACTGGGTAATAAAATCTCCATGCTGGCGTATGCGAACCCGCCGGAGATCAAGAACGAGAAGCAACGCGCGGACGGTTACGGTCTGGTCCGCTTCAACAAGAAGACGCAGCGCGTGACGTTTGAATGTTGGCCGCGTTTCAGCGACGCGAAGGACGGCGACAAAGCGCAGTTCCCCGGTTGGCCGATCACGATCAAGAACGCGGACAACGACGGTCGCAAAGTCGTCGGCTGGCTGCCCGAGCTGATCTGCGAACCGAGCGTGCGCCCCGTCGTGCAAGTCATCGACGAATCAACCGGCGAGACGCTTTACACCGTGCGAGCCACCAGCAACCGCTTTCAACCGCGCGTGTATTCGTCGAGCAAACACACCGTGAAGCTCGGCTTCGATCAACCGACAACGCTGACATTGACGGGTCTCGAACCCCACTCGCAGACTGAAGCCGGGACTCGCGACGTGAAGCTGTCGAAGTCGTGAGCCTGATCGGAGCCAGTAATGAAAACTACACCACAACTCGAACTCACGACCGAGCAACTCGCAGACTTTTGTCGTCATTGGCGGGTCCGTGAGTTGTCGTTGTTTGGGTCCATCCTTCGCGCTGATTTCGGTCCTGACAGCGATGTCGATGTGCTCGTCTCGTTTGATGCCGCTGCGCCATGGAGCTTGTGGGATCTGATCACGATGCGCGACGAGTTAGCGGAGCTGATTGGTCGACCGGTTGATCTCGTCGAACGTGAAGGATTGCGGAACCCGATTCGCCGAGACCGCATCATGACCACTCGGAGGGTGATCTATGCCGCCGAACCCAGATAAAGACGACTCGGCATACCTGCTCGATATGTGGCGCGCGAGTCATGCCGTACTCGGCTTCGTCGCAGGCAAGCAATTCGAGTACTACGAGCAAGACCTGCTGTTGCGGAGTGGAGTTGAACGACAGATCGAGATTGTCGGAGAAGCGGCTCGTCAAATCTCCGCTGACTTCCGCAAAGCTCACACAGAGATTCCGTGGCGACCGATCATGGCCCAACGACATGTGCTCGCGCACGAGTACGGCGAGATCGCTCACGATCGAATCTGGCGAGTCGCAACGGTGCATCTACCCGGACTCATTGAGCAACTTCGTCCGCTCATCGTGCAATCCCAACAAGTCGATTCGCGGGGACATCATGGCTGACTTGCATGAACTCAAACTCGATCGCACGGCTCTTTCGGTCGTGAAGCTTGAGGACGCGGACGATTACAGCGACGTGATTTATTGGGAATCGCAGCCGTACTCGAAACGGTTGGAAGCACTCGAAATGACTCGGCAGGCTTTCTATGGCGACGCAACCAGCGACTCGAATCGCCTCGTTCGCGTGCTGGAAATCATTCGTCTTGTAACGAACGAGCCAAGACTCGCCGATTGAGTGATGCCTCATTGCTTCAGACAATCCTCTTGCCATTGGAGCGTTGAGGAAGCGGGCGATACAGACAGGAAGATTTCAAGCACGAGCTTGGTTGTAGGAATTGCGACATGGTCACGACCGCCGAGACATTGCGACTGCTATCCGAGAGCAAGCCCGAGTTGCAGCGGCGATTTCATGTCAGTGATCTCGCCATCTTCGGCTCGGTCGCGCGCGGCGAGGCTCGTCCCGACAGCGACCTTGATGTGCTGGTCGACTTCGAAGGCTCGGCCACTTTCGATGGCTACATGGGAACGCTCTTGTTCCTCGAAGACTTACTGAAGTGCCGTGTTGATCTCGTGACTCGACGAGCCATGCGACCTGAGATTTGGCCCCATGTCGAAAGGGATCTCATCAATGTCGCGTGACTATCGACTCCGCATTGCTGATATCCGCAAATGCCGCGAGAAGATCATCGCCTTCACTGCGGGAATGGATCAGCAGCAACTTCTGGCCGATGAGCGGACATACGATGCTGTTTTGCGGAACTTTGAGATCATTGGTGAAGCGTCACGGAACATTCCCGACGACGTCCTTCGGCTGATGACCGAGATCGATTGGCAACGGATTCGGCGGATGCGAAATGTCGTCGCACATGTGTACTTCGGCGTTGATGACAACATCGTTTGGAACACTATTCGGCAGAAAGTCCCCGAGTTACTTGAGGCCGTTCGAACCTATCAAAGCGATGCTGGGCTCGCGTCGAATTAGGAGTCTGTCCGAGTGGTCGATAGTCGTGGTTACCACCGCGAACCAACGCATTTGGACTCTATGGATGGCTGTGTTCTTCGACGTCAGACGTTGGTTCGCGGAGC
>CAZNMS010000145.1:0-17924 GCA_964573505.1 uncultured Planctomycetaceae bacterium | reverse complement strand
TTCTTCCTCGGTGTATTCCTTCGCCTTGCTCCATGAGCTGTCATCGAAGTCGACGGCGAACCAGTTCTCGGGGATCGGAGTGTTCTCGACGCGCGGGTTCTTCGTGTCGCGATTGATCGGGCCCGTCGAGAACGCCTTTGCTTTCCAACTGGCGTTCGTCACGGTGCCATCGCCGAACTTCAAGATGAAGCCGCCGTCTCCGATGTTGGTGTTGGCATACTCCATTCCCGTCTTCGGATCGGCGTTGTCTTTCGCCATCACCGCAATCGTCATCGGATAGGTCGGCAGCAGATCGACCGAGATCACGTTGTGCGGAATGAACTTGATCGAATCGACCGCCGTGAGTTCCCCGTTGATGTAGAGCATGAACCAGTTATCGGCGTAGATGTTGGCCTTAACGGTGTCGGCCATCTGAGGCTTCTTGAGCTTCGGCCCAGCACTCGGCGGAGCCGGTCCATCACCGGGTTTCTGAGCGAGCGCGACAATCGCCACGGTCGGGATGCAGACAAACGCTGCGAGACTGACGAGACGACGATTCATGATTCCGGCTTCCTTCAAGGTTCACAGGACTTTGAACAGGAGAGAACAGAGGAAACAGAGAGGTCCTCTCCAGCCCCCCCCTGTTGCCTTCTGCTCGAAGCAATTTTCTTCATTCCAAGTTCGCTCCGGGCAGCATCATTCGCGATACGCCTTCGGTCAGCTTCTGCACGTTGAAATTGATTAGCAGACCAACCGGAACGTCGAGCAGTTTCATGTAGCTCAGTAGTTGAGCCTTATGAATTGGATGCACGGCCTCGACCGACTTCACTTCAATCAGCAGGCAGTCAGAGACGAGTAGATCAAACTTCAACGGGTCTTCACGTTGAAATTCGCGGTAGGTGATTACGACCGACTTCTGGTTCCGAACCGAATAGCCTCGATACTCAAGTTCTTTGGTTAGCGCCCATTCGTAGATTGACTCCAGTAGTCCCGGCCCCAACGTCTTATGCACTTCAATCGCAGCAGCGATGACGTCGTGAGTCATGCTTGAAGCTCGGCCAAATCGCGGATGCATTGTGAGTCCTCAGAAAAGAAGAATGAGCCGGAAGTAACAGAGTGAAAGGAGCTAAATATCCTCTGTTCCCTCTGTTTTCTCCTGTTCAATTCTTTGATCTCCCTCCGCGAGGACGATCGGCTTTCGGGTCGTAGTTCGGGTTCGGACCGCTCGGGTTGAGGGCTCCGGTTTCCGCTTGCCATGCACGGAGCATCTTCAACAACGCTGCCGCTTTATCCGGGTTCGACTTTGCCAAATTGCGTTCTTCACCGGGGTCCGCCTTGAGGTTGTAAAGCTCGTGATAGCCGCCCTCTTCGAAGTACTCGATGAGCTTGAAGTCGCCTTCACGCACCGCACTGCACGGTGTTGCTTTTCCTACATAGCAGGGGAAGTGCCAGAAGAGCCGACTGCGTTTCAGCGACTGCTCGCCCTTCAGCAGCGGCACGACGCTCATGCCATCGAGCGTTTGGCCGGTCGGTGCCGGTAAACCCGCGAGGTCAAGCAGAGTCGGGTAAAGATCAATGCTCGCGACCGGCACATCGCTCTTGCTGCCGGGCTTCTTGATGCCCGGTCCCGTGATGGCGAGAGGGACTCGAATGCCGCCTTCAAGCAGTTGCCCTTTGCCGCCATTGAGCGGCGAGGTGTAACGATCAGTACCCCCATTATCCGAAGTGAAGATGACATAGGTGTTATCGGTCAGCTTGAGCTTCGCGAGCGTCTCGACAATCCGACCGACGTTGTGATCAACGGCTTCGATCGTCGCGGCATAAGCGGGATCGTTGCGACGATCATTGTTCTTCGCCGCCTTCGCTTCGTACTTCTTGAGCAAGTCCTTCTTCGGATTGAACGGTGCATGCACGGCGTGATCGGCGAGATACACAAAGAACGGTCGCTCGCGATTTTCGGTGACGAACGAGAGCACTTCGTCGGTCAGCCGGTCGCTCAAGTAGTTGCCGTCGTCATCGAAGTACTCGTCCTTGCCGAACTTGAGGTTCTCGGGAAAGACAACCTTCTGAAAACCTTGACCACTCGGAGTCACCGGCCCGGTACGACCTCGACCGAGATTCCACATGCCATAAAACGAAGTCGCATAACGCCCGGCTTGCAGCGATTCCGCGATCGTCACGACGTTCGTATCGAGGTCCGACTTACTCTCCGCCGCTTGCAGCTTGTGCCATGGCGAGCCGGCCGGTTGTCGCGGATCAACGACGGTGTAGATGCCGTGCCTCGGCGTGTATTGGCCGGACATCAAGCAAGCTCGAGTCGGCGCACAGTTCGGCGCACTGGCATAAGCCTGAGTGAAGATCACACCGCGTCGCGCCAACGCGTCGATATGCGGCGTCTCAACAAACGAGTTGCCCATAAACCCAACATCGCGCCATCCCATGTCGTCCATCAGGATCACGACAAAGTTCGGCGATCGAGTCCGGTCCGCAGCTTGAGTCACTGCGGAACTCGCTCCGAGCACCAACAACATCATGACGAACAAGGATCGAATCATTGCTCACTCCGCGTCTCGCGCAAGTCGAAGAATCAGACAGGAAGATTGAGGTCAGAAAGATGAAGAGCAGGAATTCAAACTCGCTCGGTAGGATTGATGTTCCTGCCTGTAATTTTTCTGTCTCCGGTTATTGCTCGGGCACAACCTCGTGATGCGATTCAGGATCGAAGAACCGATCGCCGAGCGGTCGCTCTTCGCTCAGCGACAGTCGCAACGTCACTCGCTCGGGACCGTACGGCATCTCGATGAACCGCATTTGCTGAATCAAACCGCTGCGGATCGAGTAGCTAATCTCGACGCGCTTCGGCCCTCGATACTGCCGCTTCTTGACCGCGACGATCAGCCGAGTGACGTCGGTTTCAGACGTCTCATTGTCCGACTTGTCGGCGGCTTCGATCGGCAGCAAGCGGACGTCATAGGCTTCGAGCAAGCGTTCGAGTCCTTCCTCAATGTGAATCAGCGGCATCGAGTGCTCATGCCCCGGTACATCGCGATTGAACTCGTTGAGATCAGCACTCACGCGGACCGAACCATCCGGCTTCACCGCCCAACTTGCCGTCTTGCCATTGCTGCCTGTAACAAATTTTCCTCCGTCAGCCGTCTGCCGAATGAGCACGAATTGCTCGCCCGCCCGCACATGCAAAACGGCTCCATCAAGTGACGGCTTCGTCGGTCGTTGACGCTCGGGGGCATCGTCAGCGAGTTCGCGCTCCGGAATCGAACGCGACTCTTCGACGGCGATTCGATAGGTGCGATCAGGCGCGCGACTCGTCGCAGCGATCAGTCGCTGAATCTCGACGGTCGCTGCGGATGCCGCTCGATCTCCTAATCCCTTCCACAACATGAGGCTCACGAGCACCGCCGCTGCAAGAACGGGGACAATCGCGACTCGCAGCCTGAGCAACTGCGTTACGAGCGATCGACCGACGCGCGGCCGTGCCGTCGCCGGACTTGAAGCGACGAGTTCTGTCGGCGAGTCGCTCAACTCCAACGCCGCCTCTGCATCGGCCTGCTGACTGAGTGGTTGAGCGAGCGCCGACAACTCACTGCGCAACCGATCGTGCAGCAGCACCGCTTCGGCAAACTGCTGAGCGTTTTGCGGAGACGCCTTGAGCCACTCTTGCAATGCGGCGTGCTCATCGAGCGACAGCGTCTCATCCAAATAGCCTTCAACGATGGCGGCCATATCACGAGGAGCATTGGCACTCATCATGTCCCTCCTTCTGCAACCGCATGGCGTTCGATGCAGACTCGCAGTTGATCGCGGATGCGCTGCAACGCCTTAGCGACCGAATTGGCCGACATGCCGATCTGCTCGGCGATTGCAGCGGGCTTGAGATCATCGCGATATCGCAACTCGCACATGCTGCGAGCCCGCCCTTCGAGCGACTTCAAGCACTCGTGCAAGA
The DNA here is from genome assembly GCA_964573505.1 of uncultured Planctomycetaceae bacterium. GTDB lineage: Bacteria > Planctomycetota > Planctomycetia > Planctomycetales > Planctomycetaceae > AM-0621. The sequence goes on along the minus strand of CAZNMS010000145.1, from coordinate 13,981 downwards.
AGTCGAGCTTTTGCGACTGCTCCGGTGAGACTTCAGCAAACGCAGTCGCGAGGACATCAACGGTGTCATCATCAAAGTGCAGCCGATCGCGTCTGCGTCGCCGCAAGTACAAACCCACTTGATTGCGTGCGACTCCCATCGCCCATGAAACAAAGGGCCGAGCCGGGTCGTAACGATCGAACGACTCGATCACCGCGACAGCGACATCCTGCAAGACGTCGTCGCGGTCTTTGAAGTTATGCACGACCGACGTCACGAACCCCGCCACAACTGGCTGAGCCAACGTCCAAAGTCGCGTCGCCTGCTTGAGCTGATCGTCCATTGGTCACTCCTAGTGAATCCGGTTGAGGATCTCTTATCCCCCAGCACCGAATCATGACCAACTTTCTGAAGACGACTCCGACAAACTCCCAAACGCCCGCCCGGCGAGGTCTCGAAGGAGTTCAAGCTTCTTGAACCCTTCCAATTTGGACTCATCGGGCACCGGACTTCGCCCCGCAGTGTCGGCATTCCCGCAATGCACTTGAAATTACATGTCACTGAGGAGTTCGTAGATCTCGTGCCGAACGACATTGCCCCGCCGCCGCGAGGAGCGCCAACACGGTCGGCACCGCGATTCGAGTCTTTGCCACAACCGGCTTCTCCTTGCAGAGATGCGACAGCACTTGAAGGCGCGCTGCAAAGCTCATGGTGCCGGCAACCTCTGCGTTTCGACGAATGCTGCTTCCATCGACGGCAGTACGGCGACGTCTTCGTCTCGAACCCAACGCCGATAGCGAGCGACAAACTCGCCTGCCAACGGCTTGATTTCTTGAGCGCGGGCTTTGTGTTTCGCGTCCTCGTCTTCGGTCACATCAATTCTCGCGAGGAAGGCGATCCATGTTTCAACGTGCCACTTCGGAAGCCATAAGCAAATTGCCTCAGAGGCCGCTCGCTTCGAAAGCACGTGCTGAGCGATGGCTTCTTCGAGTTGTTCGAACCGGCGTTTCACCGAAAGTTCGTCAACGTCCGTAACGACGAGCAACGCAAGCCGCTGATGATTGGCCTCACGACGAAATGCCTTGATCTGTTTCGGATACGCGTCCGTCACATGCTTCTTGCCGCTGCCTCTGTTCGGGAATGGAAGCTCACGGATCTCGTCGCGGGCAAATCCCATTTCCAACAGAGCACGCTTTCCGAAAGTCCGGCAAGCAGCATCCTCTGCCAACAACGTCACTCGAACGCCTCGTCGCGTCGGCATGACTACCTCCATCCCCGAGCGACAAGTTCTGCGGGCGAGAGGGCATCATCGTCGCTGCTCCATTCGAACGCCCGGACGCGCGTCGGCTTCAGACTGCCCTCGCGGTAGAGCTCAAGGCCCGCAGTGGGAGCCAAATAATTGAGTACCTCGCTGTGATGTGAAACGAGGATGCACTGCCCTTTGACCTCATCAACTCGATCAACCATTTCACTCAGCCACGGCTGAATTTCGCGGGAACTGACGTAGTTGTCTGGTTCATCGAGGAACAAGGTGGAGTCGGAGACGACTCCTGCGTGCAGCAACGCGAAGTTAAGCACGAGGTTCCGCTGTCCGGGCGAAAGTTCATCGAATTCAAAGACTTCCTTCGTCGTGTCTGACTCGTCTTGAAACTCAAACTTCAACGTTCGGACTGATGAGCCTGACTTCTCAAGCCTCATTGAAATGAGTCCCGGCAACGGGCCATCCGCGAGAGCCGTGCGGATGTGAGCGATGACTTCGGGATCCTCCTGTGAGACATGTCGCAACCACTTCACAAACTCGTGCCCCAGCATGTCGGGCTGCGTTGCCTCGTCGGCACTTTCTTTGAGCATGTGAACTGGCTCAGGACGAATCACCCAGACGCGTTCCATTCGGTCACGGAACCAACTCAGTTTGATGTTATCGGTTCGCTCTCCGATTGAAGGAAGCATGGACTTAGTCCAGTCCGCTCCGAATGAAGGTCCTGCAGAACCATCGTCACGGAATAGATGAGCTTCGGCCCCGTCAAACTGAAAAAGGACGACTGCGTCGCAAGTAACTTCCTCAGACAGGATGCGGCACTTTTGTCCGCCCTCTTGGTGTTGGATCCGAAGACGATAGCGATAAACGGACTGGTCACGTTCGATGTCTAACTCAAATTGCTGCTCGAACGACTTCTGCCAAATGGTACGCGAGCGATAGGGAAACACTTTGGCAACCGGCTCCCCTCGCAAGTGGCGTTGCAGCCTCCACAGCACGTCGCCGATTGCGGATTTCCCCGTACCGTTCAAACCGAGGAGCAATTGAAATCTCGCAATCTCAAGCTCGTTGTTGACCCACGTTAGATAGTTGTCGATGTAGATGCGGCGAATCATTTTTTACGGGGCCTTCTTGCAGTTTCGTCGTCCGACACATCCTTAAATCCGCTTACCACCAATAACTCTGCTCGATGCGGGCTTCTCCGGCTTTGAGGTCGAGGTCGATGACTAATTCTTGCTTACCACTGACGGTTCGCAGGCGCGGCGTGCCGGAGGCCGTCTTCACGGTCAGCTTCAGGTGAGTATCAATGGTGTAGACATCACCTTGCTGCTCGATCTTGTTACCGGCGGCGACTCGGTATGTGAGCTTTGAGCCCGACGCTGCCGACTTGATGGTGAGGGTCCGAGCGAAGCCGTGCTGCTTGCCTTGCGTGACCGGGATCATTTCGTCGGTCACTTGAGTATCAGCAATGTTGTAGAGCAGCACCGGCTGACGCTTTGAGTTGAAGCGGTAGCCCTTGAACTGATAGCCCAGTTCCGCAGGCTTGCCGGTCGGCCATGCGGCGTCAGCGGTTTCGAGAAACGCGATCGGCAGACCGCGAGTCAGGCTGATGACGTTGTCGCCGAGTGGGCTTTGATTGCCGGGGCCTCGTCCGATCCAGTGCTTGCCCGCGTCAATGAAGTCGCCCTGCCAAATCAGTGCGAGGCAGCCGTTCTCGGCGTCGAAGCACTGATGCACCTTCTCGGGATAACCGATCGCGATCGCGCGGGGGCTCACTCCTTCAATAAAGTTGCGGTAGACGATCGGCTCATCCTTCGGTTCGAGGACGATCGCTTCCTTCGAGATGCCTGCTGGAATTTGAGCGCGATTGCCGTCGCTCAGCCACTGCCAAATGGCGTGCTTCTGCTTGTCGGCATGAGCGTCGAGCACGTCCTTGATCGTGACTTGCCCCGAGGGCCACGGAGCGGGCATACGCGTTCCCGGTCGATAGACCTGCGGATTGTCAACGTAGCGCAAGAACCAATCTTGCCGCAGGCGCGAGTGCATCTTTTGCAGGTCCATCGCTTGAATGCCGACCGCTTGATTCTGGCCGAATGGATGACACTTCACGCAGCCGAGTCCCTTATCGCCGACGAGCTTGCGTCCGGCAGACTTCATCTGAGCAGCGGACTCGGTGAGTTCGATCTGCGGCGCTTCCGTCTTCTCGTCGAGTTTCTTCAAGACGTCAGCGAGATGACCGATGTTGTGACCGGCGAACTTCGGCATCACCGCCAGCATGTAGCCGCGATCCTTCGCTCCGTTGTTGAGCAAGTTCTTGAGATAGCCATCGTTGAGCTTGTCGCCGACTCCGTTGATTGGCGGAGGCAAGCGGCCTTCATCGCCCATTTCCTTTATCGTCGTTTCGAAGAAGGCGTTGCGAGCACCTTCAACACCGCCGACCTTGCCGCGTTGATGGCAGGCATAGCAATTGAACTGAGTCAGCGCATGAGCGAGTTGTTGCTCGGGAGTGCGTTCGGCATTGCCGGTCTTCAACGCTTTCACCGCTGCTTCAAGATGCTTGCGCTGAGTGGCATTCACGTGATAGTGAGGCATGCCGTTCGACGGCTGATCGCCGAGACATCCGCTCGCAAAGTTCGCGAGATCAAACAATGGCTTCGCGGTCAGAGTCGGCTTGACCGCCTTGCCGTCTTCTTTGAGTTGATGGCACGACGCACATCCAAACTTCGCAAAGACATCGCGACCTTTCGAGGCGAGTGCTTCGTCATACACAAAGGCGTTCGGGCCAGTCGGTGCTGCGGCTTTCTCTCGTGTTGGAGTAGCAATGGATGCAAGCGGCTGACGCGGCACGCCTTTGCCTTCGTAGTCGACCTTCAACTCGGCCTCACCGCCGCCTTGAGTGAAGTCGACGATCACCTCGTGAGGACCAGCAGACAACGTTCGCTCTGCGGACTTCTCGCCATAGGGATGAACGCCGTCGTTGAGCACGACTTCCTCACCGTCAATCTGCAAGCGGCTGCCGTCGTCCGAGCCTAAGTGGAATTTGTATTTCCCCTCTTTGGCCAAATGGATGAAGCCGGTGAAACGCAGGCCGTAGTTGTTTTTCTTCGGTGCGACTTCAGCATCAAAGCCCGATGCCATGCCCGTTGACTTCGACTTCAGCTTGCTGAAGTCCGGCACTTTGTCCCAATCGCCTTCGTAGTACGCGAAGTTCAAATTGGCGGCGATCTTCACGTCCTTGAAGAAGAACGAAGCTATGTCGCGCGCCGTCTTGTCATCGAGATTGAGACTCGGCATGCGTCCCGCCGGTCGTGCATCGAGTGGGTTCTTGAGGAACGCAATCAAGCTTGGCAGTGTGTACTTGCCGCCGAGATTGCCGAGCGGAATCGAGTTCGGAACCGGCGTTGCTCCGGCCTTCACCGGTGAGTGACAAGCGACGCAGCCGATCTGATGGAATAATTTTTCCCCTCGCGCTGCAGATGCGGAATCGGTCATCGCCTCTTGCACCGAACCAGTCTTCGAGAGGAAGTGCAGCAACGCGGTGATGTTCGCTTTGCGCTCGTCTTCAGTCTGAGCATTGAAGACATCCGGCATCGTCGTGCCGGGCTTCCGGGCGTGCGGGCCGCCTAAGAACTTTTCGAGCGCCGCGAGTTGAGCACGCTCGCCAATCTTGTCGAGGATCGGTGCTTGCTTTGCTTTGATCAGTCCGGCATTCGGTCCCGTCGCCTTATGGCACGACGTGCAATTCAACTCGTCGAGCAGCACGCGTCCGAGTTCCGCTTCGTCCGCTTTGAATTTGTCTTCAGGCTCTTCGTCCTCGTCCATGAGCGATTGCTCGACTCGCGAAACGACTCGCTCGTAACCTGCGACAATCGCGCGATCGGGAGTCGCCGGCGCATCAGCGGCTTGAGCAACGAAGGGAGCAGCAACAAACGACAGCAAAGCAAACGGAAGTTTGCGGACGGTGAGAGCCATTGCGGGGGCTTTCTGCTGAGGGCTGATATTGGAGGACTGAGCAGGATCGAAGGCGAATGGAATTTGGCAGCGAGAACGACGTTGATAGTCGCCTTTCGCTCTGCGAAAGGGAGTGTCGGCTTTTGCTTCGCAAAAGGTCCCTTTCTCGAAGCGAACGGCGACTATCGGATGCGAAGCAGTCGCGGTTAAACGGGCCTCACTGCGACGAAAAGCGGGGCGGGAGTCTAAGCCGAGCATTGAGACTGACAACCGCGCGGAGCATCTACAGCTCGGTAGGCTCAACGCGCACATGCTCTCGATTCTTCGCGAGTGTCTTCGGTCCGATGCCTTTGACTCGCTGCAAGTTGGCAACGCTCTTGAAGGGACCGCGTGCTTCTCGATCTTCGATGATGCGCTGCGATAGCTTCGGCCCGATCCCGTCGAGCAAATCAAACTCCGCCGCCGTCGCATGATTCAGGTCGATCCGTGAGTCGATCACAACGTCGTCCGCGTTGCTCTCATCAACCTGCATGACATGAGTCGCAAGCACACAAGCGACGCAGACAACAACAATCGCCAACTGGTCAAACCGAGTCAGCCCGCAGCACGCTTCAGCATCCCGCATCGGAGCAACGTCAGTCATGCGCGGCCCTTTCGAACTCATCAGAGGATGCTGCCAAAGATTCAATCAGCAACTTGTTCCGGCATCGCGGCGTCGCATCGCTGTTGCCGGCGTGACGTTGATCAAGACGACGTGAATGCGATTCGTGTCAGAGCCTCTTTGTTTCAACAGCCGATTCAGTGTCTTGAGCCTTTGCCGCGTCTTCCTTCTTCAAGAGCGCCAAGAGTTGTGCTTTCACTTCCGGTGAGTGCATGACGTCTTCGAGCTTGTCGGCGAGTTCGTTCGGGTCGGTCGCTAACCATGGGTTTGAGACTTCGCGATCCGGAATTCCGATGTAAGTCTCAAGCTGATTTTGGGCGTGCCGCAAAGTGGAACCGCTAACAACTGGCGACTTCCCCTTCACCGCGACCTTCGCCTTCAAGAACGACGGAATTGGTTTTGGCGGCACAATCAAGACGGGATAGAGCAATTCGTCAGCCACTTGTTGCAGGCACTCAAACAGCTTGACCTTCTCGCCGAGAGTGGGAGCAACCGCGAGCATGCCAAAAACGATGCGGTCATCTGCGCTCGTCTTTGCGACCTTTCCCTGCAGCCGACCTCCAGTTGCTTCAGAAAGCAGCGAAGCATGGTGCTGCAGAATGGCTTCGGGACCGATGACCTCAACATCGCTGAGTTCCGGCCATGAAGATCGAAAGAGGTTCGACATTCTTCTTTGCTCCAATGAAGTCAGTCCGCCAATTGCAGGACGATTGGAAAGTGATCTGAACCTACTGCTTTATTCGGTCGCCCCGATGATGGCGCGGCGAGCGACACGTCGCCGATGCGAGTCACGATTTCAACGTTGATGAATCTCTTGAGAAGGTCGGGACGGATCAAGACTTGATCGAAGATGCTCCAGTCATACGAGATCGGATCGCCGCGCTGAGGAAAGCTGCAAGTTCCCGGAGGACCGTCGCTGCGATCGCCGAAGAAGCCCCACATGGGGTTGTAGAAGAAGGGGTAGTCGCGACTTTGCACTTCGCGTGATCCGCGACGAACGGCATGTCGCGTCATCATTGCATGCAACCCCGTTGCGTCGACGAGGGCCGTATCAAAGGGATCCAAATTGAGATCGCCGAGCAACACGGTGCGCCGATGTCCGACATCCTCTTCATGGCTGCGAATGTCGTCGGCCAAAACTTTGACCTGCGCGGATTGGCTTCGCAGCGACCAATGACGGCGACTCATCAAATGCGCGAAGACGAGCGAGATCTCATCGTGCCCGCTCCCGAGCGAGTGGATCACGATCTTGCCTGCCGGCTCAGAGAATCGCCGACGAACTCCGGAAGCACGCGGACCACAAATCACTTGCAGACGAGAAGGCTCTGAGTCGCTCGGCTGATATCTCGTCCCGAGCGATAGCGAGATTGCGTCGGCAAGCTCGGTTGCAGGAACTCTCGGTTCCGCGATTGCCAAAACGTCGACGCTTCTTTCTGAAACGAGCTGACAGATCAACTCGCGCCGGTCGCGTTTGTTGGTGTTCCAGAAAACGCAGGTGAGCACGGCCCGCTCCCTTCACGAAGTGCAATCAGCCGATGAACTCAACATCGACCGGGCGCGGGATGATGCCGGCTTCATAGCCTCGCTGTAACAACAGTTGCACGGCTTTGCGGCCTTTGTCGCCGAAGTCCATCGTCCAGTGATTCACGTACATGCCGACGAACTGGTCGGCCTTTGCTCGGTCGAGGTCGCGGCCGTACTGCATCGCGTGCGTCAGCGCTTCCTGACGGTGCTCAAGCCCGTAGCCGATGCTCTGCTTTAAGAGGGCGGTGACTTCTTCCATTCCCTGACGCCCGAGATCGCGACGGATGGCGTTGCCGCCCAGTGGCAACGGCAGGCCGTCGGTTTCCTCGAACCACCACTTGCCGAGATCAACGATCAAGTTGAGGTTTTGATTCTGAAACGTGAGCTGCCCCTCATGAATGATGAGTCCCGCATCGACCTTTCCGGCGGCGACGAGATTCAAGATCTCATCAAAGGGATGCACTTCGTAAGCGAACTTGTCACCGAGCAGCAGTTTCAGCGCGAGGAACGCCGTAGTGAGCGTGCCGGGCACAGCGATCTTCTTCCCGTGCAACGACTCAATCGGGCCGGGCTCACGCGCAACGACCATCGGGCCATAGTTCTCGCCCATGCTCGCGCCGCAGGCACACAGCGCGTACTTATCGAGAACGTAGGCGTAGCCATGCAGGCTGACCGCAGTCAGCTCGAGTTCGCCGCGCAGGGCTCGATGATTGAGGGTCTCGATGTCCTGCAACGTATGTGTGAAGCGGTACTGCCCGGTCGGGATTTTGTCGTTCGCGAGGGCATGAAACATGAAGGCGTCGTCCGGGTCGGGACTATGGCCAATGTTGATCAAAATCTGCTCGTTGCTGTTGCTCATGAAGTCCGCAATTGTGTCAGAAGGTCCGAAAAATAAGGCCGTTTCGCAGAGGGGCGGGACTCTAGGTCGGTGCTGAAAGGGTCGCAACTAACGCTCTTTGAATGGTCGAGCGATGAGAGAAACGTCACATCGACTCGCACGTCTTCGATCGTTGAAAGCGATTCGCCGACGGAACCGTCGAGGAGTCACTTCTCGATTTTGCGTCGTGTAGGTCGGACGCCTACGTCCGACAGCGACGCAGCACGGACGTAGGCGTCCATGCTACGAACTCCGGAAGCGATTCACCGACAATTGGCTCAGCCGTTAATCCGCCCCCGGAATCCTCAAACAGACAACTCATCCGTAGCCGCGATCAAGACATCACGGACGAATTGCTCGGCTCCGCTCGATTCGGGGCAACTCAGTGAGAAGCGATCGTCCTCGCGCTTAAGCGGTCGATGATGAATCGTGATCGCCGACTCGGCTGCGGCAGTGAGTGGAAGAAAAACGACACTCGAAAACTCCGCCTTCAATCGCGCTTCGGCGTCTTTCGGTAAGCGAGACAACTCAAACGCGACGCGCAGAGGTCGCGGCAGCAACCGCTCGCGGAGCATCCCGAACGACACATGAAACCCCGCGTGCATCGCAGTCGGAGCGACGTCGCAAACGGGATCGAGCACGAAGCGCCGATACCAGCAATGAGTATGCGGAAGCGTCAGTCTCGGCGTGCTCATGATTCGGTCGCCATATGCGACAAGATCGAGATCGAGCGTTCTCGGCCCCCAATGAATCGTCCGCACGCGACCGAGTTGTGTTTCAATCTCTTGCAGTCGGTCTAAGAGCACTTCGGGTTCGAGATCGCATTCAAAAGCGACTGCCGCATTGCAAAACGTCGCACCGGCAGCAGTCCCCATTGGCACCGAGCGATAGAGCCGACTGACTCGCACCGCCGACCGAGCATGCGGCGCGAGCAATTCAGCAGCCTGCTGAAACGTTGCCGGCACATCGCCCAAATTTCCCCCGATCGCAACAACAGCCGTACTCGAAACAGAGGCATTCATTTCGGAGTTCACAGTTCAATCACCGTCAGCATTCGAGAGCGGGGGGGACGAATCGAATCGCGCGTAAGCCCGACTACACAGAAGCAAAACGCGAGAATCGCGAGTCGAGGCCGCAGTGCCTCCGTGACGGCTCGGGCGGCGACCATTTTATGTCAGCTCATCTTTTTGTCGTTCGTCTTCGAGAAGGCGGGATGACAAAAAGATGGGGGGCAAAAAGGTAAGAAGAGGAGTGGAGGCTTTGCCTCAGGCGGACATGTTTTCGACGCGCTGAAGGGGTGCGTCTTGAGCTGTGAGTCGATGATGTCGCTCGCGAACAGACTTTGATTGATGCCTCAACTGCCGCCGCAGGTCGGACCCTACGCCGTGCGGAATCACGAGGAATGATCGGCAGAGGGACGTCATCGCGGCTTCGTCAGCATGTAATCCGCATGACATGCAGCAGCGAAGAAGTGACGCGCGGCACTGCTTTCCGCGCCGTCGCGGCTCGCTCTAAGAGACGTCAAACAGCGAGCGATACGACGTCGGCGAATACAGTCGGAACGAGACATCGCGGATGTACTCGAATGGCCCGCCCTTGCGTTGAGACTTCACCAGTTCCGCAATCTGCAACTGCGACCGATACGCCTTGATGCTGTCGAGCTTCACTTTGAACGCTTCGGCGTCGGCTTTGATCTCTAAGTGAGGGTTGCTCGGGAAGTCGCAGTAGATCGCAAGCTCATGCACTTCGGGCAGCGGCAATGGGTCACCGAGTTCCGGCCAGATTTTTCCCGAGGCATGAAAGAGGCTGATCATCAACTCGTTGTACGTAATCTGATGATCGGGATGCAGATCGGTGCGAGTCGGCACGAAGACTCGCACGGGCCGCAGTTCGCGCAAGTGATGAGTGAAGGCGTTTTGCAGTCCGGTATAGCCCGCGATCGTCGGCTCGCCGTCAACGGCTTTGCGACGCCCGATGTACTGCGTCAGACCGCCGTCCGGGAAACCTAAGAACGTCAAGTGGTCCGCTTCGATGCCGAGAATCTCAAACGAGTCGACCGTCTCACGATGCCGAATCTTGACGATGTCTGCTTGCTGCGAGCTGCGGCAGTAGCCGAGACAACCGTCGGTCACGATCAAGCATTGCACGTCGACGCCCTCTTGCACGGCGGCTTGCATCAGCAACCCGGCGCCGATCGCGAGATCGTCATCATGCGGCGAGACGAACAACCAACATTCGCCATTCAGCTTCCTCTCGGCGCCCATTGCCGTTGATAGCGACTTGATGCGTTGCGGGGCTCCGTCCACCAATCGGGTGTATTGAAAATGACATGTAGCAATCCGAGAGGACGACGAGACCACTTTCATGAGGAGACTTTCTGAAGGAGTAGATCAACGCAGCAAGCACGATGTTTGCGTCGGCACGGGGACGGCTTAAGTAGCATGGACTTCCAGTCCGTGCGTCCTCTTCGCGGTTGCCGATCGTTCGACAGGTGCCGCTCAGGACGGGCTAAGAGGCTGCCTTCGTAGCATGGGCTTTCAGCCCTTGCAGTCTGACTGGCGGTTCGAAGCTGTTTGTAGGAGTAAATACAGCACGAGCTAGAAGCTCATGCTACGAAGACAGCGATCAAACCGACGAACTCACGCGGATCATCTCATCGACCGCAGCGAGCCGCTCGGCTCACGATTCGTCCCGTCGCATGATTTCGCGGAGCCTCACGAACTTACGCGCAAGTCGGCGACTGCGACCTTGTCAGTGCGACGCGCAACTCCCGCAGCCTCCACTGCCGCATCCGCCTCCCGCCGGCTCAATCAACGGCGCAAGATCGACTCGCGTCAGACTCAGACTGATCGCTAAGCGAGTTCGCAGCTCGGCAAAGTCTGCGTGAAACTCACCGAGGTAATAGAGCACGAGAGTCTCGCCATCGAAAAGCAGCTCACCGTCAACGAAGTCAGCGGGCAACGACTTTGACTGGCCCCAGCGATTGGCCGACTCGAGCACTTGATCGACTTTGCGTTGTCGGTCGCGATGTGCAGCAACCTCTTCAACAGTCGCGACCCGCAGCAATTCGCCAGTCGGCTTTGTCGTCATCGCTGTGAGCTTCGTCGGATCAGCAAGCACTTCGCCTAACTCAGTGCCGCGATCACTTTGTACGACAACTCGATCACCGTGCTGACAAGCAATGTCATTCACCGTGCCGAAGACTCCGACCCATCCGAGCGATCCGTATCTCACGAGCACGCGCTGAATGCCGTCGTTCTCGACCACCATTTGAGGTCTCGGCAAAGACAGCGGCGAACGATCGAGCCATAAGCCGGACTCATCAGCGCGCACGGCAAAGGTTCTCACGGATGCTTGCGGCCGATCGCCTTTACCGGTGCGCAGATCGAAGCGCCATCCGTGCCATGAACAGGAAACCGTCGTTCCCTCAACGCAGCTCTCAGCGAGCGACGCGCCCTTATGCGGACAGCGTCCATCAATCGCGAGCCACTCATCGCCGACTTTGAAGACGGCAAGTTCGACCTCATCAATCCAAACGGTAACGCCTTTGCCCTCAGGCAAAGTTGTGTCGGAAGAGATCAGCACCCAATCGCCGGAGAGCGGTGCGGCATGAGCCGGCTCAGCAAAATCATTCAGTGCGAACGCCGACACTCCGACGGTTGTTTGACCCGTCATAACTACCCTTTGAGCGAACGAATCGCAGACGCTCGCGAATTGCAAAGCGGCCATAGTTTGTCGACCTGCGTGACGTTCAACACTTGAGCGCAGATGCCCGAAGCATTGCAGGTCACGAGTCGTCCGCCGCGAGCTGTCAGTCGTCTCCACATCCGAAACAAGATGCCTAAGAACGCTGACCCGAAGAACTTCGTACTGGTCATGTCGATGACAACCAGTGGCGGATCTGCGGATTGGGCGAGATCGAGTAACTGCTTTGCGGCTGCTTCAATCGCCGGGGTGTCGAGGTTGTCGTACTCCGTCCCGAGAACGGCAACATGTACGCCGTCCTGCAACATGAATTGGACATTGCTCGTCGTCATGATGTCTGCGTCCCTGAAGAATCGCTTGAAAGCCCGAATGCGGGTGCATCTCAAGACTTGCCGACTTGAATGTCAAACGGCGATTTCAACGCCACTTTTGATCGCTCAAGAAAGGTGCCGGTCGCACGGTGAGCATTAGCTCGTCGTCATCTCACTGAGCCGAGCAGCCACCAATCAGGCCGCAAGCCTGCGAGCAGCAACGCGCCGCTGCCGATGACGACAACAACAAGCACGCCGCGCTGACGGGTTAAATGTCGGCTACCGAGTGCCTCTTCGAAGACGAGCGGTGATAGCAACGTCGCGGCACGCACTGTTGTCGCGAGTAGGCTCAGAACTGCGATGACTAACCCGAGCACGATCGCCGGATGCGGCATCAGTCGAGCATGCTCGTAGATCGCCGTACCGGGAGTCAGCACGCTTAAGGTCAGTGTGAGTAAGGCCCAAAACTCCGGCAGCGGCGGCGCGATCACGAACGACAATCCGCCAATCAGCAAGCACAACGTTGCCAGTGGATGATGCTGCTTAAGCCCCTTCAACTGATCGAAGCTGTCGATGCGCTGTGGCGCGGCGCAGAGAGATTGTTCGGCACTCAGCAGCACCAGTAGCGCCAATGACGACGCGCACCAACTGCCGATCAACCATTGGCTGGCCTCACCAAACGGCAGCACCGCTCCGGAAGCAGCGACTGGCTTAGCGATCGCGGCAGCAATCGCGAGCCAATTCAAACCGGCATGCACGACGAGCACTCGCGCCGCGAAGCCTCGCAGCGAAACGTCTTGCCATAAGCTCGCTGCGCCATGCACGAGGCTCAGAATGGCAAGACCTAAGAGCACGGGAATGAGCACGGACTCAAGCCCCGACGACGTCGCCTGCATGATCCGCCAAACGATCATCAACCCCAGTAGCCTCGCGGTCGTCGCCCACCATCCGGCGATCGCTGCGGGCCATTGCTGAAGGGCTTCGAGCGCTGCGAAGTGCAGTGGCGAAGTGAAGGTCGTCAGTCCGGTGCCGACGAGCACGCTGATGACTGCTGCGCGCAGAGCAAACAATCGCAAACTCGGACGTCCGATGGTATGCGCTGGATGTAAGATTGGTTGCAGGGCCTCGGTGATCTCGGCCAAATTCAGTCGTCCTGACAGCGCGACGATGACTCCCAGTCCGATTGTGAAGCACAGCAAGCTCGCTCCCGCTGCTGCTCGACAGCGAACCCAAAGCACGGGCGGAGGAAGCTCAAACTGGTCGGAGATGATCGGCGCTGGATCGGGAATGCGTCGCGCCAGTTGCACGGTCACGCCGAGAAACGCAGCGAAGCAAAGCCATAAGACAAGCACGTTCAACGAGGCCGTTGCTAAGCCTGTGATCGCAGTAACGGCGATCAATCCCGCAAAGACGAATGGACGATCGAGCGTCGTGCGCGGCGAGTCATCATCGGTCTCGCGGCTCTGTAGGTCTCCGCACCACAAACACAAAAGGCCGCCCCATGCACCGGAGAGCGCGAGCAAAACTTCGACGAGATAACCGGGCATGAAGAACTCGCGGCGGAAGGAATTTTTGTTACCGACGTCTCTGACAAAGGTCCGTTTTCTTCGTACTGCTCGTTCTCGATTTCTTGTCGGCCTGCGCAACCTTGAGCGCGGCAGATAGTCGCCTTTCGCTCCTATGAGAGCTGCGGCGTCAAGCGAGAATTCGGGACG
>CAZNMS010000144.1:5747-17988 GCA_964573505.1 uncultured Planctomycetaceae bacterium | reverse complement strand
GGTCTCAGTGGTGTAAGTAAAACTGTCGACGATGCGCTCGCCGGGACGAATCGTCGCGAAGGCCGTCACGTTGCTCGCGTTGTAGGTAAAACTACCGTCGGCATTGACCGAGACCGTCGCACCCGCAGCACTGACAGCATCAAAGTCGGTGACGGTCGGAGCTTGACCATTCACGAACGGGTCATTGGCAAGCAGTCCCGGAGCAGCGACGTTGACCGCAGCGAGCGTGCCGCCGTTGAAGTCATCGTTCGAGCCTTCGTTCGCTCCGAGGAAGCGAATCGAAACGGTCCCGGTCGACTCTTTGCCCAATGAGTCGCGGACGGTGTAACTAAAACTATCCGTCGCGGATTGGCCGGAACCGAGAGCACGCAATGAGGCGGAAGTTCTCGGGTTGTAGATCAGCTCGCCGGTATGCGAGACATGCACGCGAGCGCCTTGCCGACTGACAGAATCAAAGCCGACGACTTGCTTATCGCCGAAGCCGCCGACGTCGTTCGCCAGAAGATTGTGCCGCACTTGAGCGGCAACGAAGGCTGCGGGCGAAGCGGCAGATCCGGCGCCGATCACGATGAGGTCTTCGGTGGCGACGGGAGCAAAGGCATCGCCAGTCACGGTGATGCGCACGGTCGCGGTTGAGGTCAGACCGAAAGCGTCGGTGACGGTGTATTGGAACTCGTCGTCAGCCGGGATGCCGGGCGCGAGATTACGGAGTGTTGCAGATGTCTGAGCGTCGTAGATCAACGCACCGTTCTCACCGATCGCAATCGCGACGCCGAGCTTACTCGTCGCGTCGTAGCCGGTGACTCGCAGATCGCGGCCCGGAGTCATGCTGCCATGCAGATCGAAATCAATGTCGTTGCCGAGCACACCGGGACTCTGAGTTCGCAGCACTTGAGTGCTCAGCGTTTCAAAGGCGTCGTCAGAAGCAAGCGGGTTGTCGTTCTGACCATTCACGAGCAAAGCGACGGTGACTGTGACCGGCGCATCGCTGCCCGACTGACTGGTGTAGCTGAAGTGATCGAGGGCTTGCTCGCCCTGTGCGAGCGACAAGAAGCCGAACGACGGAGTCGGGTCGTAAGAAAAACTACCGTCAGCATTCACAACGACGGGCAAGCCGAGTTCCGACGTTGTGTCCGACGCGATGATCGTTGAACCGGCGGCGTCATTCGCGAGCAAGCCCGGAGCGTCAGCTTCGAAGACCGCATTGGCCGGCAGCGTGACGACGTCTTCTGCTCCGTCCGGTCGACCGAGCACAACAACATGGAAGGTCAGCTCAGTCGTGACGCTCTGATCGTCGATGACTGAGAAGTTGAAGGAGTCATTGAGCGACTCGCCGAACTTCAGATTCTGGAAGGCCGCAACGCCGCGCGGGTCGTAGCTGTAGGCCCCGTCGGGAGTGATGACGATCGTCGCGCCGAGAGCACTCGTTTGATCGAAGGACGTGACCGTCAGCGGCGGAGCGATGCGATTCTCTTCGCGGAAGACGAGCACGCCCGGCGCATCGCCGCTGAGCACTGCGTCTTCACTCGTGCCGCTCAGCAAGTCCGCGCTGTTCGGCACGTCGATGCGGATCGTGACGACGGTCGTGTCGGTCAAACCGGACTCGTCGGTGATCGTGTAGCGGAAGCGATCGAAGACCGTTGTTTGCGGGACGAGTTCCGCTCGGGACGTGTCGGTATGTGTGTAAGTAAAACTGCCGTCGGCATGCAGCACGACGTTCGCTCCGAGTTCCGAGACGGCTTCAAAGTTCGTGATCGTGATCGAGTCGCCGTCGTCGATATCGAAGTCGTTCTCCAATACGCCCGCGCCGCCGACGGTCAGAGAAGTCCGCGAACTCGAAGTGAAGCTATCGCCGTTCGCTGACGGTGCCTCGTTCGCACCGGTGATCGTGATGCGCACGGTCGCGGTGCGAGTGGCGCTGCTCGCGTCGGTGATGATGTAAGTGAAGCTGTCTTCGACCGATTGTCCGGCGGCGAGCGTCTGCAGAGTGCTCGGTGTTTCATAGGAGAAGCTGCCGTCGGCGTTGACGTTCACAACTCCGCCGAGCACCGACGCCGAGTCAAACGCTGTGACAGCAATCGCTTCGCCGCTGTCGTTGCTCAGCAGTCCCGGAGCGTCGCCGGACTTGCCGTCGAGCACGCTCGTCGTGAAGCGATCATCGGCAGCGTTGATCTGATCCGGCGGGAACGGGATCGAGTAGCGCACCGTCAACGTCGACGTTGCCGAACCGCCGTTGCCGTCGCTCACGGTGTAATTAAAAGCGTCCTCAATGCTCGTGCCCGGTGCCGTTGAGCTAAGCACGCTGCTCGACGGTGAGTAAGAAAAGCTACCGTTCGCCGCGATGCTCAGACTGCCGCCATTGCTGCCCGTCGCGTCGAAGGCCGTGACGCTCAATGTGTCGGACGAGTCGATGTCGGAGTCGTTGCCGAGAACTCCCGGAGCAGCAATGGCAGTCGGCTGCGGAGTGCTCAAGTTCAAAACGTCTGCTTGAGCAACCGGGGCGTCATTCAGACCTTTGACGACGATGTAGACCGTCGATGTAACGACCGCGCCTTTGCGATCGGTGACGTCATAGGTGAAGGAGTCGATGCCGGCTTTGCCTTTGCCGATCGTCTGGAAGAAAGCCGACGGTGTGTAACTGAAAGCACCCGTCGCGGGAGTGCTGCTGATCGTCCCGCCTTTGTCGGAAGTCGTGTCGACTCGCGTGATGGAGAGGTTCTGACCGATGTCGTTCGCGAGCACTCCTGGATCAACAACGACGAGCGTTTGATTGGCGTTCGTCGCATAGAAATCGGTGCCGACATCGGGAGCTTCATAGAGATCGACCGTGACATTGAACGAGTCCGTCGTCGAACCGCTGTCGCCATCATTGATCGTCACGCTGACGGTATAGGTGCCGTTCGCGGCGTAGGTATGAGCGAGGCTGAATTGCCGATTGGCGGCATCAATCGTGAGAGCTTGATCGCCGCTGCCGTCTCCGTAGTTGACGGTGCCGGTCCAGTTGTTGGCTTCGGGATCGATGAACGTGATCGGGCCGAGAGCGAGCGGACCGTCGCTCGTCGCGTTCGCTCCGAGATCGAACGTCGGCGCCGAGTTCACCGCCGCCAATGTCAGCACGAGGTCGTTGCCGCTGCTGCCGTTGTTCGCAACTGTGAAATGGAAGCCGCTGAGATCGAGCTTCGCGCCATTCGTCAGCGAGTTGCCGCTCGCGTCTTTGAACGTGCCGCTGATCGCATCCGTGCCGTCGTTGAGTAGCACGACGAGTTGATCGTTCGCCGCAAGATTGGCGACTTTCGTGACGCTCAGAATGGCGTTGTTGACCGAGACGGTGCCGTTGACGACGAGCTGATCGTGCTGCGTGCCGGGCGTTGTCCCCAGCAATTCGACATTGAGCTTCGAGTTCGCAGCCAGTGTGAGATTGCCGTTGATCGTCAGCGTACCGAGCGTGTTGTCGGTCCCGAGCACTCCGCCGGCATTCACCGTGACGTTGCCGGTGAGCGTGCCGTCTCCTGTAAGAGTTGCTCCATTGGCGATCGAGAAGCCGCCGGTCGCAGTCATCGTGCTGCCGCCGACATTCAGCACACCGCTCGTGACCGTGACCGTCGAAAACTTCGCCGTGAAGTTGTCGAAGAGGACATTGCCGCTCGGCTTCGAGATATCGAGCACTCCGATCGTCCCGGCTCCGCTAATGGTCTGATCGCCGCTGCCGACGAGACTGACAACTTGCCCGCCCTGAAAGAACGCCGACAGTCCGCCGGGTGCATTCGCAGTTACATCGCCGCTGACTTTGAATTGTCCGCTGCCTTGCCCGACGCGAGCCGATGTCTCGGTCAGATTCGTGACATTGATGTTCTGCGAGAACGTGAAGATGTTGGGATTGCCGTTGCCGATGTCGACAACGAAGTCATCGAAGCTACCGGCGAAGTTCGCGTTGAATGATCCCGACGTGCCGTTCTGAAAACCGCCGCCGAGCCCCGCGATCAGCTTGCCGCCCGCATTCTTGAAGTGCCCGCTGCTTCCCGTGAGTGCGTAGCCAATTCGAAAATCTGTCGGAATAAGTACATCGCCGCTCGGCTTCGAAACATCGAGAGCCGCGATGAAGCCGGTGCCGGTCACTGTCTGATCGGTGCTGCCGACGAGACTGACAACCGGGCCGCCTTGAAAGAACGCCGCCACTCCGCCGGAGTGATTCGCGGTCACATTGCCCGTGACTTTGAACTTGCCGCTGCCTTGCCCGACGCGAGCGCTCGACTCAATTAATTCGCCGACATTCAAGTCTTGAGTCAGCGTGAAGACGTTGTTGTTGCCGTTGCCGATATCGACGACGAACGAATCAACGGTGCCCGCGAAGTTCGCGTTGAAGGAACCCGATGTTCCATTCTGAAAGTTGTTCGAACTGAGTCCCGCGACGAGCTTGCCGCCGCTGTTCTTGATGTGCCCGCTGCCCGTCAGCGAGTACCCGATGCGATAATCGCTCGGCACAAGCACATCACCGCTCGGCTTCGAAACATCAAGAGATGCGATAAAGCCGGTGCCGCCGATCGTCTGATCGCCGCTACCGATGAGACTGACCGTCGGGCCGCCTTGATAGAACGCCGCAACGCCGTTCTGTGTATTTGAAGTGACATTGCCCGAGACTTTGAATTGCCCGCTGCCTTGCCCGACGCGCGCCGATGTCTGAATCAACTCGGTGACATTTAAGTTCTGAGTCAGCGTGAAGACGTTGTTGTTGCCGTTGCCGATATCGACGACGAACGAGTCGACGGTGCCCGCGAAGTTCGCGTTGAAGGAGCCCGACGTTCCGTTCTGGAAGTTGCTTGAGCTGAGTCCCGCGATGAGCTTGCCGCCCGAGTTCTTGATATGCCCGCCGCTTCCGCTGAGCCCGTAGCCAATTCGAAAATCTGTCGGAACAAGTACATCCCCGCTCGGCTTCGAGACATCGAGAGACGCGATAAAGCCGGTGCCGCCGATCGTCTGATCGCCGCTACCGATGAGGCTGACAACGGGGCCGCCTTGAAAGAACGCCGCCACTCCGCCGGAAGCATTCGCGGTCGCATTGCCACTGACTTTGAACTGCCCGCTGCCTTGCCCGACTCGGGCCGAGTTCTGAATGAGATTCCCGACATTCAAATTCTGCGACAGCGTGAAGACCGAGACACCGCCATTGCCGATGTTGATTTCGACTTCATCAATCGTCCCGGCGTAGTTCGCGGTGAAGGAATTATTACCCGTCCCGAAAACGACTCGACCGCCAGTGATCGGTGCGGTGCCAGTGCCACTCACGCTATTGGTGACCGTCAGCGTCTTTGTCCCGAGGCTGATGCTGCCCGAGTACCCCGCATCAATCGACAGCGAGCTGACATTGAGATTGGCATCGACGGACGACGTATGCGTCGAAGTCGCATTGAAGACGACGGCATCATCGGCATCGGGCACGCCATCGGCATCGCTGCCATTCGAGACGGCCCAACTTGCAGGCGTCGTCCAATTAGCCGCATCCGCTCCCGCCGCCCAAGTAAAAGTCGCGAGCAACGCGCGCTGCTCCAGCGACTCAGCAACCATTGGAGTTTGCCTTCGCAACGCCCTCCGCTGAGCCCTGCGACTGGTCAGACCTCTGTGTCGCAACCCCGTTCGAACCGCCGCCAACTTCGAAGACACCGAGCCCAACCAATTCGCGAAGACCATCTTGCCAATCCCCATTGGATTCCGAGTTCACCGCACCACTTCACCGAGCGATTCGCCTCATCACTCTTCGAGGACAAACCGCGCGAAGTCTTCTGGCAAACGGATCCCGAGAAAGCACGCAGGCCCGAGCATGCAACGCAGCAGAGAAAGAAAGAGTTCGAGCGACCGCTGAATGAGCTGACTCATCCGTTCGAACTCGCAGCGGCGTCTCCGCTCGACGCACCGCCGTGATGCAATGCGTCAACGGGCAAAAAAGCGGGCCAAAGTTTTTTGGGTCTTGTCTCAAGTTGTGACGGTGCTGCTCGGAGAGCTTGTCGGCGAAGAACTTCCCGAGTTCGTAGCATGGACGCCTAAGTCCGGGCCGCGTCGCTATCGGACGTAGGCATCCGACCGACGCGACGCCGAATCGGCGATATGCCCTTCGCTCTCCACTGACCCCGCGTCAGTGGGAGCACGACTGGTCGGCTAGCAACACGAATCTGCGAGGCGCCATATCGCTCTCCACCGACACGGGGTCGGTGAAGAGCGTGTCTCGGCGATGTATTTCGGTCAGACTTTCAGCACGCTGCGGGCTCTTGCTACGTTCGTCGCCCACTCACCGCAGCAGGAGCAACATGCCGACCGGAGAAGTCACTCAACTACTCGCACGAATCGACCGAGGAGACGCACAATCTGCCTCGGAACTACTGCCGCTTGTCTATGCCGAGCTGCGGAAGTTGGCTGCGTCCCGCCTGGCGCGAGAGTCCGGTCCCGTCACGTTGCAGCCAACGGCGCTCGTGCATGAAGCCTACTTGCGATTGGTCTCATCAGAGTCTGACCAATTCGCTTCGAAGTGGGACGGGAGACGGCACTTCTTCGGTGCGGCCTCCGAAGCGATGCGCCGAATTCTCGTCGAGAGTGCCCGGCGTCGGCAGTCGCTCAAACGAGGCGGCGAGCTGACTCAAGAGGAGCTTCACGAATCGCGCGTGATGGCTCCGCAGTCGGACAACGACGACCAGTTGCTCGGAATCAGCGAAGCGCTCGATCGACTCTCAGAGATCGACCCTGATACCGCCGAGATCGTGAAGCTTCGCTACTTCACTGGCTTAACCGTCGAAGAAACCGCCGACGTGCTCGACACATCCCCGCGCACGGTGAAGCGCAAATGGGCCTACGCCCGCGTCTGGCTGATGGACTCGCTCGAAAAGTAGATTGCGATTTCATCGCGCTCCGCATCTCAAACGGCTCCGCCGAGGACCATTTCTGGAGAGCGGCGATTAATCACCGCTCTCCAATTCGGCGGAGCCGTCTTTTTCTGTTTCGCCGTCAGACCGAGCAGAAGTCGCCGACAGAACATCGAGTTCTCTCCTCGGCGTGTTTCGCGGGTTAGGGCGTCAGGACGGCGGAAGTGAAGCTGCGCGATGACCCGCGCACGGAGCGGCATATTGGAATCCTCGAGCACACAACGGACGGTCGAGTCATCACGGCGATCGAGCTGCCCAGTCCCGCGAACAAGTCGAGTGAAGGAGTCGCGGCCTATCACAAGAAGCAGGCAGAGTTCATCTCCGCGCGTGTGAACCTTGTGGAGATCGACTTGATTCGCGGCGGCCATTTCGTGCTGGCGTTGCCGGAACGGAAGCTGCCTCGCAAATGCCAAACTCCGTACTCGATCAACGTTCGCCGAGCGACTCAGTCTGACGAAGCCAATCTCTATCGGGTCACGCTGCGTGATCCGCTTCCGACGATCCCGATTCCGCTTCGCCCGACCGACCGCGACGCGGTCCTCCAACTTCAATCGTTGCTTGATGAGTGCATTGAGCGCGGCCGTTATCACCTGAAGTATCAGCTCTCTCCCGACCCACCGCTCGCTGCGGACGAAGAAGTTTGGGCCGATCAACTGTTGCGCGAACATGGCCTGAGAGTTTGGTGCGTCGCCTCGGAGCTTGTCCGAGTAGCCGTAGCATGGGCTTCCAGCGCGTGCTGTATTTACTCCTACAAACAGCTTCGAATCGCCAGACTGCCTGCACGGACTGGAAGGCCATGCTCTCGGACAAACTCCTAGTACCTCGCCCGAGAATTGACCTGCCAATCAAAAGTGGCAGCCGACCTGTAGCCGAAATCGTCAGATTTCGGACGGCTGGTACGGAGTCCCCGAAATCTGACGATTTCGGCTACGGGGATCGGGCGCTGCGGCTCAGTTCGTATGGAGGGTTACTTCTCGGTCGTGGTACTAGATCGGACCAGCGCTACGCCAACACTTCAGCGAGTTGCACGAGTCGGCTCTTCTCCTGCATCGACTTCGCTCCGGCGTAAAGCATTGCGGTCACTTCGAGGATTTCCTGATGCGGCACGGGTTCGATGCCGGTCTTAATCATGCCGCGAAAGGCATTGGCCATGTTGAACATCTCGTAGTGATGGCCAATCGTGAAACTGCCTTCGATCGCCGGAGTGAATTCGAAGCGGTCCTTTTGAAACGTCACCAACGTGCGGCAGTAGTCCTTCGCGATGTCCGGGCGCCCGTACCAAATCTCGGCGGGCATGCGGTCGGGGTACGTCACCAATGCGTGACATGCCCCATTTCGAACATACGCGCTGACGGCTTCGACTCCGTGCCCGCAAATGGTCTCGATCATCCATGCGGGATGATGGCCGTAGATGAACCATCCGTCGGGCGAGTACGCGCCATACATGCTCGCGATGACATAGAGCAGCTCGCCGAACTCGCCCGATGTCTTGCGCCGCAGAGCTTCCTCAGTGCCCCATTCATGACGAAAGAGGCTCGATGACATCAGCGGTGCTTTGTGCTGCTTCGCGTAGTTCAAGATCTTGCGGACGCCGGCAACGGTCTCGCCGATCGGTTTGTCGCAGAACGTCGGCAGTCCGCGTTCGAGTGCGGGGGCGATCAAATCAAAGTGGTCTTCGCCGTAGCCCGATGCATCGCCGAGCCAAACGGCATCGACATTCTTCGCGAGCTCTTCAGGAGACTTCGCGACCTCACAGCCGGGAAAGACATCCGCAAACTTCTGAGCGACGACCGGGTCCGCTTCGTAGTAGTGAGTGATCTTCGTGTCCGGGAACGGCAGCACTCCGAAGCTGTTACGAGGATCACGCGACAGTTTGTAGTAGCCGATGATGTGCGGAGTGTTGTGCTTTGCGAGGGCCTCGTAATTGACCGTCGGATGCAAGTATTGCGCGAAGTTCCAAGTATGGCCGTTGAGCACCTGCGGCTTGCCTCGAATGCGTGCCGAGAGCACCCCGATGCGGTAAGTCTTATTACTTCCGTTCGTCGCCTCAGCTTGCGAGCCCGCTTGAGCAAGCTGACTGCCCATCGTTGCCAGTCCCGCCGCACCCAACGTTGAAAGCCATTCGCGTCGCGTCGTCATGTCATCGCCTTTGAGTAAAGAAGTTGCCGCGCAGTGCCATTCGTCAAGAGGTCTTATACCGCACGCAGTCTGAAGCGAGGCGCGGTCGCTTAACGGCAGTCTGCACCGCGAGAGGTATAAGAACCGAGTCGCTCAATCTCTCTGAGTTGATCAACCATTGACGCTTTCTCCTCGCCGCATATCGACGACGTACTCGTACCTTGTTTGAGAACCTCATCCCGTTGAGGCTCGGGATGGAATCCCAAGCGACTTCTCCGAATGAGTTCTCGCAGAGCGTGCTCGCTGTATTGAGGCCGATGCGGAATCTGTCAGAGTCAGCGGCGTCGTCGAGTTCCTCATACTTCGCTCGCCAACGAACCCGAGTTCCGCATGCGTTCTGATCCTGAAGTCGTTCAAGCTGCCAGCATGTTTCAACTGGGGCTGCCTCGCTCCCCAGTCTCGGGTAACTCCGGCGAGTTGCTCGGTCGAGGCTCCGGCACGTCGCTCGAGTTTCAAGAACATCGCCAATACTTCCCCGGTGATGACATCCGGCATCTCGATTGGGCAGCATTCGCTCGGTCGGACAACTTGATGATCCGCCTCTATCGCGAAGAGATCAGTCCGCGATTGGAGGTGGTGCTCGACGTCACCCGCTCGATGACGACCGCTCCGCAGAAGACGCGTATGGCAAAGCAATTGGCAACCTTGTTTGCCGTGCTCTCGGGAACGCTCGGAGGCCGACCGACCATTTGGCTCGCGGGAGATCAACGGCCCGCTCTGAGCTTGCAGGCCGAGATGATCGACGCGCTCGATGGCACCGAATGCACTGCGACAGCATCACTGGCAGAACTGATTGCCGAACATCAATTGCCGCTGCGACGACAAGCAGTGCGAGTCGTTGTGAGTGACTTCCTATTCCCGCTCGATCCCGAGCCGCTCGTCCGACGACTCGCGAGCGACGCGTCGGTCTTATGGCTCGTGCAAGTGCTGACTCAGTGGGAAGCCGATCCGGCGGTCTCGGGGGGAACGCGTCTGATCGACATCGAGACCGGCAATGAGACCGAGCTGTTTCTGAATCGCCGCGTGATCGACGACTACAAGCAGAGGCTGCAAAGGTTGCAGGAAGACTTCGCAATTCAGGCGCGGCGCTGTCATGCGACGTTCGTCACGGTGATCGCTGACAAAGGCTTGCCCGGCATCTGCCGAGACGAACTCTGTCGCAGCGGCATGCTGCGAGCCGGCTAACGCGACTTAAGCCTCTTCGTCCTATCAGTCCCCGTCGTCCTATCTGTCCTATGGGGCCGATCGCCCGCAAGGTCATCGAACCTGCAACGTCCCAACCGACATTCAACCTCCATCAAAGAGCATCCAATGAGACAGCTTGTCTGTGTAATATTGATGACAATCGCGATCTTGAGCCGCACCTTGTCGGCGCGTGCTGAAGATCAAAAGCCCGTCGCTTCGAAGCCGAACATCGTCTTCTTCTTGATCGACGATCTCGGCTACGCGGACTGCGGCTTCAACGGCTGCAAGGACATCAAAACGCCGAACATCGACAAGCTCGCAACGGCCGGCACTATTTTGGAATCGCATTACGTGCAGCCCGTTTGCTCGCCGACTCGCTCAGCGTTGATGACGGGGAGATACGCGACTCACACCGGCGTCTACACGATCGTGCGACCGCATGCTGAGTGGGGCTTGCCGCTCAACGAACGCACGCTCGCGAACGCCTTGAAGTCGGCGGGCTATGAAACAGCGATTACCGGCAAATGGCATCTCGGTGAGTTCAAGCCCGAGTACCGACCGACCGCTCGCGGCTTCGATCATCAATACGGTCATTACTTCGGCGCGATCGACTACTTCACTCACATGCGCGACGGCTCACATGACTGGTATCGCGACGACAAAGAACTCCGCGAAGAGGGCTACAGCACCGAGCTTGTTGCTCGCGAAGCGTGCCGTCTCATCAATGCAAAGCCCGCGAGCAAACCATTGTTCTTGTATGTGCCGTTCAACGGGGTGCATTCGCCATTACAGGTGCCGGATCGTTATCTCGCTCCTTACGAGAAGCTCAAAGATCCGCGTCGAAAGTTGGCGGGCATGCTCAGTGCGGTTGATGAAGCGATTGGGCAGATCGTCGCGACGCTCGAAAAGACCGGACAACGCGACAACACCTTGATCGTATTCTCGGCGGACAACGGCGGCCCGAGTCCTCGCACGTTGTCCGACAACACTCCATTGAGAGCGGGCAAAGGCACGATCTACGAAGGCGGAGTGCGTTCGAGCGCCTTCATCAATTGGCCCGGCCGCATCCCCGCCGGAGTGCGCAACAAGGAGCCGATGCACGCCGTCGATTGGTTCCCGACGCTCGTCAAGTTGGCCGGCGGCTCGCTCGAACAACCTCTGCCGCTTGATGGACTCGATCTATGGCCGACGCTCACTCAAGGAGCGACGTCGCCTCACGATGCCGTGCTGCTCGTGCAAAGCCCGATCCGCGCTGCCGTCCGCATGCGAGACTGGAAGCTGCTGCTCAATGCGAGTGCCGTCGATGCTGAAGACGCGGAAGCACCCGCTCGTCGAAAGAAGGCTGCGGCGAAG
Organism: uncultured Planctomycetaceae bacterium; assembly: GCA_964573505.1. GTDB lineage: Bacteria > Planctomycetota > Planctomycetia > Planctomycetales > Planctomycetaceae > AM-0621. Next base: position 6,364 of record CAZNMS010000144.1, on the reverse strand, counting down.
AAGGCCGATGAGATCGAGCTTTACAACCTCGCTGCTGACGTCAGTGAGTCAACGAATCTCGCCAAAGAGCAACCTGAACGAGTCACCGCGATGCGTGCGAAACTCACCGAACTCCTCAAAGGAGCTGTCGAACCGGGCAACCTCAACAAGCAGCCGAAGTAACTTTGATTACCGAGCATGTCGGGCGGCGAGTCGGCATTCAGTCAACCTCAAGCGCCGAACCTCACTCCCGCGACGCAACGTCATGTGTTGCGGGATCTCGTTCTTATGGACGCTGCCGCGCGTGAATCGGGCGGGGTCTGCCTCGTGTAAGGCAAGTTACTCGCCGCTGAAGAGTCCGAGTTCTCTTAGCTCGTCGATCCTCTCAACGCGGTTGACTTGCCGAATGACCTGCCGAAGTGATTCGAGATCATCCGTTCGATCAATCCAATCCTGAATGTCCGAGGGAATCGAGCCGAAGCGATCAACCAACAAGATCTGCAAAATCTCGCGTCGCCCTTGAGCAGCTCCTTGCGATAGCCCCTGCGACAATCCTTGAGACAGTCCTTGTGATAAGCCCTGAGACAGCCCCTCGTTTCGGCCCTGTTCGATCAATGCATCGGCAATAGAAGGCATTT
>CAZNMS010000144.1:0-5647 GCA_964573505.1 uncultured Planctomycetaceae bacterium | reverse complement strand
TCGAGCCGAAGCGATCAACCAACAAGATCTGCAAAATCTCGCGTCGCCCTTGAGCGGCTCCCTGCGATAGGCCCTGCGATAGGCCCTGCGATAGGCCCTGCGATAGGCCCTGCGATAGGCCTTGAGACAGCCCCTGCGACAAGCCCTGAGATAGGCCCTGAGATAGGCCCTGCGACAGCCCCTCGTTTCGGCCCTGTTCGATCAATGCATCGGCAATAGAAGGCATTTCGCACCTCTCACTTTCGTTCGCACTTTTTCGCCCGGATGGGCGAGCTAACTCCATGACTCGAAACTTCTCGGCTGCGTCTCGGAGCTTGAGGCTCCATGCCAATACGAAACGCTGCAAGTCCTGCCATCGGACGGGTTCGAGTTCACTCAGCGTTTCAAGATCTTGAATGACCTGCGGCAATGTTGCAGCAAAGACATCGAATGATTCAGTCCCCGCTCGTAACGCCGCCAGCGATTTCAGCCAATATGAAGTCGAATTCAACAGCGATTGAGGTGATTTGTCAGCGAGATCCCATAGCAGGACGGACCATTGCGGCGCGAATGCTTTGAAGAGATCGGGGCCGTCAATCAACTCCGAGATCGTTCGCATCGTCGTCCATGACTGAGGGCCAGAGTGAAAGACGATCGGAACGATCGGAGTCAGCCGGAAGTCGCGACGCGGGGCCTGCTGCTCTTCCCACAATCTCCATTCACGATCCCAATAGAGCACCGCATACAGCAGCGTTCGAAAGGACATGCGCGGGTCGGGTCTCGATTGATGTTCGATCAAGACGCAAATGAGCAACGGTGTTTCGACACCGCTTCCGCACCATGGAATGCGAAACAGCAAGTCCGACTCGCGCCCGCGCCAGTCTTCCGTGAGAAACTCGCGATCCAGCAATTCGACACGCGTGAAATCGAGATCCTTTGCGATCTCAGGAATTGCATCGAGCAAGAATTCGCGCAGGTTATCGACCTGCTTGAGTGCCTCTCGAATGCTGCGATCGGCGAAGTCGAAGGGGAACTCGTCAGCAGCGGACATCGCAAGACTCCGAGACAATGGGACCGAGCAGCGTCATCGCTCGTGCAACATTGCTCGTCATCATTGTCAGCTTCGGAGTCGATTGGCGAACCAACCGCATTGCGAGTCGCCCGCGATGCGCAATCGTTGAACCGTGCATCGTGCAATTCGCCATCGCGGTTGCTCTTGAGTCAGCATCAGGAAGACGTGCAATTGCCGCTGATCTTCGATCGTTTGTCGCTGATTACGACAATCGCGATCAGTCTTAAGTTTTCCGGCGTCGGCATTGATGCCGTGCATTCAACGTTCAATCCGCCCCACGTCGCGCTCGGTCGAACTATCTCGCCGAAATGCTTTGAGGCCCTCAATTAGTCACTCATATGCGAACGCCAATCGAGCGTGACGGTCAACGCGTACGCTTCTTGATCGCGGTGTGATTCACATCGATCTCTTCCTGCGAACCTTCAAGCCGCACGAGAGCGCGTTGATCGTTGAGAACTTGAACGACCCGCCCCAGGAACGGGTAACTGAGACTGCTGCCGTCGATTGAGAATGGCATGCTGACATTGACCAATTCTTGAGGCCGAACTTCAGATGTCGTGCGAATGAATTGCAGCCCGACATCTCGCGAGTCAACCGGCACGCGCCACAGGTACTTCGGCAGTTTCGCGAGATTCACATTGGCCGAAGCCGCATCTCTTGTTGCGGGGACCTCTTGCGCTGGCAGTCGCTTAATGTTGAATCGCAATGATGATTCGCCATGCCAGCGCAGCGTGTAGTCAATCTGCGAACTGCTCAGCATTGAATCGCGGGGATCGAATTCGCTGACCTGAGTGACCTTCTGACCGATGTTCTTTTCCGGGCACAAGAAACCTGCTTGCAAGTAGGCGGTGTTTCGACCGCCCGAAGTCGTGACCTTCAAAACGCGACTCCCCATCCCTTTCAGTTCCTGCATGACGCTCAAGCCGCCGCTGATGTAGCGAGTCTCTGAACCTTCGAAGTTGTCGACTTTGCTGTCGACAAACATCGGCAGGTTGGGAATGAGCAACTCCTCATACGGAAAGATCGCGGACATCTGACGCGGCAGTTTGTGCTGAGTGAGAATGCTCGCCGTCGTCCTGCGAAGCGAACCGTGCTCAGAAACCCATAACGTCTCCGGAAGAGTGATGTCTTCCTCTGACGCCTCAGCCCATTCACCGAAAAGGAACCTTTCACACTTCAGCTTCCCGAACACCATGACGAGTGCCGGTTGATGCGAGTGAGTGTCGGTCGAATACATCACTTTGAGATATGGCCGCCCCGCCCAACGTGCGTCATTCTGTGTAGAAGACGTTACATGGATGTCGAATGCAAACTCTTGCCCGCGTTGCAAGCGGTACGCCTGAGGGCATCGTTCGAACTGCGATGCAGCACCCTTCGTCGGCTGCGCGTTGCGAGCCGTCGTTGACGATTGCTTCGACGTTGGCTGCGTCGCCTGAGAACTGCTGCTCGATCGCGGCGACTTCAATTGACGCTCAACTTCGCGCCGATGCTCTTCGACCTTCTTTTGAAGTTCCCGTTGCTTGCGTTCCATTTCCGCCTTCGTCGGAGGAGCTGAATGGGCCGCACGAAGCGACAACTCCAACGCACCAACAAAGCTGCAAACAAGCATCAAACAAAGCAGAACACGGGACGTCGATCGCACGGTGAGAATCCTTCATTGGAGTGATTCTCAAAGATACCTCGCCGCGAAACGCCCGAGTGGTCGTAGTACCCGCCTCAATCTCTTTCGACATTGCCGCAAGTCAGGTCGCGCCGGTCGATTGAGTTCGCTGCGTCGCTCAAAGAAGTGCAGATCATCGGGGTGCGCTAGCGATGCCGCCGGTGAGATGCCGCTCGCAGGGATAGTCTCGGAATAACCTTTCGATTTTGCGCCGCGTAGATCGGACGCCTACGTCCGACAGCAACGCCGCACGGACGAAGTCGGGCACATTGAAAGCGTGCCCGACCTCGTGCCGTCTGCTCGGTTAATTCTCACTATTGGCCGGGGCGTTTGCTTCAATCGCTCCCCAATCAACGAGTTCGATCGCTTCCGGAATGATCTCAGAGAACTCATTCCGCTGACTCGTCTTAACGCCTTTGCCGCCGCGACTGGTCACGTTGTACTTCATCTGACCGAAGCTCAGTTCGGTGCCGTTCTCGTTGCGAACGCGCAATGAATCGCTCGGACGTCCGAGCAACTTCGCACCGAGCAATGCATCGCTGTCATCAAGCTTGATGCCGCGAACGCCTAAGCCCGGACCGGAAAGAATCGGTACCTCTTCAAGAGCAAAGTGAATGATCCGCGCTTCTCTCGATGCCAAGAAACATGTCGTGCGATCTCCGATGAGTTCGGCATGTGCGACTCGGTCGCCTGCACGGAGCCTGCAATATTTCCTACCGGACTTTGTTGACGGCAGACGAAAGCCTGACAACGCGATCTTCATCACTTGCCCGCTCCCCGTGCAGACAAAGAGATGCGGCAGCGTATTCGGGTCTTCGGGATCTGCGTCCGCCGGAGTGAAGCGACTGTCGGTCGTGATCGCTGCAATAAGAGTTGCACCATCACTGAGTTTGACATGCTTCGCGAGCGGCTCGCCGTAGCCCGAGGATGCCGGGATTTGATCGATCGGCAATGTGTAAGCCACTCCGTCCGACGCGAAGAAGACAACGCAATCAACCGTGCTGCCGGGAACGACCGCCGTGACGCTATCGCCTTCACGCACACGCGTGCCTTCGACCTTTGCGAGTCGCCCGACCCGCTTCACCCAACCATCTTTCGTCAGCACGACGTTTGTGTTTTCGCGAACGATGTAAGTCTCCGCCGAGAACTCCTTCATCTCTTCCGATGACCCGAGCCCCGTGCGGCGCTTGTCGTCGAACTCGGTCGCAACCTCTTCGAGTTCCGTCTTCACAACGGCCCACAACTTCTCTTCCGAGTTGAGGATGCTGCGAATTCGTTTCGCTTCCTTTTGCTTCTCAGCGAGTTCGGTGCGGATGTCGTCGATCTCCAACTTCGAAATGCGATAGAGCTGCATTTCAAGGATCGCCATCGTCTGCACTTCATCGAGCGGAAACTCCTTCATGAGCTTGACCGCTGCGTCCTGCTTTCCGTCGCTGCCCCGAATGATCTTCAGAGCGCGATCGAGGCCATCGAAGATGATCGCAAAGCCTTCGAGCAGATGAATCCGTTTCTCAAGTTGAGCAAGCTGATATTGGAAGCGCTTGCGAACGGTCTCTTGTCGGAACGTCAAGAAGTGCCGCAGCATGTCGACGAGATTCAATCGCTGCGGCGCGAGTGCTCCGTGCTCGTCGGGAATAAGGCACGTCGCGTTATAAGAAAAATTCTGTTCGAGCGAAGTGTGCTTATAGAGGTACGCCATCACGGCTTCGGGGTCCGAGCCGGACTTCAAATCGAGCGTTATGCGCAGGCCATTCTCGTCGTCGGTGAGGTCATTCACTTCGAGCAATTGCGGCAGCTTCTTCGACTCGATGATGCCGCCGATCTCGGCTTGCAGAGGACCGGTCTCAACGCCGTAAGGCACCGAGTAAATGACGACGCGATCTTCGACCTTCTTGCGACCTTCAGTATCGAGCCGCCATTCGCCGCGCACCTTCACTGAGCCGCGACCTTCTTCGTACATCGTCCGCAGTTCCGTGCGGTCGGTCACAATGCGACCGCCGAGCGGGAAGTCGGGCCCTTTGATGTACTTCATGATTTGCGCGACGGTGCATTCGGCGTTCTCGATCAAATGCACGCACGCCTTCACGACCTCGCCGAGGTTATGCGGCGGGATGCTCGTCGCCATTCCGACCGCAATGCCCTGCGTGCCGTTGACGAGCAAGTTCGGATACCGAGTCGGCAAGACGACGGGCTCAAGTCGCTCACCGTCATAGTTCGGACGCATCGGCACGGTGTCGTAACGCAGCTCGTTCATGAGCTGCTCGGCGATCGCTGTCAGTCGCGCTTCGGTGTAACGATCCGCTGCCGGGGGCAAGCCCATCACCGAGCCGAAGTTGCCTTGCCCATCAACGAGGGGATAGCGGTAAGTGAAATCCTGCGCGAGCCGAGCCAATGCTTCATAAACCGCCGCGCCGCCGTGCGGGTGATAGTTACCCGTCGTATCACCGACGATTTTGGCGCACTTACGAGTCTTCGCCGTCGCCGTGAGATGTAGCAACTCATACATCACATAGAGGATGCGGCGCTGCACGGGCTTCAAACCGTCACGCACATCCGGCAGGGCGCGCGACTGAATGACGGACATCGCATAATTGAGATAGCGCCGCCGAGTCTCTTGCGCGAGCGACACAAACTGCAGACGGTCCGTGCCGTCATCTTCACTGTCGCGTGCTTGAATGAGTTGCTCGAACTCGTCCTCGTCCTCGTCGCCAGCATCGCCATCATGCAGTTTCATGGCGCTCCGCTTGATTTCGACGTCGGGGTTCTGCTTTCGGTCTTTTGGGCCTTGATGAGGCGGTTGATTGGCGCGAATTGGCTTCTTGGACGGCTCGGACTCGTCACGTCGCGAAGGCTTCTTAGGCAAGGCTCCCTCCTGATGGCGTTCTCATGATGCAAGTCGCTGACTTCTCGGCACTCCCTGCCGAGTCGCGTTCAAC
>CAZNMS010000143.1:0-18033 GCA_964573505.1 uncultured Planctomycetaceae bacterium | reverse complement strand
GAGGCCGACGTCGAGTACTCGTTCTATGGGCTCGGCTGTTTGGCGTTGTTGTGGTCGGCGAACGAAGAGGCTGCGTCGTGACGATCGCTGCGTTTGAAGCTCCGCGTTCGGTCTACGTGCATGTGCCGTTCTGCGTGCATCGTTGCGGGTACTGCGACTTCACATTGGTCGCCGGTCGAGACGACTTGCAGGACGAGTATCTCCGCGCGCTGGAGATCGAACTCGCAGTGCTCCCCGGCTCTCGCGCTCCCGTCGACACCGTCTTCTTAGGCGGCGGCACTCCGACGCAGCTCACGGCACCGCGATTGGAGCGCCTGCTTGCTCTGCTGCATGAGCACTTCGATTGGCAGAGCGGCGGCGAGTTCAGCGTCGAAGCGAATCCGGTCGGACTAACCGAAGACAAGCTGCATGTACTCAAAGCTGCCGGCATCAATCGCATCAGTCTCGGAGTGCAGTCGTTCGACGCGCAGGTTCTCTCGACGCTTGAGCGAGATCATCGAGAAGCCGAGATCATCGAGTGCCTCAATCTTTGTCGGCGGTACTTCGACAACCTCGCGCTCGACTTCATCTTCGCAGTGCCGGATCAGTCGCTTGAGCTATGGCGCGAGACGTTGCAGCGAGCGATCGCGCTCGAACCGACTCACATCTCGACTTACGGACTGACGTTCGAAAAGGGCACGAAGTTTTGGTCGCGGCGTTCGAAAGGACTCTTGCAGCAAGCGGACAACGATCTCGAACTCGCGATGTTCGAAGCCGCAATGGATCAACTCGCCGCAGCGGGGTTCGGTCAGTACGAGATCTCCAACTTCGCGCGTCCGGGTTTCGAGAGTCGGCACAATCAGGTCTATTGGGCGGGGCGACCGTATTGGGGCTTCGGTCCCGGAGCAGCGAGCTATCTCAACGGAGTCCGGCGGCTGAATCATCGCAGCACGACAAAGTGGATCGAGCGCGTCTTGAGCAGCCAATCAACCGTCTTCGAGTCCGAGCAGCTCGAACCCGAGCACCGAGCGCGCGAGCTCGCCGTGCTGAGTCTCCGCACGCGAGCCGGCATCGACCGCAGCCGCTTCCGCATTGCGAGCGGCTTCGATCTCGATGAGCTGCTGCAATCCGATTTACAGAGACTCTGCCGCCGAGGCTTGCTGACCGACGACGGCGAGCGAGTAACCCTCACCCGCACCGGCATCTGTCTCGCCGACACCGTCGCGGGCGAGCTGCTGTAGTCGTTGAACTCATCTCGCACCCGCACATCGGGGCAATTGAAGTCGCGCAGGGCTTGCGTTTGCCGTGAAGGCAGCGACGGCTCAACATCAAACGCTGCTGCGATTGCGTCCGATCGTCGCCTTCTCGAAAGGCACGCACTCGCTGACGCGATCCTGTGTGCGTCGGGAATTGAAACGTAGGGCCGCCTCTCCGAGGCGGCCTTTGTTGCGTGACGAAGTGACTTACTAAGTGTCGACTGCGAGTTCGTATTTGGGTTCGAACTGGCGGCCTTGAAGCTGCTTCGTCCTGCAAAATGCTCAGTCTCGGAGAGACTGAGCTACGAGTTCCCTGACAGCTCTGCGTCTTCGGTTGATCGAAAGGACTTCCTCATGCTTCCGCTGTCGCGTCGAGAATTGTTGCGTCGCTCGGGGTGCGGATTCGGGATGCTCGGTTTGATGGGCGTGCTAGAGCAGGCTGACGGTCGCTCGCAAGCCGTTGCTGCGGAGTCAGCGGGCAATGCACTCGCGCCGAAGCAGCCGCACTTTGCAGCGAAGGCAAAGCACGTTGTGCATCTCTTTATGAATGGAGGACCGTCGCACGTCGATTCGTACGATGAGAAAACGGCGCTCGAGCGGTATCACGGAAAACCTCTGCCCGCGAGCAATCTCCGCACGGAGCGACCGACCGGCGCGGCGATGAAATCACCGTTCGAGTTTCGCAACTATGGGCAATGCGGTTTGCGAGTCAGTGATCTGTTTGCGAAGACCGCTCAGCACATCGACGACATATGCGTCATTCGCTCGATGATGGCAGAAGTCCCCAATCACGAGCCGTCGCTGATGCTCATGAACTGCGGCAACGGACGCTTGCCGCGACCGAGCTTCGGCTCATGGGTCACTTATGGACTGGGGTCAGAGAATCAGAACTTGCCCGGCTTCATCGCGATGTGTCCCGGCGGCTATCCGATCGTCTCGACGCGCAACTGGCAGTCGGCCTTTCTGCCCGGAGCGTTTCAAGGCACGTATCTCGACACAAAGCAGACCGACGTAAAGCAGCTCATCGCCAATATTCACAACGCACGCATTCCGCTCGACGAGCAGCGGCGGCAGCTTGATCTCGTGCAACTGCTCAATGCCGAACACAAGAAGGAGCGCGAGTCAGACGCACGACTCGAAGCGCGCATTCAATCGTTCGAACTCGCGTATCGCATGCAGTCCGAAGCAGCGGATGTCTTCGATATCTCCGGCGAACCGCAACACATTCATGAGATGTATGGCGCGGGGCTGCACGGTCGGCAGTTGCTCGTTACTCGTCGATTGATCGAGCGCGGCGTGCGCTTCATTCAAATTTGGAGCGGCGCGGGGCAGCCATGGGACAATCACAGCGGACTCGCTGCGACGCATAAGCAATTAGCCGGTGAGTGGGATCAGCCGATCGCGGCGTTTCTGACGGACCTCAAGCAACGCGGTCTCTTTGATGAGACGCTCGTGCTGTGGGGCGGCGAGTTCGGACGCACTCCCGTTGCCGAGTTACCGGGACTCAATGGGCGCGATCACAACCACTACGGCTTCACTTGCTGGCTCGCGGGCGGCGGTGCGCGAGGCGGCTACGCTCACGGGGCAACGGACGAGTTCGGCTTTCGCGCCGTTGAGAAGCCCGTCCCTGTCAACGATCTGCATGCGACGATGCTGCACTTGCTCGGCTTCGATCATGAGCGGCTGACGTACCGGTATGCCGGTCGTGATTTCCGACTGACGGATGTCGCCGGACGAGTGATCGAGGATCTGCTGGAATAAAAACTACATGCCGCGCCGTCGTAGCATGGACTTCCAGTCCGTGCTGTCTTTGCGAAGGCGCGACTTGATCGACAGTTGCCGCTTCAGCACGGGCTAGAAGCCCATGCTACGACTTCGCGCCGAACGTCGTCCGGCCTCTCGCAACGCGTTTGAAACCGCATCTTCGGCAGATTCGGAATAATCGCTTCAAGTTCACAGCGGAGTGGTGCCGAATGATTCCGATGACTCTCGATAGCGGGAGTTGTTGCGCGGTCCTCAAGGAAGAGGTCCGACACTGGGATCTTTCACGAGTCCGAACGGAATCGCTTTATGACTCCGCACCGAGATCATGCTGAACCGGTTGCTTCTCCTTCGAAGTTTCAGCCTGCACGTCGATTGGTATGGCTGTCGGGAACAGGATTGCTGGCGTCGCTGACATTGAGTTCGGCGGCGTTCGCTGAAGAAAGCCGCTTGCTCAAGCTGCCGTCGTTTCTGCGAAAGAACGAGCAGCCGGCCGTGCAACCTCAGCCATCGCGCACGGAGCAACGAGTCTCAACCGATGACCGCGTGCTGAATCGTGCTCGGCAAATGATGTCCGAAGCACGACGCGAAGAAGCTCAAGGCCGACTCGAAAATGCGATCGATCTCGCATCGCGAGCTGACGGCGTTTATCGCGCTGCTCAACGCACAACCGACGCTCGATGGCCGAGCAGCGAGCAGTCTCCCGCTGAGTACGTGCGCCAGCTTGAAGGCAAGTTGGTTGCTCGTGCTGCGGATCAGAAAGCCAACGTGCGAGCCGGAGCGGTTTCGGTCGGCACTTTGCCCGGTCAATCAAAGGATCCGACGAAGGCTCAACAGTTCGCGAACGCAGCGGTCAACTCGCTCTCGAACACATCGGACTTCGGCAAGACACAGAAGCCGGATGAAGTCGACGCCGCCGTTGCTTCGAGTGCCGATCTGCTCCGCAGCGACTTCAGCTTGCCGTCGCCGACAAAGGCACTGGAGGGACTGACGACTCAAGGACGCAACGTTTTGGATGTTGCCACTGCGGCAAAGGACATCGCGGATGCGGTTCTCGAACCGACAACTCCGCAAGTCGCTGACTCGCAAGAACCGTTGCCCGTTGAGCCGACTCGGCAAGAGCCGACGAAGGTTGAGCGGTCATTGCAGACGGCTCGAACAGTGCTTGATCGACTCGATCAGATGCAGCATTGGCAACCAGTCTCGGCAGAGAAGCCGGCCAATAGTGGGACGTCATCGGATCAAACCGATCCCCCATTGCCTGCTGGCGACGATGCGAATTCGACTGCGCGTCGGAACGCCAATAACCCGGTGCTGATCGGCACGCCGAACGGCATTGCGGACGATCAAGTGAATCCGATCCCGACTCATTTTCATCCCGAGCAACCGAGCGAATCGGGACCGGCTCCGATCGAGATTCGATTCCCGAGCGATCCGCGCGACACTCCCGGCCAGTTGCATGATCTGCCCGGCAAGCCACTCGGAACGCGTACCGATAACGGTGCTCTGCGACCCGACCCGTTGTTGATGCCGGCAATCGGTTCGCCCGAGCCGACAACCGAGACCGAGAAGACAACGAAAGCATCGACTCATCCGTTATGGGTCATCGGCACCGTGCAAGCACTTGCGACATTTGTCGGAGCACTCGGAGCGTTGCTCGTCGTGCTCGGACTGCGACCGAAAGCGAAAGCCGCTGCGGTCGCTGCTGTCCCTGCGACGGCGACAACTGTCACCGCTCAGCCGGCAGTCGCTGTCGTCGCCGAACCGAGCGACGTTGCGCTCGATGCCGCGCATCACGAACCCTCAACGATTCCGTTCCGTCGCGTCGACGATTCAGTGGAGAAGGAGTCGAAGTCCGCAGCAGCGAGCGCTCACGAAGCGGCCGCGAAGTCGGTCTTCGAACAGAACCTGCAACTGCTCGATGAGCTGAATCACTTGAGCGAGAAGAAGGCGGCTTAAGACGGATGTCTTCGCCCTGAAAGGGCCTCGGATATCAGCCTAGGGCAAGCGACCAACGGGAGCGTCGCCCTAGGAAAAAGAACGTTGTGAATACGTGCCCCAAAGGGGCACCGGAAGGTATCGACACATTCCGGTGCCCCTTCAGGGCACGACATGAATGGCTCGTTCCCCTAGGGCGGCGCTCGCTAGCGCGAGCTTGCCCTAGGCTGATATCCGCAGCCCCTTCAGGGCAAAGACAAGAACTTGCAATGCAATCGAACTCCGTTCGCCGCATCGACTCGTTGAGCACTCTCAACCATTGGCTGAGGTGCAATTTGGATTACCGAGGAGCGACTCCGTGACTTCTACTGCAACTTTGATTGGCATCGACATCGGCAGCTTCAAGATTGCTGTCACCGCTTCGAACGGACGTCGCGTCGTTATCCCGAGCATTGTTGGATGGCCGAAAGACGAAGCTGTGCGACAGCAACTCGGTCGAGCGTGCTTGATTGGAAATGATGTTGCTCGCAATCGAGTGCCAATGGAGATCGTCTTTCCGTTTCGTCGCGGCGCGCTGACCTATTGGGAGCGCGACGCCGGACAGACGGATTCAACGACGACATCTCATAGTCATGAAGCGGCTGAGATCTTGTTGGCTCACGCGATCGCGCTGATCGGGCCGAACCCGAATGAGCCGATCTACGCTGCGGTCACGATTCCGGCGGTCGCTTCCGCCAATCACAAGCACGCTCTGCTGCGAGCCGCTCGGACCGTTTGCGATGCCGTCATGTTGTGCTCGGCTCCGTACTGCGTCGGCTATGGCATCAGTCGTCCGCAAGATTCGCTCGTCATCGACATTGGCGCGAGTCACACAAACCTCTGCGTGATGCAAAGCTCGTCACCGACCGTCGAGCAGCAAGTCACGCTCGCGATCGGCAGCGACTCGATTGATCAAGAACTGCTGCGCGAGATCTCCGCATCGCTGCCGGGAACTGAGCTTTCGCTGAATACCGCTCGACGCATCAAAGAGAAGTTCGGCTGTTTGCCGCGCGCTACTCAAAGGGCCGCAGTGGCGTCAGCGGGCAATGGCCCCGAAATGGATGTGACGGAGCCGCTGCGTCATGCCTGTCGGCAGATCATTCCCGACATTGTCGAAGCTGCGGCAGAGTTGCTTTCGACCCTCTCGCCCGAACGACGTGCGACCGTGCTCAAGAACGTCGTGCTCTCCGGCGGCGGAAGCCAATTGCGAGATCTGCCGGAGTTACTCACGACCGCGCTGTCGCTCTTCGGCCCCGCTGAAGTGAGTGTCGTGCCGGACTGCGTCTTCGCAGCCTCAGCCGGAGCACTGCGTCTTGCGATGAACTTGAACGCCGCCAATTGGGCGAGACTCGAAGCAACAACAGCGGGCTTCGTGAAGCCGACGAGTTCCCGAGTGCGCCGACCGATCGCGCGTGCCGCGTAGTTATTCTTACTCGACGTACAGAAACGCGTTGCTCGCGAGCACCATTTGCGCGAGATCGGTAATGGCTCGGTCTCGGCCCGCTTGAGCGTTGCCGTACTCGGCAGATTGCTCGGTGAGAAAGCTCACCGCTGCTGCGAGTTCGTTCGATGTCGGCTCGCGATTGATTGCGATCTCGTAGAGGCGACGAATCAGAGTCGCATCGTCCGTCGACTCGCTGCGAGTGACTCGCGTTGCGAATGCCTTTGCGCGACGCAGCGCGAAGTCCGAGTTGAGCATCGTCAGTGATTGCAGCGGCATTGTTGTTGTCGGTCGCTGCGTGCAGTTCACAACGAGCGACGGAGCATCGAACAGATTGAGCAAGCTCAGCGTCTGAGTGCGGCGCTGCTGCAAGTAGACCGTGCGACGGAACGCTCCCGGATGCTGCTCGTCGATCAGCACCTCAGCCGTGCCGGATCGCTGAGTCGGCACATACGCGCCGCCGAGTCGCGGTTGCAGTTCGCCACTTGCCGAGAGCAATGCGTCGCGCAGCGCTTCGGCATCGAGTCGCCGCAGAGGGAACCGCGCGAGTAAACGATTCTCGGGATCAGCCGCGATGAGCGAGTCGCTCGCACGCGACGATTGGCGATAGGTCTGCGACATCACGATCAAGCGATGCACCGATTTCAAACTCCAGTCGGAGCGAACGAACTCGCTCGCGAGCCATTCGAGCAATTCCGCATGCGTCGGCGGAGTGCCGCTCGTCCCGAGATTGTCCGACGTCGGCGCGAGTGCTCGGCCAAAGTGATGCTGCCATAAGCGATTGACTTGCACTCGCGCCATTAACGCAGCGGCTCGTGAGTCTCGCTGCGTCGTCCATTGAGCGAGCGCCAGACGTCGCCCCGTTGTGCGTTCGGGCTTACTCAGCAACGCGGGCAATGCGCCGCTGCCGTCATCAAGCGCTCGCAGCACGCCGGGTTCAATGGCCTCTGCCGGAGTCATCGGATTGCCGCGATCAAGCCGCTTCACGACGGGCGCTTCGGGACTAAGGTCCGTCGTCCATGCGAGCTTGCCGGGCTTCGGTAGCCGCTGCGTTTCAAGATTCTTCACTGCCTTATCGAGTGCTGCGCGGCGTTCTCCGAGTTCCTTCATGAAGGCTGCGAGCGATTGCTTCTCGGCCTCAGAGGCGTCGCTGCGGCCCTGCGAACTCTCGATCAAGACGTTGTCGACGATGAAGCTGCGTCCGCAGCAGTACTCGAAGCCGAACGCGCCGTCGGGCAAGTCATCAGCTTTGAGTTCGATCGTCTGCGCTTCAGCCGTCCAATCGACGAACTGCTCGATCTTGTATTTTCCATTACCTGCATTCGTGACGCGCACGCCGAAGTTGCGTCCGGCTTGATAGCCGCTCTTGCCGATCGAGCCGACGTGCTTCTCGTCTTTGCCCGGATAGTCGACGAAGACCGCTGCTCCGCCTGCCGGATTTCCGTCGACGAGAATGTTGCCGCCGGGCGTCTTGCTGTTGTCGTTGAAGTCATGCGCGGCGATGAAGAAGGCGACTCGTTCTGCCGGCGTGCCTTGCTGATCGAGCTTGCGATCGAGCAAATCGAACGTCACCTGAATCCACTCGCCGGGTTTGTTCGGAGTCCAATCGAACGCCGTCTTTGTGACGAGCCACTTATCGCCGCCGTTGCCGCCTTCAACGATGCGCAGCGTGCCGTTGACTCGCTCGGCTGCAGGCGCCGGCGCGACTCCGGCTTGCGTCGACAACGTCACGACCGAAGTCCCGCCGGGAGCATCATCGCGCGGCGCAGTATTGCTCCAATTGGTCGCGAACGAATCGCTCGGACCGTCAAAGTTGTCTTCAAACATGACTGCGGCCTTCGGACGAGACTGCCGTTGCCAGTTCGCATGCTCGGCTCGCAGTGCTGCGATCGAGCGATTGATGCGGTCCTCTTCGCTCTGCCACTTCTCAAGCTCGCCCTCTCGACGCGCGAAGACAATGCGATCATTCGGCTTCAGCCATTTCTCGATGTTGAATGCCGGATAGAGCACTGCTTGTAATCCGTAATACTCCCGCTGAGTGATCGGCTCGAACTTATGGTCATGACACTTCGCGCATTGGATCGTCAGACCGAACAACGACGAGACCAATATCTGCTGCGCCGCTTCGAGGGCGTAATAGCGATCCGCGCGCACCTCATCGGGATTGCCGTCGCTCTCGCCGGAACCGTCGGGACCGTTGCGTAAGAAGTGAGTCGCTTCGAGCAATTCGATCTCGTCAGCGCTCGTCGTCACTCCGTCTTTGTCGAACGCGATCTTGCTCAACTCATCGCCGGCGAGTTGCTCGCGGACGAAGACATCAAAGGGCTTATCCGCATTGAGCGATCGCACGACATAGTCTCGATAGCGATAGGCCAATGGCCGATCAGTGTCGGCATTGAAGTAGCCGTTCGAGTCCGCATAGCCCGCGACGTCGAGCCAATACTTGCCCCAGCGCTCGCCGTAATGCGGCGATGCCAACAATCGCTCGACGAGCCGTTCATAAGCATCGGCGTGCGGATCGTTGACGAACTCGGCGACCTCATCGGGTGAAGGCGGCAGCCCGAGCAGATCAAACGCGAGCCGTCGGATCAGCGTGCATCGTTCGGCTTCCGAGTTGAGTGCGAGTCCCGCCTCTCGCTGCTTCGCGATGACAAAGCGATCGATCGGCAATGCCTCAACGGGCTCGCTCGGCGGAGTCGCGCGCTGCAACGAGCGAAACGCCCAATGGGTCGGCTCAGCAGCCGACGCGCCGACTGCAACGCAGCAGGCAAAAAGAGCAAACGAGACGATGCGCTGCCGATAGGCGTTCAACATTCCGCCGTCCTTAGAACTCTCAAAGGCACTTGCTAATGCGGTGCGTCCGCAATCACTCGTAGCCGAAATCGTCAGATTTCGGGGCCGCAGTGACCGAGTCCGAAGTCTCACGACTTCGGCTACAAAGATGCGCACGGCGCGCTGACGTGAGAAATTGCGAATCTAAACATCGCAGACCTTTGCCGCATGTCGCAGAGCTTCGATCTTGTCGGGCCATGTAGGAATAAATTCCTGCGCGACGAACCCGGTGTAGCCGATCTCCAAAATCGCTCTCATCACTGCCGGGTAGTTGATCTCTTGATTCTCATCGATCTCGCAACGACCGGGATTGCCGGCAGTGTGAATGTGACCGATGACGTCTTTGAGTTGCTTCAGTCGGCGGATCACATCGCCGTGCATGATCTGCACGTGATAGATGTCGAACAGCAGCTTCATGCGCGGCGAGCCGACTTGCTTGATGAGATCGACGCACCGATCAACGTCGTCGCCGAAGTAGCCCGGATGCCCCTTCATCGGATGACTGCTGTCGCGCGTATTGAGGTGCTCTAAGCACAGATTGATCTTCTTCTCTTCGGCGTAGTCGATGACCTGCTTCCAACACTCGACGCAGTTCTTCGCGCCTTGCTCGTCCGAGATTCCTTTCTCGCGCATGCCGGTGAAGGTGATGACGCTCGGGCACTCGTACTGCACCGCGAGATCAATCCCCGCCTTCAGCTTCGAAACGCAGAACTCAATGTTGTCTCGATTGAACGGTCCCTTCGCGAAACCGTGACTGCCGACGAGCGAGATCTTGAGCCCCGCCGCTCGTGCCGCCGGATAGTGGTCGCCTCCGATGCCCTCGATCGCAACGAGTCCGATTGCCGCGCAGTGCTTTGCCAATTCAGGAGCGGGCATCGGGTTGAAACACCATCCCATAACTGACTGGCGAATCCGGCCATTGCGAACTTTGAAATCGGGCTCAACACGCGGCTCAGCAGCCCGCGTCGAAGTCGCGCTGACAGCAACGGCAGCAGCAAGAAGTTCGCGGCGATTCAGAACGGGAGTCATGCGATGTCCTCAACGAAAGAGTGAGTTTGCCTAAGCGGCGAAGCCGCCCCCTTTTGGAGTGCGGTGATTGATCACCGCTTTCCAATGTCGCGGAGCGACTCCTTTTTTCTTCAAACGCCCCTCGACGAAAAACAAAGGCGGCTCCGCCGCAAATGAAAGCGGTGATGAATCACCGCAGTCCAAAAGGAATCAGTCGATCAAATTGCCATCAAGCTTCGCGAGGCCGTTGTCTTCAATGGCTTTCACCGTCGCTCCGGCGACGCGGTTGTGACAGCACAAATTCCCGCTGCCTTTGCCGCGGAAGACGATTCCGTGCGTCGTCTTCTTCGTCGGTCGCTGATCGCAGACGGTGTTGCTCGAAGCGAGCACATCGCTGCAGTCTTCGAAGAGCAAGCTGATCGGCGTTCCGTCGAGAATCTGACAGCCGGTCAGATTCATCCGCTGACAACGCACGACTTCAACGAGTGCATCGCGAACGAGCGGCACCGAATCCTTGATCGTATGCCCGCCAGCTTCGGCGTCCTGAATCAGCAAGCCCGTCACATTGCAGTTGATCGAGTCAACGATCCGCACTCCGGTTGCGAGTTCTTTGTCGTTGTAGTCCGGGTTATGGCCGATCGTGTTCGAGCCAATGACGATGTTGCGCGAGTGCTCGATCAAGACGTTGCGATTGTGCCCGCTGTAAATGTAATTACCCGTGATGTTGACGCCTCGGCAATACTGCAAGCGGATGTTGTCTCGCTGACTGCCGATGAGGTTGCCGGTGATCGTCCACATGCCGGCTTTGTGCTTCCCGTCGGGACCGCCGCCGATCATCCATATGTTCGCGCCGTTCGAACTGTAAGTGGCTTGAATGGTGTTAGAGGCAATCGTGCCTTCGCGCACCGTGCCCTTCTCGCCGACGTCGATGTAGATCTCGGCCGTCGCTTCGCCTTCAGCATCCGGGAAGCGTTTCGAGAACGCGCGGTTGTTGTTGTATTCGATGTCGTTGCCGGTGATTTGCAGGTTGCGAATCTCACTGCGCTCGATGCGAATGCCCCCGCGTCGGCAGTAACTGATGTGCGAGTCCGCGATGATTGTCTGATGCAGATTCACATCATCGAGATGCACGCCGATGTTGCTGTTGTTGTAGAAGTGGCACGAGTCGATCAGCACGTTGCGAGCCCGCTTTGTGATGTAGACCGCCGTGCGAACTTCGCGAATCAGCACGCGCGTCAGAGTCGTCTGCATCGCTCCGACAATGCGGATGCCGTCGGCTTCAGGATGTCGACCTTCAATCTCAATCCCGTCGACCGTCGGCATACGTTCCTTCTGCCATTCATCGGGACGAAAGCCCGAAGGGTCTGCCGTTGCAGAGTGAGTCGCTTCAATCGAGATCGCCGGTCCCGCTCCCGCCATGACAAGCTTTGCGACTCCGCCCGACCCATGAATGCTCGTCCGTCCGACTTTCGCGAGTTCGACTCGCAGCGGCTTCGAAAGCAGATAAGTCCCGCGCGGAAACTCGACGACGCCATCACCGTCATCAATCGCGTGCTGAATGGCGACTGTGTCGTCAGTCAGTCCATCACCGACGGCGCCGTAATCAAAGACATTGCTCATGAAGAGGGTTTCCTGAAGTAAGAGGATCTATCGGGCGGGACTCGGATAGGACGCATAGGACCAATAAGACCGATGGGACGAATAAGTTCGCCGTCCGCAGTCCTATCCGTCTTATTCGTCCTCTAAGTCCTATTGGTCCTATGCCGCGAATCACGGCGCCATGCGCACTCGCACGAGTGAGTACACCAAAAACTCCGGCACCTCGAACGCGACGCTCTCACCGGCTTGCGTGAACTTGAGCGTCACCGGCTCCGGCAATTCCGGCGTCGCGACATCAACGCTCGCGACCTTGCTGCCGGCAGGTAATGAAAGTTGCACCTTCGCGCCATCGACGACCGGCAAAGGCTGCTCGTCAGAGATGCCGCGACCGGCAGACTTCTCGCCGCGCGGTTCGATGCGGTTGTAGTTCACGAGATGCAGCGTCACGTCTCGCGACGCACCCGCCGGTTGCGTCAACGAAGCTCGCACGCGGGTTGAAGTCTTGATCTCGCTCAGTCGCGCTTTGCTAAGAGCTCCGCGCCAGTCAGCAGCGCTAACGTCGATCAGAGGTCGAGTCTCTTTGCTCAGCCTTTCGGTGAGTTCGTCGGGGATGACATCGAAGAGCACGTGCTCGTCGAGCAGTTGCTTGCCGATCTTGCGGAACTGCTCGACCGCTTCGACGTTGCCCGCATGCACGGCGCTACGAGGAAACAGCAGCACGACTTCGCCGGCCGGGCGATTGGCTTTGATGACATCTGCATTGCGACGAATGAAGCCGAAGTACCGAGCGAACTCTTGCTTCACGAGCGGATCACCGATGCGCGCATAAAAGCCCATTGGAGCGCCACCATTCGCAGCCAGTTCAGAGATCGCCGCTCGAATGCGCGTGCCTTCGTACTTGCCGAGCGTGAATGGTTTGTCGTCGAACGCACCGCGAATGTAGCGCGCTTGCAATGTGCCTTCGCCCAGCATGCCGTCATCAAGGTCGGTGTAATGCGCCGCGCCGCCGGTGCTGTACCACATGTAATCTTCGCTACGCCCCCAATGCTCTTTCGGCAGCATGCAGCGTTCGTCGCCATTGATCTGCGAAAAGAAACCGAGGTGATTCCACTGCGCTGCGATGAGATCCGGTTTTATTGAGCGACCGTAGTCGACGAAGACGTCATCAAAGGCTTGCTTATTGGCAATCTGCGACCAGCGCAACATCTCGCGCCGCAGCGGCGTCGACTCTTTCGGATCGTGCCATCCGACAATCTCAGGGAAGCGATGCGCATCGAGATCGTCGATGCCGAAGTCGCTCTTGAGCTTCGCGGCGGCGAAGCGTTCTTTGAGATACTTCTTGAAGCCGCTGACGCAGTGCTTGCAGTGGCAGTCGTGCCGATAGAAGTAGTTCGCGATGAAGCCGTCGCATCCCTGCTCGATGCCGTGCTTCGTCCATGCTTTGAGGATCTGCCGCCAATGAGGGTTATTGAGGCACGCCCAATACTCGCGCATGCCGCCGATGCTGTAACTCTTATTGCTGATCAGCTCGCCCTTCGCGTCGACTTCGAGCAGCGTGAGCGGATCATCGACCGGCTTCTTGCCGAGCAGTTTCTCGTCCCACTCATCGCGATAGAACTTGAAGAACCCGCGCGGTCCCATTGGGCTCTCGGGATCGCCGACGAGAAACTTCACATTCATGTGCCCGACGACTTTCGCGCCGCGTGCATGCAGCTCGCGATTCTTCTCTGCGAACCAGTCGCGACATTCTTTGTGACCCTGCACCGGGAAGTGTGCCGGATAACCCTTTCCGTGCGGCGTATTGGCGAGACTCCAAAAATGAGCCCCGTAGAAGCCGAACTGCACGAGTTCCGGCTGAGCAGCGCTGATGAAGTCGAGATAGTCGGGATGCCCGTACTCGGCCCAGTGCGCGACCATCGTCGTAAATTCGAGTCGCTCATTCCGATCCGCGCCCTTCGCGAGCACCGGCACGAATGCAGCCATCAACGCGAGCAGCCATTTAAGTCGCGACACCATTGAGCGGTCCTCGATCGTTGAGGTGAAGCAAGAGCGCGAGTCACTTCGAAGTCCTCGCGCGTCAATTCGCTGATGCGTCGCAGATCGCTGCTGATGGTTCAAGCGAGGAGCGCCAGATTTACCGCGGCGGTCATGAGCGCGGCCCTCGGTCGTAAGCCGCCGAGTCGTATGAATCGTCCTCTGCCGTCACTACTTTGATCGTCCGCCCGCGACGTCGTTGTTGGAATTAAAAATACAGTCTCGCCATTCCGCGCCGCAGCGGTGTTGCTCGGCTCGACGCCGCAATCCAGTGTGAGTTGGCAACAACGATTGAGTTCTGCGTTCTTCATCCGTGTGAGACATATCCGTGTGCGAAGCTGAATTGCCCAAAGACTTCGCACACGGATATTTCCCACACGGATAAGACTCGCCCCAACAAACCTGTCGTTCGTGATGGCGTAATCCGTTCGATGAGTTCCCGAAGAGGGCACGACATGAATTGCCTCTGTTCCGAGGGCGGCGCTCGCTATTGCGAGCTTGCCGTAGGCTGAAATCCGAGGCCCCTTCGGGGCGAAGACATGCGTTTGAGAAAAGGTTCTATGAGCACTCCGAAATCGACGGTCGACGAAATCCGGCAGCGGTTCGACGACGAAACTGAGATCTACACCAATCTAGAGACGGGACAGCTTGCGACCGTCGACGCGCCGCTCACGATGGCGCTCATTGCCGAAGCGGCAGCGGTCACGACTCCGCATGCACGAGACTTTCTGGATGTCGGCTGCGGCGGCGGGAACTACTCGCTCAAGCTGCTTGAACGGTTTCCGCAGCTCAACGTCACGTTGCTCGATCTCAGCCCCAACATGCTGCGTCGAGCACGCGAACGAATCGAACCGAAGCTCACGGGCTCGTTGAATGTGATTCAGTCGGACATCCGCGCCGCAGAACTCGGTCGCGAGCGATTCGACATCATCACTGCGTCGGCGGTGCTGCATCACTTACGCGCGACGGACGAATGGCATGCCGTCTTCCGCAAGCTCTTCGAAGCACTCAAGCCGAACGGGTCTTTATGGATCTTCGACATCGTCGAAAGCTCCGTCCCGGCATTGCAGGTCATTCATTGGCGGCGCTACGGCGAGTATCTGACGTCGGTCGGCGGCGATGCGTACCGCGACGAACTCTTTGAGAGAATCATCGCTGAAGACACTCCGCGCTCAGTGCCGTTCCAATTGGAAGTGCTGAAGCATGTCGGATTCAGCGAAGTCGAGTTGCTGCATAAGAACTCGTGCTACGCCGCTTTCGGAGCGATGAAGCGAGCGGGGACATAAAGCAAAAGGGACGCACGCGACCAATCGGTCTCATGCGTCCCCATTCAATGCCTCAGTCTGCAGAGCAAGTTAAGTCTGCTCGTTGCGATCGTTCGTCAGATGCACTTGCAGCGCTCCGAGCAGTCGCGTGAGTTGCTGCTCCTTCCGATCAATGAAGAGCACGTTCTCAAGCACGATCGCGCGCGGCTCATTCGTCGGATGAATGATCAGTCGGCCCGAGCCCAACAAGAAGTACTCGAAGACGTCGTTGATCTCTTTGTCGATGCGGATGTTCGGAGACGGGTGCCGCTTCAGATCACTGAGGATGCCGTGCCGATGCAGCAACTCATTCGGGCGAACTTCCCAGTAGTCGAATCGCAGCGAAGCAAGCACGAGCAGATAGAAGCCGAACAGAATGGCCGAGAACATGAAGA
The DNA here is from genome assembly GCA_964573505.1 of uncultured Planctomycetaceae bacterium. Taxonomy (GTDB): domain Bacteria; phylum Planctomycetota; class Planctomycetia; order Planctomycetales; family Planctomycetaceae; genus AM-0621. Next base: position 2,447 of record CAZNMS010000143.1, on the reverse strand, counting down.
AAAACGATGCGTTCGCGACGGGCTTCATCGACTCAAACACTTTGCCGATCACTCCGAAGAGTTCGGGGTGATAGTGGAACAGCAAGAAGAGCCCCATTCCGACAGCAGCCGCGAAGAAGAACAACGTCAGCGAAGTTGTGCGCGGAAAGTCGAACGTCAGCACGATCATGTTCAACGCGAAGACGCACATGAAAACCATTGTCGTCACTTCGCCCGCGCGCGTTGCGACGTGCTTAACGACTTCAGCACCGTCAGCTCCGGGCATCGTCACCGGAGTCGTTCCGATGAAGAGCGAGATCAAGCCGCAGATCAGCGCGACGATGAAGGTCGGATACAGAAAGACGATCTTCGGATGTGAGAACAGAAAGATCGGCTTTTCGGGACCATCACTCGCTTGCGACGATTGCGGAGTGACGAGTGGCGGCGGTGCATTCGGATCTTGAGACATGTTGTCGGTCCTCATGAGGTGATGAAGTCGGAGTTGTTGTTAGGTCATCGCGATGTGTGATCGCGGCCTCAACGGTCGTTGCTGCAAACATTGAAGCAGGCAACGCAAATGGCCCGCAGCGAACGCGGCGTCAAACACTCGGATCAAGTCCGAGTCGGAGTCGTCGCGTCAGCGTGCTGCGGAGCGACGGCAGTCGGTGCCGCTTGAGCGAGCCGCGCGGTCAGCAATCCGGGAGCCGCAGACTGACTATGGTCGTAGCCGTTGTAGGCGCCGAAGTCGTTGAACAAGAGCCGCTTCACGAAGCGGTAAGCAAGACTCTTTTCGGGGATCTCTTGACCGGGATTGAACTGCGAAGTTCGAACGGTCATCGCCTGCAACTCAGCGAGTGCCGTCTTGCGCGCCGTTGAATCTTTCGCCTCGTGCAGCACGACCAATTCTTCGAGCAACTCGGGTCGCTCAAGAACGATGCAGCCGCGCGTTGTCGATGCGGCAAGCTTGCGGAAGTCAGCGAGGAACTCGGACTTCATGAACTTGTCGCGCAATGGCGTCGAAGTGTCGTGAATGTTCTCTTTGGAGAATTGCACGATCGGGCACGGCTCGATGTCGCCCCATGGATTGATGTGATGCGAGATCCCCGTTGCTGCCGGACAAAGTGCTTTGCCTTCGCCGTCGTAGTACGCGTCGATAATGGCGATCGGCTTCTGAGCGCGCATCTCAACGACAAACTTGCGTATGCGCAATTGCTCTTCCGGACTTAAGCAAAGGTCCGAGCAGGCATCCGGTCCCATTGGGCGATAGACGTGAAACCATGTGTAAAGCACGCCCATTTCAATCAGCCGGTCCATCCACTTTTCAGTGAGGATGTCGTCGATGTTGTTCTTGCAGACGCTCGTGCAAACGCCAGTGAAGACTTTGTTCTTGAGGCAGTTCTGAATGCCTTCCATCGACTTCGAGTAGACGCCCTCTCGTCCGCGCCGCGTATCGCTGACGATCTCGTTGCCTTCGATGCTGATCAACGGCGTCACGTTGCCGATGCGACGAAGTTCTTTCGCGACCTCATCGGTGATGAAGTGCCCGTTCGTGAAAACCTGAAAGTAGCAATCAGGATGCGCGGCCAAGATGCGCAGCAGCTCGGGGTGCATGAAGGGCTCGCCGCCGACGATGCCGAAGAAGACGTTACCCATTGCCTTTGCGTCAGTGATGAGTTTGCTCATCGCATCGAAGTCGATCCGCTGCTGCTTCGCTGCGACGTCGACCCAGCAACCCTGACAGCGCAAGTTGCAGCTATTGATGACGGAGACATAGAGAAATGGCGGGAAGTACTCGCCGCGTTTGAGGCGTCGTTTGAACTTGAAAACGGACAGCGCGCCTTTGACGCCCATGTTCCAAACAAACTTCGCGAGCAGCCGTTTATCGAGTTCCAACAACGCGCGTTTTGCCATGCGGAGATACATGCGAAACCTCATTCAAGCACGAGAGATTGAGCGGGCGGAGCATGGCAGAGGGGTAGCGACCTTTCCATGAAGGTTGCGCAGGCAGCACAACCGGATGTGATCGAGTTCTCTCGCCGCCATCGCGTCATGACTCACCGAGATGCCGCAAAGTCGCAGTCAATCCGACTGATGAGTGGCACGCGAGTCATGCTGCTGGAAGCCACTAACGCCGCTGCCTTCGAAGCTCGTCCGCGTAGCATGGACTTCCAGTCTGTGCTTCCGCATTGAATGCTCGGTTCAAATGCAGCCGGAACTCGGCACGGACGTAGGCGGCTGTCATTGACACACAACTCAACGGGTCACATCAGGGCGGAAGATTTGCCGTGCTCGGGAGTAGTCGAGCATGCGGCGCAGGCCGATACAGAGCGGTTGCGGGCCGGGGCGCGTCGTGCTTGCGTTTGTCGCGGTTGACTTCAAGAAGAACTGAAATCGTTGTGCGTCAATGACAGGGATCGAATCCCATGCGACGACGACAACGCTCGGCTCTTAGCGCTGAAAGATCGGCA